>CBEWDL010000017.1:0-29925 GCA_965555375.1 uncultured bacterium
GATCAGAAAGAGAAAACCGTCAATTAAGGTTTTTTTAGTCGGACGCAATCCGTCAAAAAGTGTCCTGAAGCTGGGCAAACTTGACAGCGTCAACGTAACCGGCACTGTTGACGATGTCAGGCCCTATATAGCCAGGGCCGGTGTATATGTAGTTCCGCTGCGCATCGGTGGAGGTTCGCGGGTAAAAATACTGGAAGCTCTGGCCATGAAAAAACCGGTCGTTTCAACCTCGATCGGTGCCGAGGGATTACGCGCAAAGCACGGGGAAGAGATAATCATCAGCGATGGAGCGGAAGAATTCGCCAGGGCGGTGGTCGATTGTCTTGAGACTGCAGATCTTTCGAGGAGAATCGGGGAAAACGGCAGAATGCTCGTTGAGAAATATTATCGCTGGGAAGAGCTGGGGAAAAGGTATAGCGATTACATAATAGCGGTTGTAAACGGGCGATGAATATCTTTCATCTCAGAGCCTCTAATTTCTACGGGGGCCCCGAACGTCAGTTACATCTACACGCCCTTCAGGCCCGGGAATCTAAATTCAATGTGGTCATAGGGTCATTTAACGAGAGCGGAAAGAGGCCCGAGTTTCTCGAGGTTATTGGTGATGATGACATCGCTACTTATGCATTCGATGTTAAGAATGCCTATGATCCGAAAGCCGTGAGATTGCTGAGAGGATATCTAATCAGCAATAAGATACGTATTCTGTGCACTCATGATTACCGCACTCACCTGATCGGCTTTCTGGCATCGATCGGCATAGATACGAAATGGATTGCGTTTTCACGGGGCTGGACGGCCGAGAGCCTCAAGGTGAAAATATACCATCTTCTCGATAAGATTATCGTTCGGTTTTCGGATCACATGGTGGCGGTATCCGGATCGCAGAAAAATAAGCTGCTCCGTATACTGGTACCGGCAGGCAAAATTTCTGTAGTCCACAATGCCATGGAGCCGGATAGAATCGCCGCATTCCCGAAAATTGACCTGCATACAAGATTCGGCTTCCCTGAGGATTCGATTATTTGCATATGCGGCGGTCGATTCAGCCGGGAGAAAGGGCATATCTATCTGGTAAGAGCGGCCGCCCTGGCGCTCGAGAAAAACAGCTCGTTGCGCTTCGTCCTGTTCGGAGACGGCCCGGAGCTGGGGAGAGTGAGAAAAGCAATTGCTCGAAGGGGCCTGGAGAATCATATTTTATGTCCGGGTTTTGAAAGGGATCTGATAGGTTGCCTCAAGGGTGCCGAGGTTTTGATTAATCCCTCGCTTTCCGAGGGGCTGCCCAATATCGTGCTGGAAGCCATGGCTTTGAGGCTGCCTGTAATTGCCACAATGGTGGGCGGCGTGCCGGAGCTGATAATTGATGGGGAAAGCGGATTTCTGGTACCACCTGCCGATGAAACGGCCTTGGCGAGGGCTATTTTGAGATTTTTCGGGGGAAGTGAGAATAAAAATAAGATCGTAAGTTCAGCTTTTGAGATCATCGTCAGCCGCTTTTCGTTCGAGACACAAATGCAGAAACTGGCCGGGATATATAATCTGGTCGGCGGTGAAGAAAGAAAACATCATTGATGTCCATGAATACATTGAAAAGATTTGTCTTCGCTTTACTTTATTGGTCCGGGATCTGGTTATTGTTCAGGTATTTAAACCGGCGGAAAATCGCAATCCTGATGTACCATGGGATTACGGATAAGCAGATCATTAACTGGACTCAGGTGCCGGCCCACGAATTTAAAAGGCAGATGAAATATATTCGCCGGCGTTGCAATCCTATCGCTCTGGAAAAAGCTGTTAAAATCTCAGGAAATAATTTTGATGACCATAATTATTCGATAGTCGTCACGTTCGACGACGGCTTTAAAAACAACTACACCCGCGCCTATCCGATTATGAAAACTTATGACATACCATCCATAGTTTTCCTGACGACCTCGTTTGTGGACAAGGATCAGCGTTACGGGGGGATACTCTGGACCGACTATATTTCGTCGGTATTGCAATCCACCGGAAGGAACCATCTGGACCTGACGGACTTCGGCCTCGGACGGATCGATCTGAGCGATAGTCTGAAACGTTATCACGCCAAGGGCCGGATCTGCTTCGAGTTGAAAAAGCTGGACTATGAGGAGAAAAATAGGATAATTGAAGAGATCGGCCGCAGGCTGGAGAGCGGGGTTTCCGAATATGATTACAGCATCTTTCAAAGCCTCGATTGGGATGATGTAGATAGGTTGAGCGAAGATGATTTGATGGAATTCGGCGCTCACACGGTGAATCATGAGATTTTGCCGGAGCTGCCCCATGATGTAATGGAAAGAGAGATTCTGGATTCGAAGAGGATCATCGAAAATCACATCGGAAAACCGGTAACGGCTTTTGCCTATCCCAATGGGTCTTTCAATGGCGAGGTTAAGGGTAGAGTGAGTTCGCATTTCGGTTGTGCGCTGACATCGACGGAGGGTCTCAACGATGTTGGGTTTGATAGATATGAATTGAAACGTTTCAATATTTTCAATGGTATGAAGATGTGGGAATTCAAACTGGCGATTTCAGGTACCATGGAATTCATTGGGAAATTCGGCAGGTTTTTAAGACAAAGATCGCATTATGAAATTGAATGATCGATGATCTCGGTAGAGAAAATAGAAACGCTGGAGGGTCTTGACGGACTGAGAACCGTCTGGGATCAGCTTCTGGCAAAAAGCGATTTTAGAAATATATTTTTGACTTTCGACTGGCTTCGTACATGGTGGAAGGTCTTCGGTGATGACAGAGAGCTGTATGTGCTGGTGGTTAAATCGGATGCCGAAATCATAGGCGTTGCCCCGTTAATGCTCGAGAAAAGCAAAAGACTGGGAAGAACCGTAAAGGTGATAAAATTTATCGGCACGCCGAATGTGGATTACGGCGACTTTATCGGTGAAGACAAAAAATTGATCGTTGAGCATGTAGCGGGGTATCTTTATCGAAACAGGAAAGATTGGTTCAGAGTTGAACTCGACCAGATTTCGGAACGCTCATCGACTCTTTCTCACCTTCAAGTATACCTTGGGACAGGCAAATGGCCTTTTACAACCAGACAGATTGAAACCTGCCTGGCCTACGTTTACGAGGGCGGAAAGGAGGATCGGTCGAAATTCAAGATTAAAAGAAGCCATAGCATGAGACGATCAATTAACCGTTTCAACGATTCCGGAGGACTTGATATCACCAGGCTTGATAATCCGGGAAAGGTTCAAAGTGAATTATTAGACCTGTTTCAACTTCATATCAACAGATGGGCGGCCACTCCGACGCCGAGTAAATTTCTCGACCCCGGGCAGCGCAAATTCTACCAGGAGCTTGTCGAGGTGCTATTTCCTCAAAACAGGATCTGTTTTATAGCGCTTAAAAACGGCCCGCTTCCGGTCGCCTATTCCTTTAATTTCGAATATGAAAACACGATTTACCATTACACGCTGGGGCACAACGAATATCTGAGTCGAAGGTCTCCCGGCAGCCTGCTGGTTATACTGGAGACAGAGCTTCTTATCAGGCAGGGGTTCGATCTGGATTTTTCGAGGGGAGCTGCGGAATACAAGAGGTTACTGACCAACAGGTCTTATGCTAATTTTCAGATCATATTGTACAGCCAGCGCTTTGATTTTATGCTTACGAAATTTATTGAGGGGATTAAAAGCAGAAAAATCACGAGAGCTATCCTGGGGAACCGGAGATTGCAGTATCATAAGTTAAAGATCATCGGCATCCTGAGTGAAAAAGGCTGGATGGGTTTGTTGAAGCAGATTTTTGTGTCGGCATTTCGATCTGTAATTGATTACCGAGAGTTCTACTTGTTTCGACACGATGGGGAGCCGGTAATACTCCCCTCTCCAAAAATCGATGTGGCGGTGAAGATGCTTGGTGTCGAGGAGTTGGGATCGATCGCTACATTTTATTGCGCGAAAGAAGGCTCGGAAAAATACGAAACCATATTGAAACGGTTTGAAAAAAATGCCCACTGTCTCGCCGCCATCCACGACGGAAAGATTGTCTATTTGAGCTGGAGTCTTTTTGGCGAGGATTTCTGGAGAGATCACAACCTGTCGATCAAACCCGGAAGCGATGAGGTAATTTTCAGCGATGCTTTAGCTTCACCGATATACGGGTGTATGGGATTGTACACCTACATGCTGGCTTATAAACTTAACAAATATTCACGGGAAGGTTACAAACCCTTATCGGGGGTTGCGAAATCTAATATTCCGGCATTAAGGGGGGCGAGAAGGTTTGGTCTTGAGCATATACGGACGTATCGAAGGCTTAAGCTGTTCTCCAGATGGATAATAGGGTAAATATCGCTTTTGTTATCGATAGAATGTGGGGCTCGAATGGCGGCACCGAAGGTCAATTGCTGATGCTGCTGGACGGCCTGGATAAGACAAGGTTTGGTGTCCATCTGGTCTGCCTTAGAGATACCGACTGGCTGAGAAAAAGCCGTTTGAATTTTCCTGTAAAAACACTGAACGTAAAAGGCCTGCTCAGCATTGGCGTTGTTGGGAAAATGCTGGAGTTCAGAAGATATTGTAAAACCCACAATATCCAGATCGTCCAGACCTATTTCAATGATGGCTATATTTTCGGAGTTCTGGCGGCGCGTCTGGCCAACATAAAAAATATTATCGTTTGCCGGAGAAATCTGGGGCCGGGCTTCTGGGGCGAGAAAAAGCTTTTATTAGTATTTAGATTCTTGAAATATTTCGCTACGAGGTATCTTGCGAATAGTCATGCGACAAAAGACTCGATCAGCAGATACGAGGACATAGATCCGGACAAGATAAGTGTAATATATAACGGTCTCGACATGAAACGTTTCGATATTATTAACGATGACGATCGCCGAGAAGCCCGCAAGAATCTGGGAATAGGCGAGTCGCAAATATTGGTGGGTATGGTATCACATATGAGAAAGGATAAGAACTTTGAGCTTTTTCTGGATGCAGCAGCCATAGTCCGAAAAAGCTATCCTGAAACACGCTTTATAATCCTGGGCGAGGGGCCGTATCGCCCAAACATTGAAAGAAGGATCGAAGAATTAGAGCTCCAGAACACCGTTTCTCTGATCGGCGCTGTTGAAGATGTGGTTCCGTATCTGGCATCGATGGATATTGCCTGTTTAACTACGGATGGCGAGAGTTTTTCAAATTCTATATTGGAATATCTGGCGGCCGGTCTTCCGGTGGTCGCCACTGAGGTCGGAGGGAATATCGAGGCGTTGAAGGAAAACGGATTTCTCTTCCCGCCTGGCGACCTGGAGAAATTTGTTGAGTTATTAACGGATTTAATCGAAGATAAAGAATTAAGGCAGCGCGCTGGAGCGGCGGGTAAGGCGGAGGTGGCTTTCAAGTACGGTATCGCCTCAATGGTGGCTGTGTATGAAAAGGTCTTCTTAAAGTGCGTCGCAGCTGATGACAGCGAAGCAGGATGAGCGCCGCTGAATACCATTGTTTAATAAAAAAACTGAATGTTCAGATTCGGGCCACGGGGAGCCCGTGACAGCCCGGACGTCCGGATTTGACCGGGCTAAGTAGTTAATGATATATGGGTTACGATGACGGATATTTAGCAGGGAAACGGTATTGTTTTTGCATTCGGTTGGGATGTGATCAACAAAATATGGGAAGCGGCGGCGAAGAAGTGGCCCTGCAGATCTCTAATTACAAAATCTTCTTTGCCGATAACAGATCAGAGAAAAGCGTCAAGCTGGAAAATCTACGGAATCTTCTGGAATATCGGATCCTCTTATTATATAGGGGAGGCTGTGAGATTACGCTTTTCGATATTGGGCAAAGGCTGAGGAGAGCGAAAAACTTCAATGAACCGCATAAGCCGGGGAGGGAATATGATTGATTTTTCATACACCAGGTATAAAGATGAGAGAACGATTCGGACAATATTAATTCTTTTATTGAATGTTGTTATTCTTTCCTCAATGGCGTATGGAGCGCAACGCACGATAAGCTCATTGCCCTATGCGATATCGAGCAGCAGCGACACGCTGGTATTGAGCAATAATCTTAGCACGACCGGCAGCGGCATAATTATCCCGGCGGGTATTCACGATATTTACATAAGAGGACGGGGTGATACGGTCACCTTTAATACAGGTGGCGGCAATAGCGTCTACGGGATCGATATGGGCGATGGCTCTGCTAACAGGCCCTATAATATCAAAATAGACTCTCTGACCATAATCCAGCATTCGGCTGCCGGCTCCTATTGTGATGGCATTCGAGTGAGGGGTGTCCACGACGTACAAATTTACGATTGCAATGTTCATGTCAAGGGATTCGATTGCATCGGGATCGAGCATACCTCGACCGTTTTCAGAACCTACAATCTGGAGATCAGGGGTGGAAACTGGACCAGTTTCGTAAACGCTTTTTCCAATCGCTGCCAGAATAGCGCCGCCGTCATGAAGCTCGGCTACGGGTCTGTGGGAGAAGGCGATTATAATTATTGGGTGCATAACGTGGTGATCGACAGTTGTCCTCACACCGGAATTCTCGTATACGATAAATCTTATGTCGATTCATGCGTCCTGTGGGGAAATGCTCATAACGATAATTATACAAGGCCCTCGGGCGGCGTATGCTGGAGCGCTGATAATCCTTATATGATAGGCCTGGGCTTTGCTCAGCCGGGCAGCCGCGCCACATATAATACGATTCGCTGTCGGGACGGCTACGAGGGCGGTAGAGGGATTATCCTTTCAGCCTGCGATGGAACGGCGGCGGACCCCATCGTAATAGCCTACAACGACGTGAGGGTTTCAA
The DNA here is from genome assembly GCA_965555375.1 of uncultured bacterium. Lineage (GTDB taxonomy): Bacteria > Zixibacteria > MSB-5A5 > UBA10806 > UBA10806 > CBDVBL01. The sequence continues at coordinate 6,819 of CBEWDL010000017.1, forward strand.
ACGGACCTTCTGATGATGATGGGCAGAGGCCGGCGACCCGAGGAATCAGACTGCGTGAAGGAGAACCGGGGCAAATGGCCTATTTAAAGCACGTCCGCGTACATGACAATTACGTAGAAGTCAAGGCCGATACCCTATCGTCAACAACTCATATAGGATCGGAAGCGGCTGCTTTTCAGAGTATGAATTTCTATGACGAGACGACCGATGTTCAAGTCTATAATAATACCTTCGTTGCTATAGGCGATACCACGGGCGGGTTCGGCGACGGCTGGGGAGGGGTTTACGCCTCTGCCAGCGATGGAGATTCCCGCGGGTCTGATCTGATATCATATAATAACCATTACGTCTCCAATGGAACAGTCATCGGGTTATCGGCGATAGGGCCAAATGGTGGGGTTGGTAATTGGTCATTTGTGAGTGATACGCTTGAGTGGCTGGAGCCCAAATTCGCGAACGGTTATGACTGGAAGGGTGTGGTGGGTATCGGTTATGCCGGTACGGTCGCTATCAATAATATTATCAGAGACGTCGTCTATGTTGGATATGACGGCGGACTGGATAGCAACGCTATGAATTTCAGCGGCGTTGGCACAAAGGATGCTCTTCACCAAAAGACACTGATAGTATATATTTACGGCAACAACGATCTCCCGGTTCCCGGCGCCTCCGTCTGGGCTGTGAATAATTACGGAGATTCGGTGCTCGCGGGAACCTCAAATTCGCAGGGATTTGTGGCCGGGGTCGTTAATTATGATTATGACAGATGGGTCGGCACCACGCACTATGATTCGGTGTATAACGATTTCACATTGAAGGCGAAAAAAGACAATGACAGCACGATTGTTTCCTATACGGTTACGGCCACCTCGGCGCCACCCGTCCTGATTCTGTCGAATACTTCCGGTGAAGATCCTCCGGAGGATATCACGGCGCCCGGCAGGGTCGATGACCTGGATGCGGTGCCCGGGAATGAGCATGGTGAAGTCGATTTGTCCTGGACGGCGCCGGGCGACGATGAAAATATCGGGACTGCTACCTATTATGTCATCAAATACTCAACCGCGCCGATCACCGAAATAAACTGGCCATCGGCTACCCCCGTGCTGGATCCGCCGGCTCCTCTGGAATCGGGGACTTTTCAGACTTTCACTGTTGATGGATTAGACCAGGGCGAGACATATTATTTCGGAATAAAGGCTTACGATGAAGCCGGCAATGGCGCTCCCTTATCCAATGTTCCTAATTCATTTGCCTGCGGCATTACGGTGCCGTTGCCCCTGGAAACCCTGGTCGATTCGGCTAACGCCTCAGTTGAGGTGATCTCTTTAGCCGTCGATTCTTATCTGCCGGTGTATTATGAGTTCGCGCTGGATACCGTTGAGAATTTCCCGAATCCCAGGATAGAAGTGGATCTGCTGGCTGATTCGACCGCTTCGGCCACATTCGGCGAGCTGTCGGAAGATTTCAGCTATTTCTGGCGTTGCCGCGCCGTGGCCTCCGATCAATCGGATACCAGCAACTGGTCTCAGATGGTGGCTTTCAATATCCTTACAGGCGTTAGCCAGACGCTTGCCAGCTCAAACTGCATATTTCCGCTGCAGGGCCAGGCCGTCCAGACGAACAGACCGGTGTTTATAGTTGAATATGTGCCCGATATCGCGGAGGTTTATTTCCAGGTGGACGATAACGCAAGCTTTGGCTTGGCTGTGGAGTCCGGGCCGGTCCAGGCAAACCCGGATATTAATACCGAATGGCAGATCACCGAACCTCTCTTAAATGGTATAACCTATTACTGGCGTATCAGTTCGGATAACACTATCTGGACTGCGCCCATTGCCTTCAGCGCCTCTCTGGATATCCATCCCTATCCCAACCCTTTCAGGGCTTCCGAGGGCCACACGAGTATAATCTTTGCCAACCTGCCGCCGGAATCCAGATTAACTATTGCCACAGTTTCCGGCAAAATTGTAAGGGAAGTCGAAGGCATCGGACCCGATAGCTGGGTCTGGGATGTCAAGAACGACAATGGTAGAGAGCTTGCCTCCGGTGTATATCTTTATATAGTCGAATACGAAAACGGCTATTCCAGGGATAAGGTCATGGTGATAAGATAAAAGCGAATATAAACTTATCTTATGCTGCAGGATGGCCGTGGAGATCACGGCCTTCTTTTTATCGAACGAATTCTCTTATGATCCAGGAATCAGAGGTTGGTATCGTTTATCAAGGTTGCAGGCTGAGCGGCATAAGAGCGGAAAATTTCATAGATCCTTTTTCCCACTACGGGCCATACGTGATTAGATCTTAACTTTTCGAATCCCGCTTTTCCCATTTCACTCGCCGGGACGGGGCTTTTCAGTATTTTGACCAGGTATTCCGCCAGGGTCCTGCTGTCCCCGGGCTCTATGGTGAAACCTGTTCTGCCATGATCTATGAGTTCAGGCATGGCATCGGCGGTGGTTCCGATACACGGCAGTTTGCATGACATAGCCTCCAGAAAGACCTGGCCCACGGGTTCAAATCTTGAGGGCATGGCGAATAGCGAATGTTGATAGTAAATTTCTTTCACTTTGTCTTTGTCAGTAATCCTGCCCAGATAATTCAGACCTTCGCCCTGAATATCCAGGTTTGTCGGCCCGATAATCGTTAGCTGTGCATCCGGAACAGCTGTCTTTGCTTTGCTGAAAGCGGAAAGGAGCGTATCCAATCCCTTCCCTTTAAATCCTTTGCCGACAAAGAGTATTTTCTTCGCTGCGTAATCGGGGAATCTATCGGGTTGTAATTTATCATAGGGAGCGCTCACGCCGGCGCCCACGGTCACGACCTTTTCGGGTCGGATGCCGTAATCATTGATAATAGATTGTCTGGCATTCTCGGTAGTGGTCAATACTCTTACGGCCTTGTTATAAAGATCCGTTTCTTTTCTAATCCAGAACTCTTCTTCCTTACCCGGTTTTCTCTTCCATTCGCTGTTTCTTTTCTTGGAAAGCAAAGAAGTATAATCGACCTGGAGAAAAAACGGCAGGCTTATCCCCTCCTCAATCGGATCCCACAGGCTTCCGATCTGGTATATAATATCAGCATCTCCCCGATATTGCCTTATTTTCTTCCGGGCGAACGCCGACTTCCTTTTGAAAGCCGATATCGAAGTATGATATTGAAGATCTCTTTTAAGCGCCCATTTCTTTTTTCCGGGATAGAAGCTCCTGGCCGTGCAGTATATCTTAAAAATCGGCAATTCAACCTCGATATGTTTTATAGTTTGATCATAAGCCGCCAGAGCGTCAAAAAATGATGTTTCAAAACCGGAAAAAATCCTGCTTGGTGAGAGCCCGAGTATTTTCATGACTGGTGCAGGGATGGGGTAATATGTTGAAAAGCCATCGTTTTATATCGTCAAAAGCCTGTTAAATCATCCTGAGATTTACTACGAATTACGGTTCAAGATTCAGATATTTTTATCAGATTCCCTGGCCTGCTGACAATCTGTGTTCAAAGAGCGTTTTGGATGCTCTAACAATATAGTAGCAGATGCCTTTCCGTTTCGCAAGGCATTTTAATCAGGCGCATCTGATATCCTTGCGGGCGGCGCTATCCGGTGTTGTTCGGGAATAAGCTGAAGGGTGAATTGAAAGATCCTGGCAATTATCTATTGGGGAACATTATGGATTGACTAATTCATATATTTTATTATTATTATATTGAAAGCCGCAGGTTCAAAGCGGCTGTAGATGGTGCTAATTGTTAAAGCAATGGAGGTTATTTTGCGGGTATTGATTTTGAGGATGTTTTTAGCGCTGGTTTTAGGCGCTGGTTTTTGCGGTTGGGCCAGCGCCGGTCAGGTTGTGCAGCTCGGAGACGCCCCCTCGGGCGTTACACTTCTGAACCAGGACGAAAGGGGGTTGTCGCTGCGGGTCGATATCGGCTCGCTTCATTTTCAACCGGTCTCTACCGCGGAGGGCGATTTCGTTCTGCTGGCGGTTGAGGGTTTCAGCCGCTCCCACCGGATCGGGGAGCCGAACCTGCCGATGGTCAACCGTCTTTTGTCCGTACCTTTCGGCTGCGAGTTACAGGCCGAGGTTACCGAATCGGAGATGGAGGAGATCTTTCTGGCCGACTACGGCCTGACGGTTCCGATCATGCCGGTTCAGCCGTCGCTATCGAAGTCTCAGGATCCGGCGGAGGTTCCCTTCGAGTATAATCAGGAGCTCTATGGAAGGAGCGGCTATTACAGCCTGCCCCTGACGCAGACATCCGATGTCGGCATCATGCGGGCCTTGCGTCTGGGGATGGTCTCCATGGCCCCGTTGGAGTATGATCCGGTTGCAAACTCCATCCGGGTCTACAAGCGTTTAGTGATTCGGGTCGATTATCTTCATCCGGACTGGTCGCTGACCTATCAGATGCGCCGGGATTATTATTCTCCCTTCTATGAGCCGGTTTACGCTCAGATCATCAACTATCAACCGCCGCAGCTTTTAGACGATCTGGTGAGCTATCCGGTCAAGTATGTCATAATATCCGACCGGATGTTCGAGTCGCAACTGCAGCCTTTTATTGAATGGAAGACCCGGAAAGGATTTAACGTCATCACGGCTTACACCGATGAGATCGGCTTTTCGAATTCAGCCATAAGGAGCTACATCCAGGGTCTTTACAACGACAGCGATCCTCCGGAGGACCCGGCGCCGTCGTTCGTGTTGCTGGTAGGTGATGATCAGCAGATACCGGCCTTTTCCCATGGCTACCATATCTCCGATCTCGATTTCTGCGAGTATACCAACGACCACATTCCGGAGATCTACTATGGACGATTTTCGGCTCAGAATCCTTCTCTTTTGCAGCCCCAGATCGACAAGACGCTGGAGTATGAACGGTATCTCATGCCCGATCCGGGTTTTTTGGGCGAGGTAACCATGATCGCCGGAGTAGACGCCTGGAATGCCCCGACTTATGGTAACGGCCAGATAAACTACGGGGTCAATCTTTATTTCAATTCCGACCATGGCATCTACTCCAATACCTGGCTGTATCCGGCCTCGGCCGATCCGGGGGCGGCGGCGGCCATCATCCAGACGGTCGATGAAGGTGTCGGTTTTATCAACTACACGGCTCACGGGTCGCACGGCGGCTGGTCCAATCCGTCGTTCTCCTCCGGCGATGTCAACGGTTTGACCAACGCTCATAAGTATCCTCTGGCCATCGGCAACTGTTGCCTGACGAATACCTTTGGCGACGATTATTCGACTCCCTGCGTGGGGGAGGTCTGGCTGCAGGTGGAGAACAAGGGCGCTATCGGCTATATCGGCGGCTCAAACTCCACCTACTGGGACGAGGATTACTGGTGGGGGGTCGGCTATGGCCCGATCATCGGCAACGGCCCGCGATACGAAGACACCGGCTTAGGGGCATACGACGGTGTTTTCCATGATCACGGCGAGCGTCTCACGGATTATTATATAGTGAACGACGCTTTGATTTTCTGCGGCAACATGGCGGTGGAGGAATCCGGCAGCGGCATGAGTGACTACTACTGGGAGATCTACCATCTCATGGGCGACCCCTCGGTCATGACCTACCTGGGCGTGCCGTCGCCTAACGTTGTTGAGCATGACGAGGTGATCACCCTGGGCGCAACTACCTTTACAGTTGAGGCCGAGCCTCTCTCATATATAGGATTTTCCAAGGACGGCGTTCTTCACGGGGCCGCCCACGTGGATGAATCCGGTATCGTGGTAATGGAGATTGTCCCCTTCGATGAGCCGGGCGCTGCGGATCTGGTAATTAGCGCCCAGAATCGGGAACCATATATAACCACCGTTCAGGTTATCGCTCCCCAAGGACCTTTTGTAGTATTTGACTCCTGCTTCGTTAACGATATCGACGGCAACAACAACGGCTTGGTTGATTTCGGTGAAAGTATACTGCTGGGGATGCAACTGATGAATGTTGGTCCTGATTCCGCCTTCGACGTTTCGGCAACTATCTCCTCCGCAGATCAGTATATCACGATCACCGATGATAGCGAATCATTCGGCGACATCGAGGGCGATTTTGGAACGGCGTTCGTGCCGGACGCCTACGCTTTTGAGGTTTCCATAGATATTCCCGACGGCCGCGTTATCTCCTTCGAGATGGAGATAACCAGCGACCTGGATACGACGTGGACCAGCCATTTTACCCTGACCGCACATGCTCCAGATGTTGAATTCGCAGAAGTCTATATTAACGACGACCAGGGGAACGGCAACGGTATCTTTGAAGCCGGTGAGACGGTTGAGATGATTGTAACTTTGATAAACAACGGTTCGTGTCTGGCGGGTTCGGTTACCGGCGCCATATCTGAAGATGATGAATATGTTACGATCACCGATGCTGATGGCTCCTTCGGCGATTTAGATCCTTCCGGCGGGATCGGCGATAATTCCGATGATGTCTTTATAATCGTCGCCAATTCAGAGTACCCAGTCGGTCATTCAGTGGCTTTTGATCTGGCTGTTGAGGCATCCGGCGGCTATACAAAGGATCTGCAATTCGTCCTTCGATCGATAGAATCGTTTGAGTATAGCGATGGCGGCTGGGTCGGCGAGGGTGTCTGGGAATGGGGCGAGCCCACCTCAGGGCCCGGTGGGGCTTATGATGGCAGCAAGGTCTGGGGCACCGTCCTTTCCGGCGATTATCCTATTAATGTCGACGATGGCCTCGAAACAGGATACTATACAATCGAAGACCCCTCCGCAGCCTTTAGCTTCTATCACTGGTATGAGACCGAATCGAACTACGATGGCGGCAATGTTTCGATTTCGTTCGACGGTGGATATAGCTGGGAGCTGATCCTTCCAGAGGGCGATTACCCGGATCCCGATGTGGTTGCCCTGGACGGCGAGCCGGGTTATTCCGGATCATCGGGTGACTGGCAGGAGGCCGTATTCAATATCGGCGACTATGCAGGGAGAGCGGTTAAATTCCGTCTACGATTCGCCACCGACGGCAGCGTCCAATATCCTGGATGGTATATCGATGCCGTGGTCGTCTCGGGCGCCACGCCCAGGGAAGAGGGCAATCCCGATATAAGCGTGGTTCCAGCGTTCTTTGACGTTACCGTTGAACAGGGAAGCTCCCACGATGAAATTCTCACCATCGGCAATGAGGGCGACGGCCTGCTGGTCTATGGGATAACTCCTTTGACTGTTGGTCGTAGGCTGGGCGATGATGGCGGCGATGGCGATGAATATATTGACCCCGTCAGATTCGATCCGAATTGGGGCAAGTATATTACCCATCAGCGAAACGGCGATAGACTAATCGTCAGCTACGAAGGCCCCAAGGTTGATGGTGGATCGGATGATCTTTCAGGCCCGCCGGTCACGAAGGATTTCGGTGGACCGGATGAATTCGGCTATTTCTGGATCGATTCCAACGAACCCAACGGCCCGACATTTGACTGGGTTGACATTTCGGGGATAGGAGAACAGGTACAGCTCACTGATGACGACAATGAGGGTCCTTTCGATCTTGGTTTCCAAATGCCGTTCTATGGAAATATACACAATTCGATCAGGATCTGCTCCAACGGCTGGCTTTCATTTACGAGCACGGACACAGAATATTCAAATGATCCCATCCCCAGCAGCAGCGACCCCAATGACCTGGTGGCTCCCTTCTGGGATGATTTGAATCCGGGTGCGGGCGGTATGATTTACTTCTATACTAACGGCGTTGATACCGCCATAGTCCAATGGGACGGTGTGCCGCGCTTTTTTAACGACGGTTCCTTCACTTTTGAAGCGATTCTGACTTCCGACGGGGATATCATCTATCAGTATTTGAGCATGAACGGAACTTTGACTTCCAATACGGTCGGGATTGAGAATTCGGATGGGTCGATTGGCCTGCAGGTCGTTCACAACAGCGGATATGTTGCTGATGGCCTGGCGGTACTGATTAAGGTTCCGACATTCTGGTTGTTCGTCGATCCTGACTTCGGATATAATCTCGCCGGGGAATCGTCTGAGTTTACGGTAACTTTCGATGCAACGGAGCTCGAAATTGGGGAATATACCGGTTATCTCAGGATCTTATCAAACGACCAGGATGAGCCGGAGATCGCCGTGGAGTGCACGCTGACGGTTACGGATCAAACCGATATCGATGATTTTACCGTTATCATCCCGGCAGAGTTCAACCTCGACCAGAACTATCCCAATCCGTTCAACGCGGCGACATCGATTCAATATGGTCTGCCAGAGGAATCTCGAGTAACGATAGAGATCTACGATATCCTCGGCCGCAGAATTGAGACGCTGATCGACGAAGAGCAACCGGCGGGTTACCATACGGTTGTCTGGAATGGGGAAGGTAGATCCAGCGGGATGTACTTCTATATAATCCAGGCAGGAGACTATACCGACACGAAGAAGATGGTGTTGTTAAAATAAAGCGGTGTCCTTTAGATAAGGTATTCGGGCGAATGCGGGTCGGTCCAAGATCGGCCCGCCTTCCTATGGACATTTCCTGTTCTGAAGATAATGGTGCTATTTTGCTTCGTATGTTTTTATAATCGGGTCAAGCTGTTCGCATAGCGACCCAACACGATCCATAACGGTATTGCTTGAATGTAAGGTATGAATGACCTCCACAATTGCAGAGCGTAAAAAAGCGCTGCCAATAGGTTTCTCAAGGCTTGACCTCCCATTATTTTTTCGTATATTGTCGGTGGACTTCTTTGAGAGGATCTAAAATCTTCTTCTTTCGGGAGATTTCGCCTATCGAGAATTAGAATTCCAGATGTGATTTCTTTAAAAAAGGAGTGTCGCATGGAGCTTAGAAGATGTATTGCAACAACTGCAATTCTCCTGTTGTTGCCGGTCTTTTGTTTGAGGGGCGGAGTGACATCTGCTATCGCAGGTGAGATTGACGCCGACCTCCGGAGCGTTCTGGAGTCGACTCCGCCGGAGCAGGTGGTTTCAGTGCTGGTTTACCTGGCAGAGCAGGTGAATTTATCTGCCATCACCCATGAAATGGACAACCAGGATGCAACCCTCCGTCACCGTCATGAGGTGGTAGTTCGAGCGTTGCAGAATAAAGCGACTGCGACTCAGGGTGGTTTGATCGCTCGCCTTTCCCGATTAAAGGCGGGCGGCAGAATTGAGGATTTCAGGCCGTTCTGGATCACCAATGCCATTAGAGTTGATGCGACGAAGGTGGAGATAGAAGAAATCGCCGCTCGATCTGATGTGGCCAGAGTTTATTGCAATTACAATATCGAGCTGATCGAGCCGGTCGAGGTAGGAAAAAGCGGAGGCGGGATCATTACGGCAGTCGAAATAGGTGTTGAGGCGGTCAGGGCGCCCGAGGTTTGGGCATTAGGTATTACCGGCGCCGGGGTTATGGTGGCCAACATGGATACCGGCGTTGACGGCAGCCATCCCGCCCTCGCGGACCGCTGGGCTGGCGTAGCCGATCCCAGGTACGAGGGACATCCGGAATGGGCCTGGTATGATCCCTACGCCGGTCAGAATGATTTCCCCTACGATAATCATGGGCATGGCACTCACACCATGGGGTCGGTGACGGGTGCGTCTCCGACCACGGGAGATACGGTAGGAGTAGCACCGGGCGCCTACTGGATGGCTTCCGCACCGATCGACAGGGGCGGCGGTATTCCCAGAACAGTCGCGGATGCCATTCTTTCTTTTCAGTGGATGGTAGATCCCGACGGCGATCCGGGCACTAACTGGGATGTTCCCGCAGTATGCTCCAATTCCTGGGGGCTGACCACAAGTCACGGCTATCCGCCCTGCGATGAGCTTTTCTGGAGCTATCTCGACGCCTGCGAGGCGGCCGGCACGGTGATACTTTTCTCCGCCGGTAACGAAGCCTATTCGGGCCTGCGTCGCCCCGCCGACCGGGCTACCGACGATTATCGCACCTGCGCGGTGGCCGCTGTCGATGCCAATAATCCCAACTGGCCGATCGCGTCTTTTTCATCCAGAGGACCCACGTATTGCACACCGGATGGCACCGCTGCCATAAAACCGGATATTGCGGCACCGGGGGTTAATGTTCGTTCCTGCTATCCCGGCGGCGGGTATACTTCCATGAGCGGCACATCGATGGCTTCTCCGCATGTCAACGGCGTCGTAGCTTTGATACGTCAGGCTAACCCCAACCTTAGCGTAGAGATGGTCAAACAGATAATCTATGATACGGCCTACGACCTGGGCAATCCCGGCGAGGATAACGATTACGGATGGGGGATGATCGATGCTTATGAAGCTGTAACAATGGCCATGACCGACTTCGGATACGTAGATGGTTATGTCACGGATGCCACGAATTCAGACCCGCTGCAGGCAAACGTCGAAATCGTAGGATCGATGATATCCGTTCAGGCCGATGAAGAAGGGTATTACATATTGGGCGCCCCCGCTGAGAGCACCTACACGTTGAGGGCATCATTATTTGGCTATTTTTCGGAAGAGCAATCGATCTATGTTGTTACGGACGACACCGTCTCGCTGGACTTTCAACTGGAACCGGTTCCTCCTCCCTTATTATCATACGATCCTTCTTCATTTGACGTGTATACTCAGCCCGGGGATGTTGAGGAACGTTTCCTGACCATATACAACGATGGCGAAGGCCCGCTTTATTATACGCTCTCTGCCGCAACCGATAACCGTCTGCTGTTGAATAGCCGGGCTGGAATTCCGATGCCTCAAGAAAGGCCGGAACCGATCGGCCGCCGCATGACCGATCCCGGAAAAGGGGAGATAAAGGATGAACCTTATTTTCCTCCAATTATAACCGATGGAGGCGGTCCTGATAATTTTGGCTATGTGTGGATCGATTCCGACGAACCGGATGGCCCCTCATTCAATTGGGTAGATATTTCGTCCATCGGTATCATCATCGATTTTAGCGCTGATATAGACGACGGCAACTCCGGACCGATTCCCCTCGGATTCACATTCCCATTTTATGGCACCGATTTTAATTCTATAAATGTCTGCACCAACGGTTGGGCATCATTTACGGACGAATCATCGGTGGAATTTGGGAATCCGCCGATACCGGATCCCGAAGCGCCCAACAATATGCTAGCAGCCTTCTACGATGATTTGAATTTCGAGTACGGCGGTACGGGCTATTTCTACACTAATAACGCAGATTCCGCCATCATCACCTGGGATCATGTCGAGGACTGGCGGCAGGAGGGAATGTTCACCTTCCAGATAATACTTTCAAGGCCGGCGGGAATCACCTATCAGTACCTTGAAATGGGCCCGGGGCGATTGGATGAGTGCACCATCGGCATTGAGAATTCCGATGGCACGGACGGACTCGAGGTCGCCTACAATGCTTCTTATATGCATGACAATTTGGCCATAAAATTCGGCCTCGGTTGGCTGCTGGTTTCTCCATCATCAGGTATAGTCGATCCGCATGACAGCTTCGAGGCCACCGTTACCTTTGATGCCTCGAATCTCTCAACGGGAACCTATACCGGCAGCATCCATCTCGATTCGAACGATCCGGTAAACCCGAACGCCGTTATTCCGGTTACTCTAACTGTCGGAACGCAGGAGATGGGATCGATCTCCGGAATCGTAACCGATGATATCGCTAATCCCATTATGGGCGTGCATGTCGTCGCCGAGGGAACCGGCGTGGCCGATGATACCGATGTCAATGGCGCTTACAATCTGCCCTCTCTCGCTGCCGGTACATACGATATCTCATTCTCTCATGTTGACTATACTGATACAACCGTAAGCGATGTGGAAATCTTACCGGGGGAGAATGTAATACTAAATGTGATCATGCGCTCGGGCTGTAATTATGTCCCTGGCGACTGTGATCACAACGGCATACCGCTTGAACTAAGCGACGTTATCGCCATGATTAGTATGTACAGAGGCGACATGGATCCTCTCTATAGGTGCGACTGCCCACCTCACGGCAGCGATTTTGCCCCGGAAGGGGATCCCAACGGCAATTGTATCGCCATAGAGCTTGGCGACGTGGTGACGGAGATCGCGGCCTATAGCGGCACGGCTGAAGCTTCAGGATGCCCGGATTGCCCGGGATCGCTCAGGCTGCAGCCCGGAGGTGAAAAGAAACCACCGGCAATACGATAGAATTAAACGTCCTGCCGGAGGAGCTTGCGAACGACATACCCACGCTTTCGGAATGGGGGATAATCATACTGGCGCCGTTATTGCCGGCAGCCGGCACGGCGGCAGTCATTCGCGGTCGCAAAACGGTTCCGGCCAGCGATGTCTGAGCGGTAGCGGATGCTATGGACCGGCCGTATTTTGCTTACAATGTTACCGGCATATCAATTGGATGTTGCCTTCTTATGAGCGTTTGCCCGGATCGGAATTGAGAATCTGTCCCTGAGTTTTCGACCGGATTTTTAATCAGCTACTGTTTAACCTGCTTTAATACTCATGCCTGGCCATTGGCCTAATCTTCTTTCAATAGTTTTTCAAGTTCATTCACAAGATCACTGAAAAGTTGAATAGTGTGCAGAATCGGCTCCGGTTCAGTCATATCCACGCCGGCGTCCTTTAAGATATCGACCGGATATTTCGAAGAGCCGGTGGACAGGAATTTCATGTAAATATCGAGATATCCTTCATCACCGTCGATAATCTTCTGCGACATCAACTGTGCCGCGGCAAAGCAGGTGGCGTATTGATAAACGTAGTATTGCCAGTAAAAATGGGGCACGACCATTCCCAGCATCCCGCTTAATTCATCGACTGTCAGGGCTTCGCCCCAGTACTTCCCGTATATGTCTGAAAATGTTTTCCGGAAATAATCAGCCGAGAAAGCACCGCCATTTTCCATATGCGTATGAATGGCCAGTTCGAATTCGGCAAACATCACCTGTCGAAAGAAAGTCGTCCGGATTTCCTGGATGTAGAAATTTAATAGAAACATCTCTTCCTTCTTGTTCCCGGCGTTTTGCAAAAGGTGTTTCAGCAGGATGGTTTCAGCGCAGGTTGAGGCCACCTCGGCGACAAATATCGAATATCCCGAATAGATGTACGGCTCGGTCCGGTTGACATAAAATGACTGCATGGAGTGCCCCATCTCATGAGCCAGCGTAAAGAGCCGTTCGATTATCCCGTTGTAATTAAGCAGGATATAAGGTGGAGAGGTGTAGCTCCCGCCGGAGAAAGCACCGGATCTTTTTCCCTCGGTTTCGAAAACGTCGATCCAGCCGGAGTTGAGCCCGTTTTTGAAATCGGTCATATATTGCTCGCCCATCGGCTTCAGACCATCGACGACTATTTCCACCGCCTGCTCGTAGCTGTATTCCATGTTCTGCTCGGGTATTAGAGATACATAAAGATCATATGGATAGAGAGTATCGTATCCGAGAATTTCCTTTTTAAGCGAAGCCCATTTATGAAGCGACTCCAGATTGGCGTTGACCGTTTCGATTAGATTGTGATAGACCGATAAAGGAATATTATTATGCGCCAGAGCCATCTCAAGGCAGCTTTCATAGCCGCGGGCTTTCATATAGAAATAATCCTTGTTGAGTGCCCCGCCTAACGAGGCAGCAATCGTATTAGCATACTTTTCGTATGTGCCATAGAAAGCCATGTGCGCGTCGCGTCGTACCCGGCGGTCGGTCGATTTGCGTAATTTTTTGTAACGTTCTTTGGTCAACTCGACCAGACTGCTGTCCTCATCGTAGATCGTCCCGAGCGACATGTCGGCGTTGGTCAGCATAGAATATATTTGCCCGGGAGAATAAGCGATCGACCCCGACAGCGCCAGGATCGCCTCCTCCGAGGGCGACAGGATATGCTCCTGGCAGCGAATCAGATCTTCAATATAGAAACGATATATTTCCAGTTCTTTTTTTCCGGCCAGAAGACCTTTGAGTCTTTCAGCATCGATACTGAGAAGTTCCGATTCTATGAATGATGAGGCGTGGCGAAACTTCGACCTGAGCGCTCTAATCCGACCGGATAGTTCCTGTTGAGAATTGACCCGTGTATCCTCGCTCAATTTCAACCCGGCGTAGGTGGAGAGATCGTCGGCAATTATACTTATCTCTTCATGCAGTTTGAGACATTCATACAGAATATCCGCAGATTCGCCCAGCCGGCCTTTATAGCTTTCCAGACGCGAATAATTTTCTTCGACAAAATCAAAATCCTTTTCCCAGGCTTCGGGATTCGGATATATTATTTCCAGATTCCATTTGTATTTATCATCAATATCCGAACGTTGCGGAATCTGCCTGGTTTCAGCCATAAGGCCGACAGGCGATGTCATCAGCAGAATTAACAGAATAATTGAGATTACTCCGATACCGAATAATTTTCTTTGATTCATGAGCGTGATCCCTTTGTTTGAATGTGGTTTAATGGCAAAACATGTTATCGATAATATAAGATAATCCCGACTATACCAAAAGGCATTTATTGGCGTTGAAATCCGTTGGAGCGATCTGCCCGATTATTGCGCCACATTTAAAGTCAGTTCTACCACCGCACGGCGAGAGTCAAGTTTCTCTGTGGTGGAGGATCACCCAGAATACAACCGGGGGCAGGTCAGTGTATCGTCAATTCGTCTAGCAGTGCGTCCAGGTGGTATACCCTGTCTATCACAAACAGCATGTACCGGATATCGACTACGATAGAGCGGGCCAGCTCCGGAATGTACAGGTAGTCGGCCGCTACAGACTCGTAATTACAGTCGAAATCCAGACCGATCAACTCACCTCTACCGTTTATTATCGGGCTGCCGGAATTACCGCCGGTGCCATCGTTAGTGGTCAGGAAGTTGATAGGAACGTCGTTAATGGCGAGATCCTCATAAGAACCGAAATCCTGCTGGTCATACGCCTGCTTGAGCTCTGCGGGAACAAAGAACGGGTCTTTCCCTGTTTCCTTTTCCATCACTCCACTCAAACTGGTCAGGTAGCTGTAATGTATGGCATCGCCGGGCGAATAGCCTTTCACCGAGCCATAATTGAAGCGCATAGTGCCGTTAGCATCCGGGTATAGTTCATCTCCTTTCCATTCGGCATATACGGCAATCAGTTTTGGTTCCAGCCTGGTCGATGCTCCGGAGAATCTTTTGCTTCGTTCTGCCTGCTCGTCGCGTTCCGGTTTGAGAGCGATAGCCAGATCGATGAATGGGTCCCCGAGTTCCTCCAGCTCCTTCTTGCTCAAACTGAGCATTTTCATCCGCTGATCAAGATTACCGATGGCAGAGTTGCCATACAAATCGTCAAGGTATTCGTCGAGGTGGGTCTCTCTCTCGGTGCCTTCCTTCCCGGCAAATATCTTTTCAATAGCCTCAATCTTCTGTCCTGGCGGAAGATCAAAGGCCTTTATTACGAAGTATCTCAATACTTCTTTATCGAATGAGGGCACGAGGTTGATCTGGGCATCTTCGAGCCATTCTCTGGTTGAGATGGAGTCGCGGTCCTGATACCCCCGCTCCCGCTCCATGTCGTTCTTTTCCCTTTCCACGGCCCACTTATAGATACCGTTGGCCATTTTGAGAAGGTCAGCCCGACCAAGTGAACCGAGCACGAAATCCTTGTCACGCGTTTTGCGTCGTTCACGATAAAGGCTATCCAAACCGGGAAGGACACTCGCATACTTCTTTTTCAGATCGGCATCTGCATTTACGAATTCTGCCAGGAGCTTCTCGTCTTTGATTTTCTTCTGCAGAATAGCGGCTTTCGTGAACCCTTCCAGCGTCGCATAGCTGTTCTTCAGACCGTTGTTTATCCCGGCATCCATCGACGCCAGACGTATAGCGATCGATGAATCCCTCGTCCCGGCCTGCTTGATCAACTCGAGTAGATCCTCATACATACGTATCCTATCAGGATAGTAGTAATTGACAAGATCATCAACATGATACGAACTGGCATACCGGCTGGTGCTTCGGGGGAATCCGATTATCATGGCAAGATCGCCATCCTTGACACCGGCCGAGGAGATAGGCAGGTATGTTTTTGATTGGTAAGGAACATTATCCTCAGCGTACTCGGCGGAACTACCGTCCGGGGCCACATAGGCGCGCAGGAACGAGAAATCCCCGGTGTGACGCGGCCACATCCAGTTGTCGATATCGCCGCCATACTTGCCAATCGAAGCCGGTGGAACATATACGATGCGGATGTCCCGAATCTTGAAATAGTTGTATAGCACATACTGCTTCCCGCCGAACATCTTCGCCAGCCGACACTCGACATCCCGGTCTGCTTCGGCCTCTCTGATAATCTCTTTGGTGACTCTGTCGATTGCCCGGTAGCGTTCCAAATCAGTCATGGAATCATCCAGATCGGTTAGTACGCGGTCAGTCATATCATCTATCGCAAGGGTGATGTAAATATTATACCCGATGGCCGGGATTTCCTCGCTCCAGGTGGGGGCATAGAATCCCTCGGTAATGAGATTTCGCTCAACGGAGCTCTGTTTCTGGACAGCGCCGTAAGCGACATGGTGATTTGTTATTATCAGACCATTCGGGGAAACGAACGAGCCGGTGGCGCCGATTCTCACCACAGCATCGCAGATACCGCCGCCCTGCGGGTTATAGATCTGGTCCGGTTCCAGCATCAGGCCTTGAGCCTTCAGACTGTCAAATGGAAGCTTGTGGAGATCATAAAGCGGCCACATGCCCTCGTCGGCAGAAGTATAACCGCTGGCGAGAATGAGTAGCAGCCCCATTGCCAGTAGCGAAAGCGGTTTCTTAATCACGGTGAACCTCCTTGCAGAACGGTCCTGTGTTATTTACAGCCTACGTAATTAACTATACAACTTAGAATGCAGTCAGCATCATTACAAGTCATTTAAATTTCCAGCGATTCAAGTATCCATGGTCTGCACGGTTTCAGATCCCCCCGGACCATTCAGGGGTTTGAATCAGGATACGGTTCTGGCTGGCTACCACGAGAATTTATTGGATGTTATCCAAAAATAATCGCATCTCTTTTTCAACTTGATCAGAGTGCGTGATGTAAAGGGAGTGTCCCGCGCCCTGCAGTTCAACTACCGTACCTTTCTGCATCTGTTCGCGGAAACGTTTTCGAGACATAGAAGCGAGCCTTTTACTCGCTTTGTAATACGCCATCATAAGCGCCTGGTCGGAAGAATCGGCTTTGCTAAAGTCAAGGAACAATTCCTCGATAGGGTATTCGACGCCATAGATAGCGAGGGCCGGCAGTGTGATATCGTCGTAAACCTGATCTCGAAGAGATTCCAGAATCCGAGTATATATCCAGCCGGGTGTTATTCCCCCGATAAAAGACCCGTCTTCATTCCAGTTGTACATCGCCTGAATCTCGCGCAACGGCATTTTTACTCCATTTACACGCTCGTAATATAGCCGATATGCCTCGGGTGATTGCAGCTCTTCCGGAGTCGGTCCCGGCGTTTGAATTTCAGGAAGGGTGTAATTATTCAACGAATCTCTATTCGTAAACTGGGCATAAGCGGCATCTAAGTAAATCAGTGCACTCAACCTGCCTTTATGGCCGGTTGCCAATCTGGTTAGTTCATCACCTCCCAGAGAATGCCCGACCAATACAACGTCCTGCAGCCGCAGGCTGTCTAAAACGATCAGTATATCATTGGCGAGAGTGTCGATGCAGTAACCCGTTGCGGCCTGGGTGCTGGTGCCGAATCCACGCCGCGTAATTCCGAGGACTCTGAATTTGTCGGTGAAACGAGGGGCGAAATCATCGAATACGTGCGCGGTATGCCCGAGACCGGCAAGGAAGACAAGCGGCTTACCTTTTCCGCCCCATTCAACCACTTCCAGGGATATATCGGGATGAATCTTTATGTATTGGCCAATCTGCGAAATCGCCGCCGATTCATTTAACTGCTGTGCGAGAGATACATCGAACATCATAATGACGAGAGCGAGAATTATGGCGGCTTTTCCTGAATTCGTTTTTTTAATCATCCGGCAATCCTCAAGTTCATAACCTTTTAGTATCTAAAAAAATCTACTCAACTCTTTTGATTCTACTGATCTTTTATCAGATCCGGGCATTTTCCTGATGTCCTGCCCCCCATAGGTGTACAATACTCTAAGTTAGTCCTGCCATAGCAGAAGTCAAGTTTTCTGGATTGGATGGTTCAAAGTGGGCGAAACAGGAAATCAGATAATCCCATTTAGTGTTTTCTTTCATTTACATTTGTATTAACTTAATCCGGTGGCGGCGCCGGTGACTGGAAATTTAGTCTCATCAAAGCTGCTTAATTAAAACGTTGGTTCCGAATCAGAGTGCACTGATTTCTAATCTGTTCAGGCCTTACGTCGTGCCTTCTGAGAATCTGAGCCGTAACTTCTATCGAGGCTTCCAGTTCGGCCGGGATTATTTCACTGGCGCCCGCGTCCAGCAGAAACCCGGTTTCCAGCAGGTATCTGGTTCGAACGAGTATGTGTAGTTCGGGAGCAATACTCCGGGCAGCCTTCACGGCTCGTTCGATTGCATCCGGATCGTTGATTACGATCACGAATTCGCTGGCCTTCGATGCGCCGAGATAATCAAGTACTTCCGGGCTGGTGATATCGCCATAGTATATAGGTTCATGCTCCTGACGAGTTTTGCGAACATTTTCCGGGTTCAGCTCCGCTATCACGTAAGGAATTTTACAGTATCTCAATGCCAGCGCAAGATCTTGCCCCGCCAGCCCGTATCCACCAATGATCACGTGGTTCTGTAAACTTTGTTCGCTCTGGGCAGCGTCTTCAGCCGTCGAAACATCCAGAAGGCGCGTGAGCACGCGTATTTTGCCCACACCGGCCGCAAGCGTCGGCGCCAGGGATAGGGCAAACGGCGTTAAGAGCATAGATAGGACTATTGCCGCCATAAGGTTGCTGGTGAATGTGCTATCGATCAACCGGTAGGTTGCTGCTGCGCCTATCAAGACAAATGAAAACTCCCCTACTTGAGCCAGCGCTGCACCGGCCATTGCGTTAACTCGGGCGGGCATGCGCATTGACATTCCAGTGACAAAGACGACCACGAGCTTTCCAACCATTATTCCCGCAAGCAGGATCATTATCGGAACGATGTGCTCGATGACGGCGCGGGGATCGAGCAGCATCCCGACTGAAATAAAGAACAGTGAGATAAACACCTCTCTAAACGAAATGATATCGGCTAACGCCTGATGGCGATATTCGCTTCCCGCAACTATCAAACCTGCCAGGAAGGCTCCAAGTGCGAGAGATACGCCTGCACTGGCCGAAACCCAGGCTGTCCCGATACAGATAAGCAGAATAGTCATGATAAAAAGGTGTCTCTGGCGAGTCCTGGCAATCAAATCCATTAGTCTTGGAACTACAATCCGGGCAGCAACAAGAACGGCTACGATGATCACAGCTGAACGAATCAAGGTGGCAATCAGCCCCGTAGAGGAATCATAGGAACTGCCCAGAAGGGGGATAATCAGGATCATAGGTACCACACAAAGATCCTGGAATATGAGTATGCCTAAGGTGAAACGACCATGGGGAGCGTCGATTTCACCGCGTTGCTCCAGTCCCCTCAGCACGATTGCAGTGCTTGATACCGCGATGACAAAGCCTGTGAAAAGCGACGCCTTTGGGGACAAACCGAATGATTGGGCAATCAGAAAGGTGATGATAATGGAAAGGCCTACCTGGATAAAGCCGCCGATAAGAATTGGCCTCCAGAGGCGACGAAGCCGATCCAGAGGGAGTTCCAACCCTATTCCAAACAAGAGGAGAGTAACGCCGATTTCGGCAAGAATTTCCACTTGATGCATATCATCCACTAAACCGAGCCCTTCAGGACCAACTATTATGCCGGCAATGATAAAACCTGCTATGGTGGGAATCCTGAACCTGTGAAAGGCTGCCACGATAATTACGCCCAGGCCCAGAATTACAACCAGATCTTTCAGATAATACAACTCACTCATGGTGTAACCTTGCCGACGCCGATTCTGTGTTCTTTGATGTCCCGGTTTTCATATGTCGAGTTCCCATACGGGTCCCATGACCGAGTCCTCCAGGGGCGGACGAGAACCCGACACATTTTATTATTATTTTATGCGATGATTCAAGAAATTAATCACAAGAAATAGCGGGGGGAGGATTTTAACCGTCCCGCCAAAGGCGGGAGTTATGAGCCCGCTCTCATCCCCGGACAAGAGAAAACATCAGACACTAACAGACAATACTATCAAAGATTTAGCAAATTCGTTTCGTCCGGTGTTCTGGCCAGGTCCGGTAGAAAGAGCTTTATGTAAAAGCGGAATTCTGTGCGAAATTATTATTTCTTGTCCAGCAGACTTCGCACGCCCGGTATAATCATTGAATCCACATGAGTATAAGTCGTTGTGGTCTACAGCCTATGATAGACCAAGAGCTTGACGACCTCCCCTTATCCTGGTATAATGCCAGCAATTATATAATGAGTATAAAAGGAATGCTGGGTGCACAAATGAGTGAGGAGAATAGTCAATAATGAAACGCCGTTTGCCTGCGCTGGATTGGATGCGTGGAATCGTCATGATGCTGATGGCTACCGATCATGCTTCGGGGGCATACAACGCGGGTTAGTGACCTCCCGGGTTGCAACCGTGGTTGTCTTAGTTGTCCTATACCCGATCTGTATATGGTATCGAGCATATAAAGCCGCGCATCGGGAGAGCTGGCTACGATTCATTTGCCCCACTGTGTCGGATCCCCATTTATCGTACTACGTTTTGAGGTAGTCCGGCAGGAACCGAAGTCACGCGTCCTTGAATAAGACGAGAGTAGGAAAGGATATTTGCCCATGGTGGAATCATTACTAAAAGAATGGGACGGTGAGACTGTCATCGTCCGCTACGATCGGCCGACAGGGGCCTGGATTATCATCGCCATCCATTCCACTCGCCTCGGCCCGGCAGTAGGCGGTACGCGGATGAAGTCCTATCCTGATATGCAGGCAGCTTTACAGGATGCGCTCCGGCTTGCCTCGGGAATGACCTACAAATTCGCCGTGCCTGACATACCGTTCGGTGGCGGAAAGGCTGTTATCGCTATTCCTCCCGATTTTGATCGACAGTCTCGTCGGGCGCTCTTGCGGCGACATGGCGGGCTAATTCAGCAGTTGGGCGGCCTGTTCCTAACGGGACCGGATGTGGGTATATCGTCGGCCGATATGGACATTATCGCCGAGACGGGCGCTCCCTATGTATTCTCCCGCACGCCGGCCGCCGGCGGAAGCGGGTCACCCGGACCCTTCACGGCGCTGGGAGTATTCACCGGCATACAGGTAGCCTGCGAGAATCTCTTTGGAAATGTGTCCCTGAGGGGGCGTCGGGTGCTGGTACAAGGAACGGGGAGTGTCGGGGAAGCGTTGATCGAGCGCCTGCTGGCAGCCGGTGCCGAAGTGGTGTTCAGCGAGGTGGACGATAGCGCCATTCGTCGTTTCAGGGACGAACTCGGACTGGAGCTGATTCCTGCTAAGGCGGTTTATACAACGGAGTGCGACATCTTCGCCCCATGCGCCTTAGGCGGTGTACTCAGCACCGACACAATTCCTCAACTGAAATGCCGGGCAGTAGTCGGCGGCGCCAACAACCAGCTTGCTGATCCGGAAGATGCCGGGAGCCTTCGGGCTGAAGGCATTCTTTACGCACCTGACTATGTGGTCAATGTCGGTGGAGCAATGGCCATTCTCGGCCTGGAGACCCAGGGTTGGACGCGAGAGCAGGCCGAGAAGCAGGTAACCGAGAGTGTTCGGCGCGCCCTGCGGCAGGTTTTCGAATTGGCGGCGGCAGAGGGCATCACCACGGAAGCCGCTGCCCGACGCATTGCTGAGGAGCGTTTATCTACAGAGATATAGTCACTGCACGGTTTGGGCGGATGTAATTGATCGTAAGAGGATTCGGTTTCAAAACCTCCAGGATAATTCATGAGTTAAAATTAAGATACAGTTTAGCTGGATTTAAGATAATCGTTCAATCACAAATCGCCTCCCCCCGTTAAGACCTCTTTTCTTGATCCAGCAACATGCTTATATAAATGCTGGACCGATTTGAGAAGGGGAAGACAGATAGATCAATGATAGGTCTTGAACGGAAGGAACAGGAATGAAAGAAAAGAATGGTGAACATCCTTTCGGTGACGTTGGACAGCTGATATCGCTTGCTGTGTTTATGGTTCTCTGGGTGGCAGATTCCTTCTTTTTGAAGATATCTACATTTCTATCGTCCTACGTGCCATTATATGTTCGTATTTCTATCTTACTGGCTGCAATAGCCATCGCAGTCTCTCTGGTCAAATCAGGCCATGTTGTAGTTGGTCACGAACAGCGTTCCAGAAGCCTGGTATCCAGCGGTGCCTTCCGGTATATAAGGCATCCTTTATACCTGGGTAGCGTACTGTTTTACTTCGGTATGGCAGTCTCTACGGCTTCGCTTTTCTCGATTGCGCTTCTGGTGGTGATATTCATTTTCTATAATTATATTGCGCAGTATGAGGAGAAATTATTGGAGAAGGAGTTTGGCGAGGAATACGAGTTGTATAAGCATAGAACGGGGAAATGGGTGCCAAAGATATGGTGAGCGATTAATCAAAAACCTGATCCAATAGCTATCTTAATTGATCCGAAGAACTCAAGAATCTTATTTGCCTTCAAAGCCTTCGGACTCATCCTGACCCTATTTTCCGAGCCAGTAATAAGCCGATGTAAAAGTTGGACCGATCTAAGGAGGGCAGGCTATTGCCAGAATATGCAAGATAGAAAACGCTTGTGAAATCGAAAAATGTATCCTAATATTCAAGCAAACGTGTACAGGAGATTACGTGATCAATCCACGAATGATAAGCAAATGTTTCCCTGAACGTAGATCTAAGAAATAACTATCTGATCGTAAGCATTTAATTTATCTAAGACAATGGAGGTATAAAATGAAGTCGATCCGGATTACCGTGGGTTTGTTCGCGATACTCTCGGTTTTCATGGTCATGGGCTGTGGAGATGACGATGATAGTACAACTGGTCCGGATGTCGGTATTCCATCGGAACTTATCGCCACCTGGACATACCAGTCAGCGACTATTAACGAAATCCCGGTGA
>CBEWDL010000018.1:0-29260 GCA_965555375.1 uncultured bacterium
ACTTTATACCCTGTATGTGGTGAATGACCAACTGATATAATTTTTGCTTTTGGTTCGATAAGCACTGGGATTATAATCAGTAGAGAACTTAATATTTTTGATTCATCTTTATCGGAGAGACCTAGGTCAGTATCTTTTGTAAATTTTGAAATATGCTGGCGCAGAGAATCCACTCGCATTGTGAGGTAATCCAGTTTTGCGTCAGTTCCAGTATCCCCTTTATAGGGCATAGCCTCTGACCTTAACCCCAGATACTTCCAAAGGGAATTTTCATCCTTACTTCGCTGTGCAGTTTCCCTTATATGGTCTGCAAGCCTCTTAATTTCATCATTCAATTCCCATGATTCAAGAGATCTTCCATATTCATGATAATTGAGGATCGCAGGATCAAAAGGTACTGCCTTAGTTAATTCATCCTTTACTATACAAACCGGATGGTTTAAGGCAGTTCGTATCCCGAATTCGAAAAAAACATTCGGGTTAAGACAAGACATATCGCACAAAACTAGTTCGGCCTCCTCCAGATTTTTTATAATTTCAGCTTGGATCAAATCGGATCCTTTGGCCTTAGGTGGAATGGGTTGGTATCCTGCGTCTTTAATTGCAGGAATGAATAGACAATCAAGCACATGCTCAAAATGCTCTCTGCCATCCCGATATTCTTTGAGAAAATGCTCTGGGGTCGTAATAGGCATTATGATGAAGCATTTTTTCTTATCTTCGGCCATAAATTATCCCTCTGAAATCGTTATTATTAGCATGACATTATACGCCGCATCCGTATGAAACATAACCTTCGCGCTAATCCCCGTCAACAAAAATCTACATCGGATATCAGGTAGGTAGAAGCAATATATATATCCACCAATTGATAAGTAATAGAAGCTTCAGCAATCCCTCACCTCATACTCCCACGTCAACTCCGCCGTTTTTCTGAGCATGGCCGATACCGAGCAATATCTTTCCTCGGAAAGCTCTATCGCCTTTTTGACTTTCGATTCATTGATATTTTTTCCTCTGAAGATATATTTCAGGTGCAGCTTGGTCCATACTTTGGGGTGCTCTTCCGCCGGTTCGGCATTCACCACGACCTCAAATGAATCGAATTCGACCCGCATCTTTTTAAGAATCGTTACCACATCAATGGCGGTGCACCCTCCCAGCGCCACCAGGGTAAGCTCCCCCGGCCGAACGGCTGAATCATCCCCGCCGGCTTCGGGAGGACCGTCGATCGCAATGGAATGACCGGATGGCGCATCGCCTATGAATTTCAAATTCTCAACCCATTTCAAGCGTGCAGTCTTCATCGTTTTCCTCTCTCTTTCATCCGTCAGAACCTATTCTTAGCGCCATCCCGGAAACCATGAACTCGTCGTAAAAGTGCCCGCATCGTTCGAGCCGATTCAGATTTTCACTCTCAGACCGTCACGGGCGATATGCAGATCTTCTATGCCGTATTTCGTCGCCAGGGCTTTTATATGATCCGGTTGGCGATACACTTCCGCCGGCAGATGAGTAAGAATGATATGGTTTAATCCGATCTCCGCTGCTCTGGCAAATGCCGCCTCAAAATCAATATGAAAACCCTCGGTTATCAGAAGATCGCAGCCGCCCAGCAGACCGGCATAGTCATCGAAAGAGTCGACATCGCCAGAGTACACGACCTTCTTTTGATCAGCCTCTATGATGAATGAATAAGACTGCATCCTATTGGGGTAGCGCGCCGTGCCGATTAAACCTCTATTCTTGACAAGGTGGCTGTTAGCATGTGCGAAAACAGCGACATTTTCATCTTCAAAGAATCGGTCAGGTCTAACCGGCCTGACTGCGATATCAAAGCCCATCTTCTCCGGGAAAAGATATGTAGCCAGCATGAACTTTTTTACGGTTTCCTCAGCTTCTTCAGGAACAAAAATGACAATCGGTTCTTCCCGTTTGGCCAGATACATCATCTGGAGTTCGAGGAAAAGCCCCGTGATATGGTCGGGATGCATATGCGATATAAGTATGGTGCCGATTGTTGAATGATCGATTTTATTCTTTAGAATCGACGAGGAGACGCCGTCGCCGGCGTCAAATTGATATAACTTGCCTTGAATTTCTATCAACAATGATGCGCATGCCCTATCGGGCGAAGGATCTCCGGCGGAACTTCCCAGAATCGTGATCTCAACCATCTCGCCGCTTCAATTCAGCTTCGATCTGAAGTATGCCACCGTTTTTTCGATGCCTTCATCGAGCCCGACGCTCGGCGACCATCCCAGACGCCCGGCGATCTTTTCATAAGCAATACAGCTTCGGTTCTGCTCGCCCGGCCTGGCCTTTTCATTGATCCTTTCCTGATCGGAACCCGAAGCGGCCTTGATCTTCTCGAATATGGTGTTTATATCAGTCTCGGATCCGGTGCCAACGTTGAATACATCAGACCCGTCGAATTCCAATGCCAGAAGATTTGCCTTGACCACATCCCCCACATAAACGAAATCCCGTGTCTGGAGACCATCACCGTAAACCACTGCCTTTTTGCCTTTTAAAAGTCTCTCGCAAAATATGGCCACAACCCCGGCCTCGCCCTCGCTGCTCTGCCTGGGGCCGTAAACATTGGCGTATCGAAGGGCCGTATAGGATAACCCATGCTGGATATTGTAAAAATAAAGATATTTCTCGAAGGCCAGCTTTGAAATGCCATAGGGGCTGACGGGATTTAAGGGATGCTTCTCGTCGGCGGGAAAGTAATCCTGTTCGCCATATACGGCGCCGCCCGTGGAGGCGAATATAAACTTTTTCACCCGGTGCTTCACCGACGATTGAAGAAGGTTTATCCCGCCCAGGATATTAATCTCAGCATCGTTTTTGGGGTTCTCCACCGATCTTCGAACATCCATCTGCGCCGCCAGATGAAAGACGACGTCCAATTTCTCCGTCTCGAAAATCTTATCCACAACCGGAGAAGAAATATCCATTTCATGGAACTTAGCTTCCGGCGGTACGTTTTCTCGTTTACCCCTGGAAAGATCATCGATAATAACCACACTATGATCGGCTTCAACCAGGGCTGAAGCAAGATTAGAGCCGATAAAACCTGCACCCCCCGTAACCAGAATCTTCATCTTGTCTTCCTTCTGGAGCTAATTAATAATCCCGCCTTCTCATCGATGAAAGCCCTAATCTAAGCGGCACCGTAATAGCTGTCAAATTCAAAATCAGTATCAGGGCAACGGAGAGCATAACTTCGAATAACGGAAATGGCAGATCGGGATTCATCTTATGCAGGGTATATCCGTTTGCGGGAAGCGCTGCGATGACAATCATCAGGCCCACGTATGCCAGGCTTATGATTGTGGCCAGCATGCCTCCCATGGAGGAGGCGATCTTGCCCGGGTTCCTTTCCTCGAACCTGGGAAAGATTGCGCCTAAACCGACCGATAGACTGGTCAATGAAATAGACATCAGCAATACCGAGAAAAACGTCAGCGCCATAAGCAATCCGCGCAAACCGAGCATGAGGTTGGAAACAAATGCCAGCACTTCTGAAATCAAAAGAAATATCGAAAAAGCCGCCCAGAACTTCACCCAGAAAACTCTCCGCAGGCGCATGGGCGACGATGTTATCGCCCAGAATGATTTCCCCTCGAGGCTCATGTTGGGAAAAACGAATCGCACCGAAAGGGTGGCTAATATGAAACCCGAAAAAGCGAAATTACCGAACCCGATTAACGTCTTCCAGTAGGAGTCTTCAACATCGGTAGGGAAATATTTGAGATTTACCAGATAGATAACCAGCAGGACCAGCAAAACGGTAAATTGCGCCCATTGAGCCGGCTCCCGGACAAACAGTTTCAGATCTTTGGAAAGGACGGCTCTGAAATCGGACGGCAACCACTCCGGGAGGCGGAAAAACCGGGCCCGACGTTTCGATGCTTGTTTCGCACCGGAATCTTTGCCGTGATGCTCAGCAGATGCAAGCCAGCTATTGTAATAGTATCTACCGGCAAACTTGAAGACGACATTCAAAGATAGAAGGGTAGTTGAGATCAATGCCAGCATATAGACGAGAAGTGAGTGCCGCCCCCCACCGGCGATGGTCCTCAATGTCTCCGATACCCAGAAGCTGGGCAAAAAAGCAAACGAGGTAGCCCCCATAGAGCCAAGGTAACGGTTCAACACTCTCCAATCGGAGATAACGTTAAATGCCAGCGATGATGGCTGCCCTATTTTGAAATATACGACCACCCCCAGAACTATCAGAGAGCCCAGGGTAATTATCAGCTGGCGGGGGCTTAAATGTCGCGATGCCAGGAACAATAGCATCGAAAATGCCACTCCGATACAGGCCGGGACAATCACAAAGGGAAGCAGCACACAGAATATTTCAAACAGATACTCCCAGAGTACAAATCCCCTGACCATGCCATAAGCCAGTATTAGCGGCAGCCCCAGAAGCATCACCGCCCAGGTTGAAAAGAATATATTGTCGATAAACTTCACGGTGAAAATCTTCTCGTATGAGGTCGGTGTCGATAATAAAAAAGTAGTTTCCCTCGAACGGTATAATGTGGAAATCGATGTTACGATATTGGAGATGACAAGCATCACGAATATAGCCAGGAATCCCAATGAGACCAGCTTGTTCATCAGGAGAAATCCTATATCCCGAAGACCGCCGAGGTAGTTGAAGATTTTGTAGAAAAAAAACAGGCTGCCGGCAAAAAAACATGAGACCACAAACAGCCCCACCAGGATTTTCATCACCGTCTCGGCGTTGAGATTCCGTAGAAACGATCTGGCGGAGACTGTTTTATAATGCATTATGTGAAGACTTTTATTCAAGATCGGCTCCCGCGGCAAGATTTGCTTGCCTGGGACCGCCGGTCATCTTCAAAAACAGGCTCTCCAGATTCTCGCCTTCGGCGGCCGCCATGGATCCAAGCTCATCAAGGGTTCCCAATCCTATAAGCCTTCCGTTGTGAATGATCCCTATTCTATCGCATAGCTCTTCGGCAACGCTTAAGATATGGGTCGATATAAAAATGGCGGTCCCTCTGGATGAATAAAGCTTTAGAAGATCTTTAACCAGCCTCATGGACTGCGGGTCCAGGCCGACCATCGGCTCATCGACAATCAGCACCTCGGGATCATGAAGAAACGCCGAACAAAAGACCACCTTCTGCCGCATGCCGTGCGAATATTCCTCGCACCTGCTGTCGACCCAGCCATCCATCCCGAAAAGGTCAAACAGCCACTCCGTCTGCGATTTGATCTTCTCCGGAGACATATCATACAGGCCTCCCGTGAACTCAAGGTACTCCCGGGCTGTAAGTTTCTCGTAAATGTATGGAGCGTCAGGGACATAGCCGGTCTTCATTTTGGCCGCCTCCGGATCCTTGATGATATCGGTTCCGCATATCCTGATAGTGCCGCTTTCCGGCCTCAAAAGACCGGTCATCAGTTTTATGGTGGTGGTCTTGCCGGCCCCGTTGGGCCCCAAAAAGCCGAAAAACTCTCCGGTTTTTATATGAAGAGAAAGATCGTCGACCGCGGTTTTTTTACCGAATTTCTTGGTAACTTTTAAAAGTTCGATCATGTCTCTTTAAAGGGGTTCACCGCCGGAATAATCTAAAACCGTAACGGAGATTTTGCCCACCAGCCTCATCAGATCGGTCTGCCTTTCGAAACCTCCTTCAAGCAGCTTGATATGGGCGGCATCGGCTACCTCTTGCCCGAAAGTGGGATCTATGGGGAGCCAGCTTCCCAGAAAAACCGCCGGCCAGGCATGGTAGTAAAAATACCCGTCCTTGTAAACGATCCCGATACAGACTTTTGTCGGAAGCCCGGCGGCTCTGGCCAGGGCCGTATACAGCGATGTATGCTCGTTACAATCTCCCTTTCTCACTTCGAGGACATCCACCGCCGACGGCAGCGAAACCGTCAGATCTTTTTTAATATTTTCATACACCCATCGACCAATCATTCCGGCCCTTATGGCCGGATCCGTCACGTGCCCGGCTATTTTTTCCGCGGCCTTGACAACCCTCGGGTCATCAACCTGCAAGAAGAGTTGTGGCGACAAGAAGACAGCAGAATCCTTCAATACCGATGACCTCAAACGATCAGGATGAATCTCCAGTACCAGCGGGTCGGTCGAGACGACGGTTTGAAAATCATCCGCCAGATCGAAAAACTCCGGCTCGACGCCCTCTATCTCGACCTTGAGAGATTTCAGGTGCCGGGGATTTCGTATGGTTCCGTTGCAGGGAACTGCCAGCTCATTCAGCAGATCCTTGCCATTTCCGGTAACCACGGGCATATCCAGAGCACGCTCTTTATCCGTCAGCACCATCGCCATGCCGCCGGTCTCCTCCTGCCTCAGAACACGACCTCTATCATCAACCCACATATAACTGGTGATCCCCGAAAAGCCCACGGTTATCCTGTGTCCCCGCCTGTCGCCGAGTTCTGTTTTGACATTTTCCGCCAGCCCGATAAAAATCTCAAGATCATCGGTGATCAGCGAGAAAGGATCAAAAGTGGGCAATCTGAACTCACCCTCGGGGAAACCCCGGGCCCGGGCCAGAAGCGGCACCACGGCAGGCAGGTATATTCCCCTGCTGGCATCGAAGGATGCGGCAGATTCGCTGCTGCCAGAACGCATCTTGACTATCAGCTTGTCGTTTCTAACCTCCCCGAAGATATCGGTGGTGTAATCGCCGGACACCAGGCCGAACGTAAAATTCTTCAGCGAGTAATCGAGTTTTAAAACGGCGTAGGAATCGAGATACACCTCTCTTATTGTTCCGCCTATAGGAAGCTTTATCAGGGAATAGTCTTTCAAAATATATCCGAGAGGAGTATCAGTTAATGATTGCATGGTATATCCGATCTTGTCCGATCCCATGGTAACATTCATCCAGGTCTGGAACTCGTCTGATACGGAACCACCTATGGAAATGTCGCTGAGATCGGCCGAATCGGAGGTGGCGTAATTCTCCTCGAAAACCAGTATCATCGATACCGCCCAGAGGGCTACCGACGCAAAGATAGAAACGCCGGAGCCGATACCTTTTCTGAAGAATTTCGCCATATATTCCCCTTCTTAATAATATCGGCGAAAAACGATTGACGATTAAGCGGAGCTTTTTGAAATGGATTCGGCGGTTTCGATAATTATTTCCGACGCCTGTTCAATATTTTCGTCATCTATATCCAGGTGCGCTACGGCGCGAACTCTGGCAGGGCCGAAAGGCACCACCAGCACGCCCTCTGATTTGAGTTTCGCACAGAAAGTCCCCGGTGATAACGGCGGTTTCAAATCGATCACAACGATATTGGTCTGAACGTCATCAGGATTTATTTCAAGATGAGGCGATCGTTGCAGATTGGATGCCAGCTTTTTCGCCCGAATGTGATCGTCGGGAATCCTGTCCAGGTTATGCTCAAGGGCATACAGCGCGCCGGCGGCAATCACGCCTACCTGCCTCATCCCACCGCCGAACATCTTCCTGATTCGCCGTGCCTTCCCGATCATCTCCTCCGATGAAACCACCGCTGAACCAACCGGTGCACCCAGCCCCTTCGAGAAACATACGGAAACAGCATCGAACCGAGAGGCTATCACTGACAGCTCAACCTTATGATATGCTGCCGCATTCCAGAGCCGGGCGCCATCAAGATAGAACTTGAGATTATGTTCATCAGCAAGAGCCTTTATCTCCGGGATGATCTCCATCGGGTAAACCCTGCCGCCGGCGCGGTTGTGGGTATTTTCCAGAGCAATAACAGCCGTATTGGGATGATGAATATTCTCCGGGCGGATTCTGGGCCTCAACAACTCCGGGGTCAATATTCCACCTGGAGCCTCGATTGGAAACAACTGGATTCCGGATAGGGCTGATGCGGCGGCAACCTCATAGTTTACTACATGCGATCCGGTTTCACAGAGAACTTCATCTCCCGGGTTGGTGAGCATCCGCAGAGATACCTGGTTGGCCATGGTGCCCGACGGCACATACAGCGCTGCCTCATGCCCCAGAAGCTCTGCCGTTTTCTCCTCGAGACGCTGAACAGTCGGATCATCGCCAAAAACGTCATCACCGACCTCCGCTTCCGCTATTGCTCGGCGCATGACAGGGGATGGCCTGGTAACAGTATCTGATCTGAGATCTATAAACCCCATAAAAAAACCCGACCTGAAAGGCCGGGCGGAAAGCTATTTTACCACCACAACATTCTTGGCTTTAAGGCCCTCGGGCGAACGCGTCACCTCATATTCCACCGATTCGCCCTCTTTAAGCGTTTTATAACCATCGGCCATAATGTCGGAGTGATGAACATAAACGTCCTGAAAATCATCTATTGATGTTATGAATCCATATCCTTTTAAGTCATTAAACCACTTAACCTTACCTTTCGGCATGGACCCTCCCCTAAGGATAAACCTTTTTTTTCAATATAGGCTTGACGGCACCTGGAGTCAAGTGAAATGTCATAATGCAGCCAGCTGGCTAACAATGAGTTGCATTAACGCCCCCGAAATCAGCGGGACGGTCAGGTTATCGTCGACATAAACAGTAAATGCCTCAACAATGGTAGCGATAAAGGCGCCCACGATCTTCACCCACAAAGGAATCCCGGATACCAGCAGGGCAACAATACAACAGGCCACAAAAAAGCTTGCCGATCCCTCAAGGGTCTTATTCCGGTATCTGTTGCGACCCCACATACGTCCGACAATGGCGCCCGCGGTGTCGCCCACCACGATAAACGCGATAGCCAGGATGGCAATCGGTTTATCAAAGATCAGGATAGTTAGAATGGAACTTGCCAGAATATATGTGGCGCCTGTAAAGTTGGTTTTTTCATGAGGTCTTATCATTAAACCAAAGTGCCGGTAGATAAAACCTTTACTTTTATCGTGGCCAAAAAATCGCAATAGATCGACAAGTAACGATATAAAAAATGCTCCCGCCAGAAGCGTCAGAATCAGTCGCTGGGTAGTGAAATAATAGATGATCGGTATAGAGATGGCGCCGATATGAGTCAGCTTTCGTAATATCTCCCCTACAATGGAGATATTCTGCCGGCCATTGGCCGCGACGGAAACCGATCCCTCAGATTGCCCGTTTATTTGACCTTTTTGCTGCAGTATGGCTCTCTCAGCCGCCTGCTTGCCTGCGTCCCGGCTCGATTTTTATCAATTCTTGCCGCCCAGACGGTTGAAATTTATCCAATAATTCTTCATCAATAATTATCTCAGCGGCCGACTTCCATTCCCCTATATACCGGCCCTCAACTTCGGCGTTGCGACGCTGCCTCAGCTTGTGCTTGATCCCTGGTTTTACCTGTTTTAGCGTTTTATCCTCTTTCCTGCTCACCAGTTTTATAATGTGATAACCCCAGTTGGTCTTAACCGGATGGCTTAGCTGGCCGACTTTCAATTCGTCAGCGACCTCATAGAAAGCTAATCCCATATCTTCAGGCCCGATATAGTCGAGGTTATAGGCCACCTCTCGAATTTCGGGTTCGCCGGGATAATAACGCCTGGCCATCTCCACGAAATCGGCGCCTCCCAGAATCGAGTCCCTGACGGTCTCAGCGAGTGATGAATCCTCAAAGATAATATGATGAACCAGAAGCGGACGTTCGTATCTGTAATCGTCGATATTAGCATGATAATAAGCCTCGATCTCCTCCTCCGATGGCTGGTATTCCGGATCTTTAAGCAGGTTCGTAACTCGTCTTTTAGCCTCCCTATAACTGTAATTGTATGAGGCTTCAGTTACATCCGGAGCTTCTAATAATCCTGAATTCCTGGCGGCGTTAAGAAGCAGCAGGTTAGTCGCCAGAAAGCCGAGCATATCCTTTTTATCCTCAACCGTCGCAATTTCTATCTGCTTAAATTTCATATATCGCGGGAGAGCCTCGGCATATCTGTTATAATACAGTGTATCCCTGGAATTTACAACCATTATCCAGGCATCGGCCGAAAGGCTGTCATCGGTGTCCAGAGCCTCTTCATTGTATTCATATACGGCGGCCTGTTTCAATGAATCCACAAAGGCGTTGGCACGCTCTTTCTCTTTTTCGCGCTTCAGTAGATTCCGAATTTCGTTTTCGAGATCTTCATCGAGAGGCTTTTGTTGCTCGGGCTTATAATCATCCACTCTGATGATATGGTAGCCGAACCGCGTTGACACAGGCCCTGCTATCTCTCCCGGAGGGGCAGAGAACGCCACCGAGTCAAATTCCGGCACCATCCGGCCACGATAAAAGTATCCGAGACTGCCGCCTTTGGAGGCATTGGCCTGGTCCTCCGAGTACTCCGCTGCAAGGGAATCCCAGTCCTCCCCCGATAATACCTTCTTTAACACGTATTCCGCTCTCTCTCCGGCGTAATCATCCATCTCGTCGATAAGGCTTTGCTTTTCTTTTTCCGACTCCACACCTGCCGTATCCGGATCGAGCCTCCGAATAAGTATGTGTCTTGCTTTGACCTGCTCGCCCTCAACGAAATCATCCTTATGAGATTCATAATACTCGGCCACCATGATCGAATCTATCTGCACACGCTCTGCAATCTGTTTTTGATATAGAATCTTCTTCGCCGTTTCTCCGACATTATCCCTTTTTTTCTGT
Organism: uncultured bacterium; assembly: GCA_965555375.1. GTDB lineage: Bacteria > Zixibacteria > MSB-5A5 > UBA10806 > UBA10806 > CBDVBL01. The sequence continues at coordinate 10,633 of CBEWDL010000018.1, forward strand.
CGAAATTCCAGTTCCTTCTCCAGCTCATGCATGGTTGAATCAATCCGGATCTCAATCAGCTCTTTGGCTATTAAACTATCCAGAGCACCTGCTTTTAAGCTGTCACTCGATATGCCAGAATCGGAGTTCTTTCTTAATTCCGTTACTGTAGAATCGAGACTCGCAAACGATACGACCCGCCCGTCGACAGTGGCTATCTGAGCATCGGGTTTGATCAGTTTTGACGATCCAAAAAGGCAAGCAATCGAAATCATAGGCAAAAGCGTAAACACAATCCTTCTCATTTTTTACCTCGCTTTACATGTTTTCATATCAGGGCACAAATATTATTAAAAGCCTTTGCTTCTGTCAATACCCTTTGAAATTAAACTCTTCCGGATACTGTTCTTTAATCATGGATGGGTCATAATAAATCGCCGTCCCGATTAAACCACCGGTTAAATATCTAATCATGCAATAAATACTGTGTAGTGCTTTGACAGCAGCCGGTTAGCCGTAACATAATATCAGGAGCATATCGTTGTCAGCTACATCTGGAGAATCAGCGACACCAGGTATGTATGGTCGAGATCGGAATGATCCCGCATGGCGATATCGACTATGAATCTGTTGAAGCGCAAGCCGGCCCCCAGTGAGAGATTACCGATATCGGAGCCGATTCGAGCGGACAATTTTTCCAGATACCGGACCTCGAGCCCAAAATGGAAATCAAACGAGACCGGTCCCGCCGAGGCCTGCGCGGAAAAATCCCGGCCCTCGAAACGTATATCGGTATCGGCCAACAACGACATTTTAAACCTACCGCGCTTTCCATGAAACTTGGCGCCCGTCTTTGCGGTTAAATTAACCCTCTCTTTGGTGCCCGTCGAATATGATAAAAACGTACCGGGGGCATCCTGGAGATTCAGACCGAAATCCGCCCAGTCCGTCAAAGCATAAATAGCCCCCAGATCAAGCCCTATACCGACCGCAGATTCATCGACGATATCCCTGTACAGCAATTTCGCAGAAACACCGGCGCTCAGACGTTTGCCGAACATGCGGCCATAGGAAAAATACCCCACATAATCGGCATGCGATTCCTCGCTGACCATCTGAAAGCGTCCGGTCTGATCCACCGTGGTTACGATTATCCCACCGCCGCCAAGCCTGTAAAGCGATACTCCAAATGCGGCCTGCGTGTCGCCGGCACCCATGGGACGAGCATAAGCTATAAAATCGTGATTGAGCAGAGACCCGAAGGTCTCCGAATGCATGAATATCGCCTCTGCACGGTTTAGCCGGGATAGCCCTGCAGGGTTGTAGTAGCCCGAAAGGACATCGCCGCTTTCTGCCGCATAGGCTCCCCCCAGAGAGAGAGGCCTGCCCCCGACACCGAGATATAGAAACTCTCCCGAATACTTGGCGCCGAAAACCGGAACGCTAAGCGCGACCGCAATAAAAAACGGCATTAATCGCTTCATCGATACCAATATATCAATCCGCCTTTATAATTCAACCACTTTGAATATCGGCAACGTTCCATAAAACCGAAATTTTATTGTATGCCAAAAAGCCAAAAACAAATGCACTGCGACCATGCCAGCATTGCAGGACTATATACGATGCACGGCAAATAGTGTTCCCGGTGTTCCTGTCCATATCGAAAAATCGTGGCTTTGCGGCTGCAAACGCCGCCAACAAGAAATCTCCTAACTTAATAATAGTCAAAGAAAAGCGCACGTTGATTCCAAACTGAAATTACAAAGAATCCCCGGGAGCTTTCGAAGACTCGCGGGGATATAATTTACTGTTCTCAGGCGATTTCCTCAGTTGGCAGAGACCTCCGCCAGGTAATCCTTAAACGACTTCGATTCGTAATGGCCATCGCCTATATAACGAAGCACCGTTATGAATTTATCGGGCGGCGAATATCCGGAAATGTAATTTATCCTCTCACCGTTGGATTTTAGAAACCAGTAAGTCGGGTATCCTCTAACCGAAAACGACCTTGCCAGTTGCCTCCCGCTTAGATTTCCATCCGGCGTATCGACAGCATCTTTGGATTCACCGTTTACTTTCACCGTAACGAAATGCTCATCGAGATATTCCGAGATCCCTTTATCGGAGAAAGTTTCCCTTTCCATCTTCCTACAAAATCCGCACCAATTCGTGTAAAAATTAATGAAAATCAATTTGTCATTTTCCGACGCCTGTTTTAACCCCTGGTCGAACCTTAGCCAGTTGAGTTCATTTTTGACCTCGGGCTTATCTGTTGATTTAGACGGATCCGTAACACCCGAAACCGTCAGGAAGATCAATCCTATGGCCAGCAGTGCTGCTATTGCTGCTAATCGCCTAACCCGCATTGTTTGCTCCTCTTAAGCTGACAAATCGCATCTTTTTGAATTATACGCCTGAATCGAACCATTCAGGTCGTTATCGGCCCGAATCCCAGGGGCTGAATCGAGGCTTCAGCGGAAGATTCAATCGTATCAACGCTTTTGCAAGAATAAAGATAATACAACCCCCGGCAAAAAGCAATCCTTTCTCTCTGTTACCCATACATGTTATTAAGAGAAACCACAATCCATCAACGTTTGGTTCCTACAGATCATAACCCGCCAGAATAATCATGAAAGATTATATACTTATAAATTATGTAAACCCGATTTCAAATTAAAAGTGGACTATTTGCCCCTCAATCTGATAAGCCTGACTTTATCCGGGCCCAATATTTCCTTAAGGCTTACAAAGAGCTGGGAGGAAGGATTGATTTTGTATCTCGTCGATCTGAATATTACGTTACGGCCATTCCGAGCATAATGGACATGGACCTCGCTGTTCCCGGCATTCTGGGAGAAATGTTTCTCGATAGCCTCCGGGATGTTTTCACCGATATCATCCGCCAGAGTGACTTCCAGAGCCGTGGCATATTCCCGGGGTGCGGCCGACATAAGCGTTAAATCATCTCCTCGTATTTTCGGCTTTTCCCCTTCGCGAGTTGATGCCGATCCGAAGACAATCACGGTGTTGCCTTCGCTCAAGATCATTCTTCTCTTCTCAACGACATCCGAGAAAATCAACACCTCACCCGACCCGGAATAATCCTCCAGCGTTAGAATGGCGAACAGGTTTCCTCTACTGCTTGTCTGAATCTTCACCCTGGTTAGTACTCCTCCCACGGTGGCCTTGCGACCGTCTATGGCTTTGGCAAGATCTGCCAGGCTGAGGTCGACAAAACATTCGTAGACATGTTTATGAGGATCGACCGGATGGCCCGAAATCCAGTATCCGAGCGATTCTTTTTCCTTGGCCAGGATCTCCGTCTCCGTCCAGGGTTTTGCGTCCGGCAGTTTCGGCCTTGCCGGGGATGACGTATCCATCTGGCCGAACAATGTGGATTGCCCGCTCTCTTTTTCTCTTTGAATTGCCGATCCGTAGGAGATCGCCATTTCCACACCTTTCGTCAAGGCAGCCCTGTTAGGACCGAAGCCGTCCATGGCGCCCGACATGGCCAGACTCTCAATCGTCCTTTTGTTTACCAGCCGAAGGTCGACCCGGCTGCAGAAATCGAAAAGATCCTCGAATTTGCCGCCCTCCTCGCGGGCTCTGACTATGGATGCCACGGCCCCGGCACCCACGTTCTTTACCGCCGTCAACCCGAACATTATCGTATTGCCGTCGACAGAAAATGAGCCCTCGCCACGATTGATATCAGGGGGTTTCACCTCTATTCCCATCCGCTCGCACTCGTTCCTGAATTCCATGATTCTGGAGGTATCAGACATCTCCGATGTCATCAGCGCAGCCATGAATTCCATCGGATAATGGACCTTCAGGTGCGCGGTCTGATAGGCGATATAAGCGTAGCTGGCCGAATGGGCTTTTACGAAACCGTATCGCCCGAAGGTTTCTATTTGATCGAAAATCTTCTCGGCCACCGACTCGTCGATACCTCTTTCTTTCGCACCCTTGATAAACTTGCCCTTCTGTTCGGCCATGACGTCCGCCTGTTTCTTCCCCATGGCCTTGCGAAGAATATCGGCCTCGCCGAGAGTATAACCGGCCAGCTCCCGTGCGATCTTTAAAACCTGTTCCTGAAAAACAATAACACCGTATGTTTGCTTCAGGATGGGTTCCAGGAGTGGATGCACATACTTGATCTCTTTTTTCCCGTATTTGCATTCGATATACGTATCTATCATTTTGGCATCCAGCGGGCCGGGGCGATACAGGGCGTTCATAGCGGTGAGATCCTCCAGGCTGGTTGGCTTCAGTTTTCTTAGATAATCCCGCATTCCAGCCGATTCGAACTGGAATATGCCAACCGTCTCCGCTCTGGCGAACAGCTTAAAGACCTTCGGGTCGGTAAGAGGAATTTTGTCTATATCAATATTAATATCGCGCTTTTTCAACAGATTCAGGCAATCATCGATCACCGTCAAGGTCCGAAGCCCCAGAAAATCCATCTTCAGAAGCCCGATGGCTTCGATCCACCTCATATCATACTGGGTTGTGATTTCATCCTTGCTTGATTTATAGAGAGGAGCATGATCAGTTATCGGGCCGGGGGCGATCACAACCCCCGCCGCATGAGTCGAGGCATGCCGTGAAAGACCCTCCAGCACACGAGAGTATTCTATCAAAGTCTTAATATCCTCTTCGTTCTTATAACGGCGGCCAAGTTCGGAGTCATTTCTACTCAATGCTTTATCCAGAGTCATATCCATTTCCAGCGGGATCATTTTGGCGATAGCATCGACCTCGCCATACGGTATCGACATCACCCGGCCAACGTCCCTGACTACAGCCCGGGCCGCCATACTGCCGAATGTGATTATCTGGGCGACGCTTTCTCGACCATATTTGTTCGTAACGTAATCAATCACCTCGTCGCGTCCGCGGTCGGCGAAATCGATATCGATATCGGGCATGCTGATCCTTTCAGGATTTAAGAACCGCTCGAAAAGCAAGCCGTATTCCATGGGGTCGAGGTTGGTGATGCCAAGACAATAACTGACAATCGATCCCGCCGCTGAACCTCGACCGGGTCCGACCCTTATGCCGCGGCTGCGGGCAAATTCTACGAAGTCGCGCACTATCAAGAAATAGCCGGCATACCCCATGTTGTTGATGACCTCGATTTCATAGTCGAGACGCTGCTGGAGGCTCGATGTTACCTTGGAATATCGCTTCTGAAGGCCTATTTCACAGAGATATCTGAGATACTTCTCAGGCGAGCTGTATCCCTCGGGCAGAGGAAACGTTGGAACCTTGTTTTTGTACAGCTCGATATCCAGACTGCAGGCTTCCGCTATCCTCAGCGTATTGTCGATCGCCTCCGGGGTATCCGGAAACAATTGGATCATCTCCTCGGGGGATTTGAAATATATCTGGTCTGTATTATATTTCATGCGGTCAGTGTCCGAAAGCAGCTTGCCCGTTTGGATGCACAGGAGAGCATCGTGGGCCGCGGCATGCTCCCGCTTCATATAATGGCAATCGTTGGTGGCGACCAATCCAACGTCTAACTTCGATGCTATCTCCTTTATGGCGGCGGCGGTTTTGGCCTCCTCCGGAAGATCGTGATTCTGGAGTTCCAGAAAGTAATTATCCTTCCCGAATAGATCGAGATATTCCCTGGCCACCCGCTCGGCCTCATCGTATCTGTCGTTATGGATATAGCGTGCCACTTCTCCCTGTAAACAGGCTGAGAGAGCTATGAGACCATCGCCATATTCTTTGAGAATTTCTTTATCCATCCGGGGCTTATGATAAAAACCCTCAAGATAGCTGGCCGTGCTCAGTTTTACGAGATTCTTATAACCGGTAAGGTTTTTCGCCAGAAGCACCAGATGAAATCCTGATTCGGTGAATCCCTTCATGCCCGAACGCTCGAACCGGCTGCCGGGAGCGACATAAGCCTCGATGCCGATAATCGGTTTAACTCTGTGCTTTATGGCCTTTATATAGAATTCGATGGCCCCGAAGAGATTACCGTGATCGGTGATGGCCAGAGCCGGCATTTTCATTTTGGCCGCCGTCTCCAGCATATCGTCAATACGGCAGGCGCCGTCCAGAAGCGAATACTGCGTGTGATTATGAAGATGGACGAATTGCGCCAGGCTCATTAGTCTTTCCCCGCATCCAGGAGTCTGTCAAGTTCATCACGGCATCCGGCGCAAACCAGATATCCGAATTTCTTATAAATCTGCTCTTCGATTTCCTCAGGCGATTGCCCTTCAAGCTCAACGTTTACCTTATCGATAAAATCTTTGAGGTCTGTCTTTTCGTCAGAGTAGATATAACCGTCGAATGCAGAAATAAGCTCCGCCTTTAGCCAATATGCAACGCCGCCTTTTTTGATTCGTTTGCCGCACTTTGCGCATTGTTTTTTGCCCTTACCGCTCATAGCCTAATAAGATCAATCTCCCCCGGACAATCAAGATAATTTCATTTTTCGCGCGAGGGGGTCGTTTTTCTCCCACCGAAAAGAAGAAATAACCGGAAGAAAACAAGCCCGGCCGCAAAACCTCCGATGTGAGCCATATAGGCTACTCCACCGATCTGGCCGCCGGAACTGAGTTGAAAGAAAACCTGAAGAGCAATCCAATATATTATAATAAAGAAAGCCGGTAACCATACCAGGCGAATAAAAAACACAATCCAGATCAGGGTTAATACCCTGGCTTTTGGGAATTCGAGCAGATACGCTCCCATAACGCCGGCTACGGCTCCCGACGCTCCTATGACAGGGATCATAGAGCCGGGATCGGGGATAATCTGTGCGATCGCCCCGACAGCCCCGCAGAGGAGATAGAAGACGATAAATCTCAGCTTTCCTAATCTATCTTCTATGTTATTGCCGAATATCCATAAAAAAAGCATATTCCCTGCAATATGAAATAACCCGCCGTGTAAAAACTGCGAGCTGAAAACGCTAAATCCTGCAATCAACGGACCCTCGCCGGTCCACCTCCCGGCAGTGATAATGTTATATGGAACAAGGCCATACCGGAAAAACAGTTCCTTCCCGCCATAGCTAAAAATATGGGTTATAATAAAAACGACCACATTGATTACAATCAAGGCCACCGTTGCCAGCGGGTACCTCGATGTGGGGACGTTATTCTTGAGAGGAAGCATACGTCAATTGCCCAGGACAGTAAAATATTTCGTAACCGTTCTTGGATTGCCCTGTCTATCATACGCCACGATATCGAGTTTGTGTCGGCCCGATCTCAGATTGTGCCTGACCCGATAGGTGAGCTTCTCCGTAGATAAATCATAATCTGCTGGTACCCAGATGCCGTCTATTTTCATGCTGAGTCCACGGTCCAGATCTACGCCTGAGACTCCGTCGGTGATCTTGCACGATAGTAATGGCCTGCGAGCCCTAATCCTGCCCTTTGGCCTGATATAACTTATCGATGGAGGTTCGTTGTCTTCGATCAGTGCAACTCTCCCAAGCCCCAATCCCTCCACCTCGATCCTCGAACCATTGCCTGTCCCGATAAATCCCCACTTATCCTTATGTGCGGCGTAACCATAGGCGCCTATTTTCCTTCCGGTGAGGTCGAGACGTTCGAGATCGAATATAAATCTAATCGGAGAATCTGCGATCAAATTTGCGGGTTCTATCTCATAGACTATAGCTTCGCCTCCGAATATATTTACTACGGAGCGTTTCGATGGAAAAATATAGGCCGGGAAAAATGATGAATTCTCATCAAAAGAGACAATCAAGGTTGAATCGGGCGAGAAAGCATCGAGACGCTGTCCTGGAGATGCGGGATAAAACCCAATTAGCGAATCAACGAGATATGATTGACCATTGCATATGACAATATCGATTTGACCGGATAGGTTATATCCCTGAAGGTCAACGCCATATGCCTGAGGCCCGGCCTGATTCATCTTCACTGTCCAGGTCTTTGACTGACTTACGATTAGAGTTGATAAATCGGTTTGTATAGAATCGGGAAAATACTCTATTCTTAAATGATCCGGCGAGCCTCTCAAACTTAACCCTTTCTTATCGGCGCCGTCGATAAAATATATCCAGGGTGAAACTATTCCCTCGCCGTCGGAAAAGCCGAAACGATATTCTCTATCTTTATATTGGGAAATTGCGGTCAGGGTATTCAAGAAGGCTAATTCATTTCCGCGGTTCCATGTTCTGGTGGAAAGGGAGCAATCCATATCCTTATACTGATCGCCTGTTGAGTTCCTGTATTCTATTTTTGCGTCACTTGTTCTGGTGAATGTCAGAAAGTCGACCATAACGGTATCGCCAAATCGATAATATGAAATAAATTCCGGCTCCGGTGGGGCTAATTGGGGCGCTTTCAGGACGAATCGCAAAATCGCCTCATTGCCGGCCTCATCTGAGCCGACGATCTCGACATGCCTGATCCGGCCGGCTGAGTCGCTTTCGGGTATAACACCGTTGCCGGAACCGATATCACCCCAGAAATATTGACGACTGCCCGGCGGGACATAAAGCCTGTAGAAAATGTTTTCATCGTTATCTTCGTTTTTCTGACGTCCGACCATTCCGGTCAATTCCATGTCGCGGACATACTCAAGCTGACCGGTGGTTTCGTAGGTGATGCTGTCGGAGTTCATCGAAAATATCACGCTATCATCCACCCGAAGCCTCAGGCTGTAAAACCCGTAGAGGAATCCCTTGCCATCAACCCGATCTCCTCCGGATACGGCCAGCGCCATATATCCGGCGCCGACCACGGTATCGCCTATTACGTACTCACCGGCGCCAATTCCCTCAGCTACGTTAATTATTTCGATATCGCTGGGATTGCCGGGAGCAAATTCGTTTTCGTAGTGACGAATGGCCAACTTTTCGAATACGGGCGGCCGATTATCCGCAAAAGGAAAACCATATTTCAAGGGATTCAAGGGATTATTGCCGGCAGATCGAATTTCGAAATGCAGATGCGGCGCTCTGGCGCCGGATAAGCCGGAATATCCTATCACCCGGCCTCTCTTGACAGGATATTCATCGGGACTGAAAAAGAGATTCTGATTATAGCGCCTTACACTCATTTGCAGCTTACGAATTTCTTCGCCAAGTTCATCCTCGAACTTGGAAAGATGGCCGTATACAACTATGCGTCCGTCTCTTAGTTTTAGATAGAGGGCCTTGCCGTAGCCTTTGAAGGACGTGCTAACACGGTAGATATAGCCGTCGTCTACGGCATAGACGCGGTAACCCGTTTTCCCTCTGGTGCGGATATCCACGCCGGCATGGAAATGGCCTGCACGATAATCACAGAATCTCGATGTCAGCTCGGGTTTGAGTTTCATGGGCCATCGATAATCCCCATCGCTTTGTGCCATATCAGGGTATATCAAGAAAAACGCGAACACAATGCAAGACAGCACGCTATTCATGCCATGAAAGTAAGATAGATATTCAATGTCGTCAACCTTTTAGCGAAGTTTACATAGGATCGGCCCTGCAAATTATACATAGACAATCTTAACAGGCGAAATACCGCAACTATTTTCCCTTGATTCAACGTGGTTAATCGCTTTTATTGACCCCCGTGAACATCAAAAGCGTTAGACCTTTTCGAAATCTATTCAGAAATTGATTTCGGTTAATTTTCCCGGAAGAATGAAAAAGAAAAACAGAAGCAAGAAGAATTTCATCAGCGGAGAAAGCTTAGAGGCGTTAGAACCTGTCGATATCTCCGGAATAGAGGATTTCGACCAGGCTCTGGCGGCCATGGAGAAAACATCGTTTGGCGGAAGACAGCTCGGCATAGCGGCGAAAATTCTCACCGAAATGTTCAGCGATCCCGACGATCTCACTATCCTAACCTTAAGCGGCGCACTTACGGTCGCTAAACAGGGGCTGATCATCTGCGAATTGATCGAGAGGAAACTCGTCGATATCGTAATCAGCACCGGCGCATTAATCACTCATGGCCTGATCGAGGGAATGGAGAAAAGCCATTACAAAGCGCCCGAAATGCCCGATGATGAAATGTACGTTAAAGGAATGTGCCGTGTTTACGATACCATAGAGCTTGAAACTTCATTCGATCATCTTCAGAAAATGATAAACCAGAACTTCGAGCGCCTGATACCTTCGCTGGACGGGAAAACTCCACCTGCCGGTTCTGCGGATTTTCACCGGCGGTTGGGAGGGATTATACGAGAGAAATATCCTGATGAACGCAGCATTTTGGCGGCAGCGTACGAATCAGATGTGCCCATTTACGTTCCTGCATTTACCGACAGCGAACTCTGCCTGGATCTGTTGATGAGGATGCTAAAAGCGAATCAAAGCTTTCTGAACGAACCATTCAAAGAGACGATCACGCCACCGTTCAATCCCTTTACGGATCTCTACGATTTTGCCCGGAGAGTTCACAACCACAAAGGGACATTAAGCATTTTCACGGTCGGTGGTGGAGTCCCGCGCAACTGGGCTCAGCAGATCACACCGCTTTTCGATCTCATGCACCTTGACAACATGCCGGTAACACCGAAATTCTATTCCCGCGGCGTCCGGATATGCCCGGAGCCGGATCATTGGGGCGGGCTTTCCGGATGCTCGTATCGGGAGGGTGTTTCTTGGGCGAAATTCCTCCCCGAATCGGAAGGCGGCGCCTATGCCGAGGTCAAAGTTGATGCTACTGTCGTCCTGCCGTTCTTGATCAAGGGTGTTATTCAGAGAATGGAGAAGTTGAAAGATCAGGCGATGATCCCACCTCGGGGATGATCAAAAATAGCCTCGCAAGATTTTCGCCGGACCGTAGCCCGATATCGAATTAGTCAAAATGAAGGTTGCCTACTTCACAGAATCACTCCCACCGCTGGTGGATGGTGTAAGCCATACCCTTTCCTATCTCCAGAAATCGCTGGAGGCGGAGAAAATCGATTATATGTTCTTTTCTCCCTTTTTGCCGACGGATGAAAGTTGGGATGGCAAAGTTGTGCACGTTCTCTCCGTTCCGTTTCCATTATACGCCAAATATAGAATCGCCCTGCCGGCTTTCCACGACCTGAGACACTCATTAAAGCGATTTGCGCCTGACATAATTCATATCTGCAGCCCTTTCCTCCTTGGGCTCTTCGCCTATAGATACGCCGCGGAGGCCGGTATACCTGTTGTCAATTCATTTCATACAAGATTCGTATCCTATCTAGAATATTACGGGCTCGGCTGGTTCGAACCGTACGGCTGGAGATATCTAAGATGGTTCTATAATCGGGGCGATATCTGTTTTGTTCCTTCCGGGGCCACAATACGAGAACTCGAATCCAGAGGATTTTCAAATCTAACACTCTGGGAACGCGGGATAGATTCAGGCCGCTTCTCCCCGGCTTTCGCCGATCGCAACCTGAAAAACAATTGGTCTCCCGAGGACCATCCGGTGGCGCTTTTCACCGGACGGCTTGTAAAGGAGAAGGATGTCGAAACTCTTCTGGAGGCGCACCGGATCCTTATTAAAAGAAAAATCCCCTATAAGCTTGTTTTCGTTGGCGATGGGCCGATGCGAGGGCAGATCGAAAAGGAGGCCCCTGACGCCCATTTGGCCGGCCATCTGCAGGGTGATCGGCTTTCCCGGGCCTACGCCTCCGCCGATATATTCGTATTCCCATCGACCACAGAATCTTTCGGCAATGTTGTTCTGGAGGCAGCCGCCTCCGGACTGCCGGTCATAGGAGCTTCGGAGGGAGGGGTCGGAGACCTGATTCGCAACGGCGAAACCGGTTTTCTAACCATCCCCAAGGATCCTGATGATCTTGCACTCAAGATGGAGGCGCTTCTGACCAACGAATCTTTGAGAAATGCAATGGCTGCGGAAGCCCTGGAGTTTGCATCGCAAAAAAACTGGAACCAGATCAACCACAGGCTGTTTGAGAACTATGAAACGCTTATAAAAAAGCGCAAAGCTGGTGGGGTATTGCAAAAACATCGCCACATCCCCGGTTTAATTTCAGGACCTTCAGGCTGAATCCTTGTGGCAATTGCGACAAATGAATCTTTTAATCGGTTGAATTTTCAATTCGCATCCTTTATATATGGACATTAGCCGAAATGAGGGTTCATGCGACGATTCCCAGGAGATACTCGAAAATCGTTAGTGTCACGTTATAACAAGGTTGGCGCAACTATCCGGAAATCACAACGGAAAATCATTACTACTCCTCAATCGCTTTCGGAGTAATCCATTGAACGGAGGTATATGAAGCAGAGGGATCATGTAATCTTTCTTACCCGAAAGCATCCGGATTCAATCGGCGGCGTCCAGAGACACAGCGCTCGATTGATAGAAGGCATGAAGGATTCTTTTAAGGTAGAAAATATCCGATGGAAAGGTCCGGAATGGGGAGCCCCTTTCTACTTCCCCTATTTTTATTATAAATCCATAAGAAACGGAGCAAGCCTTCTACACTGCGATGATGCTGTCACGGCTCTGGTCGGCGCCCGGATACGCCGCAATTCAAAGAAAAAAGTCGTGGCAACAGTTCACGGCCTCGATATCGTTCTGCCCATTCCCTGGTATCAGCGAAGACTGCAGGGGGCGCTTGCGCATCTGGATAAAATAGTATGCGTAAGCGAGGCTACCGCAATCCAGGTGAGGTCCCGCGGTCTGCCGGATGAGAAGATAGAGGTTATCCCCAATGCCGCCGAGGATGTCAAGAATCATCTGAAGAAAAGCGAAGATCTATATCGTGAGATAGAAAGGCAAGCCAAAATCGACCTTCGCGGTAAGAGGGTGCTATTCAGTCTCGGCCGCCCGCTGAAGAGAAAAGGATTCGACTATTTCATCAGGGAGGTTTTCCCGCATCTACCCGAAAACTGCGTCTATATCGCCGCCGGGCCCGAACCGAAATCTCCTCGGTGGCTAAAAACGGTTAGACCGCTTCTCGGAAAGAAATATCATGATCTGTTCCTCCTGGCGTCCGGTGCGCTTACGGTTCATGATGAACTAAAAAACTTAAGCCGCCATCCGAGAGTATTCTATTTGAACGGGGTGGATGAGGAGATGAGAGAGCTTCTATTTGCAGCCAGCGATCTTTTCATCATGCCCAACCGGACGGTCCCCGGCGATATGGAGGGGTTCGGCATCGTTGCGCTCGAGGCCGCGGTCAGAGGAGTCCCGGTCGTGGCCACCGGCATAGAAGGTGTTATAGACGCGGTCATCCACGACGAGAATGGCCTCTGTGTGCCGGAAGGAGACGTGGCAGCCATGGTTGAGATAATCAAGGCTCTCCTGGACGACCCGGAGAGACTCTCCTCGCTAAGTTTGAAGGCTATGAAATATACCAGGACACATTTCTCATCATCTGTCATTCATGGCCGGTACGAAAAGATTTTCAATGATCTCTTGAATGGAAACTCCTGACGAGTAATGAAATTCTCTCAAAACAGTTAAAACCGAAACTGCCTGATGAGCAATTTCTCGCACGATTATAAATTCAATGCCACAAATTTAAGGCGATTTTTGAAAATCCTGTTGATAATTCTCCCCCTCGCGGTGGCCGGGAACATCATATACGTTATCATCGCCACAGAGCCCGGAATCATAAATCATCTTAAGAATTTCAATGGATGGTATCTTGCGCTCGCAGTCGCCCTGGTGTTTCTTCCGTGGTTAGCACAATCATCGAGAATACTTATCTGGGGGAAAGTGTTCAAAAGGGAGATAAGACCCGGGCAGGCCTTCAAGACCGTGCTCGCCACGGAAATGGGAGCCGCGATTACTCCCACCATGCTCGGCGGCAGCTACGCCAAGTTGGGTTTTTTGATCGGATACGGTTTTAGCGTGGCCGAGGCGACCCTGGTAACATTTCTCGGGACGCTTGTCGATGGCGTATTTTTCGCTTTCGCTCTCCCGATATCTCTTTACTGGAGCCGCGCCTGGGAAAATCCCTATGTGGCCCGCGCCTGGAGAGACCTCATCTCAAACTGGCCGACGGCTTTGATCGTGCTCGCGCTGCTTTTTGCGATTCTATTTATCATCAAGAAATTGAACCTGACATTCAACGGGAGCGGCCTCGAATCCGGCGAAGAACTCCCTGAAGGATTCGTTCCTCGAATAATTGCCCGCGTCGAGCGATTCAGATTAGATTTTTTCTCTGCGGCTGGATTTGTTCTGCGCAGAGGTAAAGGCTCTTTTGCAACCTGCGTGCTCGTTGCCGGAATCGGATGGTGCGGCCGGTACGGGGCGATCTCGGCCTTGATTTTCGGCCTGGGATATCCAGTCGATCCGATATTGTTCTTCCTGCTGCAATGGGTAGTTTTCACGACTATGACGATGATTCCCACTCCCGGCGCTATAGGAGGAGCCGAGATATCCTTTGCGCTGATTTATAATGGCTTGATACCATCTGCAATAATCCCCATCGCAACATCGGCATGGCGCTTCGTCACGTTCTACCTGACCGTGGGGCTGGGATCTTTGATATTCTCCCTTATTAAAACTAAGTTTGCGGATCTCCAAATGACACGCGATGATGCTGTTGTTCCGGAGAAAACCATGGCCTGACATTATTACCTTCCAATCATCCGGTTCCAGCATAGGTGATAATTGATATTCAAAACGTCATTGTGAGCCTGACTTAACTAATATGATAATTCAGGGGAATAGAGATTTATTGAACCGCAAACTGGCGGTAGTTTTAAACAGCAGCCAGTCCAAGACACCCTGCGGCAATGATCCCTGGGTAACCACTACATCGATGGCGGTAACGGATCTCGTTGGTTCCGGCCATACGATCATAACCAGCATCGGACTTATAACCTGGGAATTGGCTACTTTTCTGGTGGCGAAAAATGACGGCAGCCAGATCGTGGTCAGCCCCTATTGCGATGATGAGAATGGCAAGATTATTTTTCAGAATACAGTCGATGAATTCGGTCTCGATGATGACAGAACCGCCATGGTATTCGTCGCCCCCGAAACGAGTTTGCGAAAACCGAAAGCCACCTGGCTTAAGCGTGACAAAGCCGCCATAACTCTGGCAAACCTTCTGGTTCCCGTATCAATCCGACCCGGCGGCAAACTCGAGAATCTTTTGAAAACGTTTGGGAATGAGCGCGGAGTGTTGTCGAAATATCAAATAGAATACAAAAAGCCGATTATCAGACCGCCTCGATATAAGAATAAGCCCATACAGTTTAATATCGAGAGCTGGGATTATATCACACACTGGACAAGGACACAGCACGGCCCCTGGCCCGGCCAGACAAAACGGGATTTTTACAGACAGTTGTTAAAATCAGAAAACGAATATCCGAACAGCGCATTTAATACTCTCAGGAATATCGCTGAAGAAAAAATAATAAAAGCGTCGTCAAAAAAGATACGCGATGCTCTGGAAGTGGTGGGATTCACCGAATCCGATCCCCGGGAGGTTCTCAGTCAAATGCGCTGGCTGCCCAAGAGAGTCAACTGGAATTTCGAGCCTTACGGGGTCGCCATCAGCAAAAAGACAGCATCCAGAATCGGGATCAGGCCGGTCATATACGGATACCCGGACGATTACGAGCGGCTTGCGAATCCTGATAGACCATATTTTCAGAGTCGGGGGCAAAAGGACGTCGACTGGAGCATGGAGCGGGAATGGCGCCATATTGGAGATCTGGATTTATCGAAAATTCCGCCTGAAGATCTGACATTCTTAATCTGGCGAAAAGGAGAGGCCGATCTTTTACGGAAGATTACGGCGAGTGAGGTTTTGGCATTATCCGCGGATTAGATCGTTAATTGAATACACCGCACCCAAAAAAACTTGACGCTATTAGATTACCATTTCTATAATAGCTGGAGATTTGTGGCGATCTTTCAAAATCAAAAATCTGCGCTGTTTTTGATGAGTTTGATAATTATCTCATATCGATGTATGTAACTTCCTTCAGGAGGAAATAATGATAAGAGAGCAATGGGACAACAGGATGGCATTCATTCTGGCGGCTATCGGTTCCGCTATCGGCCTGGGCAATATCTGGAGATTTCCTTTCGTATGTTTCCAGAACGGCGGCGGCGCATTTCTGATTGCATATATTGTGGCTCTCCTGACCGCGGGGATTCCGTTGCTCATATTGGAATTTGGCCTGGGACACAAGATGGAGGGAGCTTCCCCTTTATCGTTCAGCAAAATCAGCAGGAAATTAGAATGGTTCGGCTGGATACCGGTGCTCATAGGTTTTATGATCGTCACCTACTATTCCGTTATTATGGCCTACTGCATAAAGTACGGAATCGCCTCCATCACCCAGGCTTACGCCCAGGACCCCTCTGCCTACTTTTTCAAAGAAACGCTGGGAATAACCTCGGGGCCGTTTGAGTTTGGAGGATTCACGAAGCAATTCATATGGCTGGCATCGGGGCTTATCATCTCATGGGTATGGATCGTTTTTTCAGTCTGGAAGGGAGCTAAGACCGTAAGCAAGGTAGTCTATTTCACGGTGTTGGTGCCCTGGCTTCTGCTGTTAGTATTCGTCGTCCGCGGAATCACGCTGCCCGGCGCAATGGACGGGCTGGCATATTACCTGACGCCCGATTTCTCGAAATTGCTCGACCCGGGAGTCTGGCTCGCCGCCTATACACAGATATTCTTCTCCCTTTCGGTCGGCTTCGGGATCATGATCGCCTATTCCAGTTTCCTCCCCCGAAAAACAGATCTGGTTAACAATGCTTTCATAATCGGGTTTGCCGATGCTTTGACCGCATTTGTTGGAGGGTTGGCCGTATTCGGAGGGTTGGGCTACCACGCGCACATCCTCGGAAAATCTGTGAGTGAGTTAAGCCATATCGCCGGACCGGGGCTGGCCTTTGTTACGTACCCGGCCATCATCTCGAATCTGCCTCTGGCCCCATTTTTCGGCGTCTTATTTTTCCTGATGTTGCTTACTCTGGCTATCGATTCGGCGTTCTCGATGGTGGAGGGTATGACCGCCAGCTTTATCGACAAATGGAAATTCTCACATCTTAAAGCCAACCTCACCGTTTCCTCTATCGCGCTCATAATCGGTCTGGTCATTTGCACCGGTGCAGGATTTTTCTGGCTGGATATTCTTGACCATTTCATGAATCATATAGCCCTGGGAATTTCAGTTCTCGGTTCCTGCATATTCATCGGCTGGATCTATGGCGCGGGGAAAATAAAAGAATACGCAAATTCCATCTCGGAATTCGGTGTCGGAAGATGGTGGGAAATAAGCATCAAGTATTTTACCCCGATTCTTCTGGTGGTGCTTGTCGGAACCGAATTCGTCAGCCGGGTCAAAGGCTCATACGAGAACTACGGAAGGCTCCCGGAATTTTTAGGCGGATGGATGATCCTGGTGTTGATTGTTATAGCAGCATATTTTATGTATAGATCTAAAGGAAAGGATTGATAACTATGCCGGCATCAGCCTGGATAATGTTATTCATATGCGGCGGGATCCTCCTCGGAGGATTATTATTCTGCGCCTTCAGAACCGCAAAAAAATAAAATAGCTTCGATAGATCTTTTTTCTACTTAAAGAGAAAATGCTGCCATGCAATAAGGGTTTCGTGTGTTTTCCTAGAATCTTCTTGACATTGATTATTCAGTAGGCTACACTACAATGATGGTGTGTTGTATCTATTATGTTAGCAGGCCATGAAAGAGGAAACGTGCAAGGAGTCTATCGCTAATGGCCGGGCTCCCCATTTAACCAGGGGTCAGGGATATCATATAGATCCCCGAACCTTTTCCAAGGAGGCTTCCGATGAGAATCCAATCAAGCGCAGTTATTCTCTTATTTGTTGCGCTGACTCTCTCCGCTTGCCAGCCAGCCGCGGAGCGGACCGAGGCTGATGTCGCGGCGATCCAGACCCTGACAGAGGCGTGGCTCGAGGCAGTTGAAGCCAGCGATGTTGCCGGGATACTTGCCTTGTATACCGACGACATCGTGCGAATGCCCCCTGGCGCGCCGGCCTACAGAGGCAAACAGGCGGTCGAGCAGGCTTTCCGCGGTCTCTTCGAGCAGTTATCGGTCGGGGGGACGTGGCCGGTCGAAGGGACCGAAGAGATCGTCGTGGCTGATGGCTGGGCGTTCCACCTGAGCGAGTACATACTGAGGATCAGTCCTAAGGCTGGCGGAGAAGCGATCGAGGAGCGTGGGAAAGTCGTCGTGATCTGCCAGAAACTTCCCGACGGGTCGTGGAAGCTCGCGCGCGAGATATGGAACCGCAATAGCCCGCCTGGCAAGGAGTGAGGAGGCTTCCGATGAGAATCCAAACAGGTGCAGTTATTCTCTTATTCGTTGCGCTCACTCTCTCCGCTTGCCAGCCAGCCGCGGAGCGGACCGAGGCTGATGTCGCGGCGATCCAGGCCCTGACAGAGGCGTGGGGCGAGGCAGTTGAAGCCGGCGATGTTGCCGCGCTGGTTGCGTTGCGTACCGACGACGTCGTGCAGATGCCCCCGGACGCGCCAACCGCCAAAGGCAAGCAGCCGCTCGAGGACTTCTACAACGGTCTTTTCGGACAGTTCTCGGTCGGGGGGACCTGGCCGGTCGAAGGGACCGAAGAGATCGTGGTAGCAGATGGCTGGGCGTTCCACCTAAGCGAGTACATCCTGAGGATCAGTCCTAAGGCTGGCGGAGAGGCGATCGAGGAGCATGGGAAGATCA
>CBEWDL010000019.1:0-28774 GCA_965555375.1 uncultured bacterium
GTTGATTCCACCCTCGGCAAACGCTATCACCGGCTTGCCGCAGGATTGAGCCTCCACAGGCACGATCCCGAAATCCTCGACACCGGGGAAGACCAGAGCCTTGCAGCCGCGGTAATATTCCCGGAGCGTTTCCCGGTCGACCCAGCCGGTGAATTTAACGTTTTCAGGGGCATCATTGACAAGTTGGCTAAAATCAGGCCCGTCGCCGATAACCACCAGCTCTTCTCTGGAACCGCGGAAGGCCTCGATCACCAGATCGATCCTCTTGTAAGGAACCAGCGCCCCGGCCACAAGATAGTAGCCGTCGTTCCGACTCCCGCCGGGAGTGAAATATTCCGTATCCACCGGAGGATGAATGATGCGGGCGGGACGGTTGTAATAATTCTCGATTCTCCGTCGAACGAAGCCGGAATTGGCGATAAAAAGATCGACTCGTCCGGAGCTTTCCCTGTCCCACTTTCGAAGGCGTTCCGCCAGTGTAGCGATGATTTTATATTTGATGGGGTTCAAACGATCTTTCGGGAAGTAGTCGTCGAACCTGTCCCAGACGTATCTCATGGGCGAATGGCAATAGCAAATATGTAAAGTCCCATCTCCTGCCACTGCGCCCTTGGCCACGCAATGGGAGCTGGAAATGACGAGGTCTGTGTCATTGAAATTGAATCGTTCGATAGCGAGGGGGAATAGCGGTAGAAAATATCTATAATACTGTTTTCTCTTGGGAAGATTTTGAATGAACGACGTATTTATCTGGTGATTGTTCAGCTCCCTGGATATCTTTTCGGGATCGTAAAAGAGGGTGTAGATTCCGGCGCGTGGGAAAATGGAGGCGATGGCCTGCAGCACCTGTTCTCCACCGCGCATACCATTGAGCCAATCATGAACCAGCGCCACTCTCATCCCCGGGCTACCTCTTCGAAAATTTCAAATACAGCGCGACCGGTGTTCTCCCAATTGAAGCTTTGGGCCCTCTCAAATCCGGACTTTCTTAATCTATCGCGAGTTTGTTCGCTATTCCAGCAATCTTCGACCTTTGCCAGCATATCGGTAATATCTTCAGGGGGAAACGTGAGGATTGAATCGCCCACAACTTCGGGTAAAGAGGTTTTATTCGAACACACGACCGGCAAGCCGCAGGCCAGGGCCTCCAGAGGGGGCAAGCCAAATCCTTCATAAAACGACGGAAACACAAACATCCGGGCGCTGTTGTACAATAAGGCCAGTTCAAGATCGGTGTCAACCTCAATCATACTCAACCTGTTTTTATTATCGCTGGCAGGCAAGATCTTGTTATAATAGATCTTTGCATCCCTGGAGGCAATGACAATGGGGTATTTAAGCTTATTAGCGATCTCCACCAGCGCCAACGGGTTTTTATGCCGCTTTAAAGCCCCGGCATAGAAAACGAACTCATCGGGCAGCGCTCTTTCTCTTTTGAATTGTGAAACCTGATCAGCCGGATATGATTTAAACAGATCCGTATCTACCCCTGGATTGACTATACGGACTTTGTCCGACCAGCCCGGGAAAAGCGATTGAATATCGCGCTTCGAGTGTTCCGAAACGGTGAGGATTACCGAACATTTTTTGCCGGTGTGGTTGATTATAAAGCGGGCGTATATTCTTCCGACGACTCCAAACCTAACAGGTAGGCGAAGATGGATGAGATCATGGATAGTAGCCACCGACGGGCAGTGAAGGTTGAACGGCAAGGTGTAATGGGGAGTGAAGAACAGATCGGCATGAATTCGGGCAAGAGGTTTTCTGAAAGAGAACAGCTCCGAAAGGGAGTATTTGGGATAATCATGATAGATTATCCGCGCAAAATCGGATGGGAAATTCAAAAGTTTTTCATCACCGGGGCGGCAGAAGAGGGCAAACTTTGCATCGACTTTTAGCCGCTGCCAGCTCAAAAGAAGATTGCGCAGATAAGTGCCGATCCCGCCATCTCTTATCTTACGGCAATCAACCCCGATCGATAACATGTTTCCCTATAGTAATGAGCATCATTCCATGGGGAAAGTTGGAGAGCCGGTTATGCCAATTCATACCTACCTGGCCCTGTGATAATTCAAATCAGCTGTCACTTTATCGATTCCCCATTTCATAGGCCCGCTTATAGACCTCGATCATATTATCCGCCATCTTTTCCCAAGTGAACATTTTCGCCCGCAGTGATCCAGAATCAGACAGTTTCGCCCGAAGTTCGGAATCGCCCGCCAGTCTCCGGAGACCGTCAGCGATTGAGTCGATATCGTATGGGTCGATATACAATGCCGCCTCGCCGGCAACCTCCGGCATGGACGATACATTCGATGTCAGCACCGGACACCCCACCGACATCGCCTCCAGAATGGGCAGCCCGAAGCCTTCCATTACCGATGGGAATACAAAAAATTTTGCTCCTGAATAAAGGCGGGCCAGGTCGGTATCGGTAACATAATCAAGCCATCTGATTCTATCTTTGCATCTGACTGAGCGCCACGTCCTGAAAATCTCCTCCATCCGCCACCCTTTTGGCCCCACGAATAACAGCTCCAGATCCTTATAAAGACCCGAAAGGTCAAATGCTCTGAACAACCGTGCTAGGTTCTTCCTCGGATCCAGCCGGCTGACGAAAAGAATGTATTCTCCATTGATATTGAATTTTGCTTTCATTCTGGAGATATCATCGGGGCCGGCTTTGATAAAGGAAGTTGTGCCGGGGTAAACTACAACGACCTTTTCTTCAGCAATCCCGAGATAGTTTACAACGTCGAGTGCGGTCGCCCTGGAAATTGCCACAATCAAATCGGCCCTCTTAGCATAATGTTTAACTCGCGGTCTGAAATGTCGAACGGATGATGGTATGGCCATCTCAGGATGTATTATTGGAATTAGATCGAAAACCGTAAACACCCTAGCGGACTCGCGTGACGGGGGAACCTGAAAGCTGGGCGAATGAAATACGTCTATATTGCCCAGAAATTTCTCAACCTTTGGAAATGGCGTGAAACCCCACAATGCGGTCAGGAGCTTATTTGGCCACCTGAAGGAGGCGAGCCCGAAATTACTATTCTGAGGAAGGCCCGCCGGAATTCTGCCTTTGAGAGAATTATAAAACAATATATAATTATTTCCTCTATCGCGTTCCGCTAAAGCCTCAAGCATCTTCAACAGGTACCGACCGATACCGGTCATGATATCGCGCAGCGGCCTGATATCAATTCCAATTTTCATTACGATATGTCCGACTATTTTCGGCGGGCGCTTTGTTCGTCAATCTTTGCATTCATTTTTCTCGCCTACAACAAAAATATCCTGCGCGGCATGAAGGTAGTTCCAAAGCGGCTTCATCCCGATTATAGGTAGAGTCATCTTTGCCAGAAACATTCTCAGGCGCTGCCAGCGAATATGGCCCCTGGTGGCTGGATCTTCGCCTGAGCAGACTATGGAGAAACCCGACTCCTTAAGCATCTCTTCCAACAATATCAAAGGATACGGTCTGATATGCGTTAAATCGAGCCAGAACGCTTTTGAGATCACTAAAAGATTTTCCGGATTGGGGGTGATGATCAATAGGCGACCACCAGAGCTTAGAGATTTATGGCAGGCATCAAGCAGCCTTTCAGCATCGCGGCTGTCGAGATGCTCGATAATATGGCTGGCTGAGATTCCGTCGTATTTATCGCCCCTCTCCAGAAAAGAAAATATGTCCTCGCACAGCGCATTCAATCGAGCTTTCGTGCAGATCTGAACCATATCGGAATCGCTGTCGACGCCGATTGCTTCCAAATTTTCGTTTCTTAAGAGATCAAGAAACTCACCTCGACCGCAGCCCAGATCAACGATGCGTTTACACCCCCTGAAATATCGTGTATAGGGACCAAGGCGTCGTTTTATGATTTCGGGGCTCTGTCTGAATTTATCATAATAACATTTCATCATGAATTCCCCGCCGATCTTAGAAAGCCTTTAAACATATCGATGGATGTCACCCGCATCCAGAGTATCCCGCCGGAATAAATTAGCATGAAAACAACGGCCGACGGCCAGGGACCGATAAAACCATCAAGCAATATAAATCCAAGAAACGCCAAAACACAAGACAAACATATTTTAAGAAAATCAGCCGCTATATTCAGTTTATAGATCCCTCTCGATAATAAGATCAACTGTATTAAGCCCAAAAATTCGGTCAGGATTGTAGCGATAGCCGCACCGGTTGCTCCAATTTTGGGGATGAGAATAAGATTCATGACAATATTGAAAACGACGTTTACAGAAGCCACAACCGCAACTCTCGCTTGAAAGCCGACTGCTCCCATCGAATTACCTATAAGGCTCGTCGCAAATAGAAGAGGGATTGTTCCCGACATAATAATAAGCAGCGCAACCGATTGATGAAATTGAGCGCCATACGCCAGCATGATGACAGGTTCAGCCATCAGAACAGAACCTACTCCGAGAGGGAGTCCGATCATAATTGAATACTTCAGCCCCCGCTGAAAGATGTTTTCCGCCTCGCTCCTTCTGTTATCATATAGTGAGGACAGAACCGGGAAAAGCGCCACCACCAGCGGGGTAGATAATATCATAGATGCCAGAACAAGATTATATGCTCCATTATAGAAGCCGATCTCGGCAGTCTCTACCATCTTTGATAGCATCACAGTATCAATTTTAAAATAGATCGCCACGAGAAACGCCGTCAACCCGTACGGAAGCGCTCCCTTAAGCCGCCATTTCAGTCCTTTGAGACTAAATCGAAAATCGAGAGGGCCGACCTGGGATTTCAGGAAATAAAAGGAGGCCGATACTAACGTTATCGATCCCGCAAGATGGGCTATCATTATCATAGTCAGGTTGGCTTCCATGGCGATCATAGAAAGAATCGCCAACATGGCTACCATTTTTCCTGAAAACAGTGAGATCGATTCGTATCGCATCTTGCGTACGGCGCGTATGGCCCCGATAAAGCTATGTGCCATGGATCCCACCAGCAGGGAAAAGCCGATTAACGATACATAGCCGATGAGGGTTGCCGAATAGTCTAACATATACGCCGTACTGATCATCATAAACCAGAAGATCACCGAAAGCACGATCTTCGCTGAAATAGCCCGGGAAAGCTCGTGGCGTAGCAACTGCGGATCAGCAGAGATCATCCTTGTCATGTGAAGATCCAATCCCAGATCCGCCAGAGGCAAGAACAGGCCGGCCAGGGAAATAGCTACAGAATAAAGTCCGAATTTCTCGGGCCCGAGGTAGCGGGTCAGGAAAAATATGGTAACAAAATATAAGGAAGCGTTGCCGATGAGGCCTAGAGCGATCCAAAGCGAATTCTTGGAAATCCTATCCGGCCTTATATCAATTTTATCTGGATTATTAGGTTGATCTATAGCAGGCATTTGAGATTCTTGCCAATATAATCAAGAACACAATTTCTTCTCGATAAGTGAAATTATTATATGTCCAACCGCTATGTGTGCCTCCTGGATGCGCTGCGTATCGGACGAGGGGATCACCAGTGGATAATCCGTCATCGCCGCCAATTTGCCACCGCCGCTGCCGAGCATCCCGACCGTTACCATATCCCTTTTTCCGGCCGCCTCCACGGCCCGTATGACATTCGGCGAATTGCCCGAGGTCGAGATGGCGAAAAGAATATCGCCTTTCTTCCCCAGGGCCTCGATCTGCCGGACGAACACATTTTCATACCCGAAATCGTTGGAGCAGGCAGTAAGAATGGAGGAATCGGTGGTCAATGCTATGGCCGGCAGCGCCCCGCGATTGCTCTGGCTGGTCAGCCTGACTACCAGTTCCGCGGCCAGGTGCTGGCTGTCGGCCGCGGAGCCGCCGTTGCCGCAGAACATCGCCTTACCGCCGCGCTCTATCGTCGATGATAGAGCATTCGCCGCCTTTAAAATTTTCTCAGATAAAAGCTCCGCTACCCGCAATTTCAAATCGGCGGAGTCATTCAGTGCCTTCTTGATGATTTCAATTGACATGCAAACTCAACCCGTAATTTTTTAGTGCCCTATGCCTTTGAAATGGATGGCCTCGGCAAAAGATCTGGCCACCGCGCCGGTGCGATCCTTTTCGAGAACGTTGCCGATAACGATAAACGATGCTCCGGCGGAGGCGATTCGCCGGGCATAGGAGGGATCGGTGATGCCGCCCCCGACTATCAAAGGAAGATTGATATAATCCCTGATCTCTCTGACCGTATCCGCCGGTACCGGCAAAGCCGCGCCCGAACCGGCCTCGAGATAGACGAACTTCATCCCCATATATTCAGCCGCCAAAGCATGAGCCTTGGCGATCTCAGGTTTGTTGCGAGGTATCGGCATGGTGTTGGAAAGGTAACAAACCGATGTTAAATTACCCGATTCGATCAGAATGTAGGCGGTCGGGATAGCTTCAAGCTTAAGCGATTTTATAAGGGGTGCCGCCTTCACATGTTCGTCGATCAGCAGATTTGGATTCCGGCCCGACAGAAGCGAGGTAAAGAGCACCGCATCCGCGGATCCGGAAAGCATCCCGGAACTGTTGGGAAAGATTATCAGCGGTAATTTCACCGCCTTTCGCACGGCCCGCACCGATTTTTCGAAAGATGACGACACCATTAGCGACGAGCCGATCAAAAAAGCGTCAGCGCCGGCGGTCTCCATGGTCCTGGCGAATCTCGCCAGGGCCGACGGTGATTTCTTGTCCGGATCGAGTAAAACCAAAAGGCCGGTTTTTTTTCTCTTTTTGATTGCCAGAAGCTTCTGGTAAGTATTCATATCTTATCCAAATCTCTTTTTGAGCCGCGTTATAACAGAATCTATCTTCTCCACAGGCAATGACCCGCGTATAGTTGGCTTGCCTCCTCCGCGAACCCCCGAAAGCGATTTCATCTCCGTTAATATTTCCTGTCCTAAACCGTCTTTCGGAGAGGTAATGGCGAAAGCTCCGTTTCGCTCTGATATAGTTACTATTGTAGATTTGGGATGAATTTCTCTAAAACTATCGACGAAAACCATTAAGAAACGGGCACTATCCACGCGGACGACATATATCACGACTTCGCCATCTGCGATTACGGTAACCGGTTTTATATCGATTGCCTTTTTAGAAAGCCTGATAGTATCCTCTTTCTCTTTTTCACGCTGAAACTTCCTGATGGAATTCGAAAATTCAATATATTTATCCGGAAGGCCACGTTTGTTAAGCAATCTCTTATCGGCCTTCGATAACAGGCCGTTGAATTTGGCCTTCTCCTCCGACGACAGCTCTTCCGCGCCTTTTTCTATCAGGCTTTCGATATCAGATATAATAACGCTCTGTTCAGCAAAGAAATCCTTAGCGCCCCGACCGGTCACAGCCTCGATCCTTCGCATGCCGGCGGCTATGGCTGTTTCTTGGGTGATGAGGAAATCGCCGATCTCGGCCGTATGGTCGACATGGGTGCCGCCGCAAAGCTCAACGGTAAAATCGCCGGTCTCAACCACGCGAACGGTATCGCCGTATTT
The DNA here is from genome assembly GCA_965555375.1 of uncultured bacterium. Lineage (GTDB taxonomy): Bacteria > Zixibacteria > MSB-5A5 > UBA10806 > UBA10806 > CBDVBL01. The sequence goes on from CBEWDL010000019.1 coordinate 7,497, forward strand.
TTCACCGAACAGGGCCATGGCCCCCATCTTTTTGGCTTCATGGAAACTCTTTTCAGACCATTTAACCGGGAGATCATCTTTGATTTTCTCTATGACTTTATCTTCTACTTTATCAATTTCCTCCGGCGTCATGGCCCTGAAATGAGTGAAATCGAAACGGAGTCGATCGGGGTCCACAAGTGAACCTGACTGATGGACATGATCGCCCAGTATCATCCGCAAGGCCTTATGTAACAGATGGGTTGCAGTGTGATTGCGTTTGATATCGGCGCGGCGGGTGCGGTCGATTTCGGCTGTGACGGTTTCATTAAAACATTCGCCGGGTTTCAAGTCTTCCGCAAGCCGCACATATTCACCGAAGTGATTTATATCGTCACCTATTTTTCTGATATTTTTAACGATAAAACGTAATTTATCAGAGTAAATTTCGCCCTTGTCTTCAACTTGCCCACCTGCCTCAGCATAGAATGGAGTCTTTTCAAGAATTATTGCGTTTTCATTATCAGCCAAAATTATTGTCTGCTCGATTTCAGTATCGTAACCCGTGAAAATGGAATGTCTTTCATCTAATGACCTAAGTGTTTCTCCGTTATCTACCCAGGCAAATCCATCGGCTGCTTTAGACCTCTCCCTCTGCCGCTCCAGCTCCTCCTCAAATCCCTTCATATCCACATGCAGCCCCCGTTCCCTGGCCATCACTTCGGTCAGGTCGACAGGGAAGCCGTATGTATCATACAGGCGGAAGACGTCGGAGCCGGGGATAACCTTCGCTCCGGACGATTCCACTTCTTTGACGATGTCCTCAAATATCTCCAGGCCGGTATCCAAAGTTCGCCCGAACTGCTCCTCCTCGGATTTCACGACTAGTTCTATATGTTCCCGTTTGGAGTTGACCTCCGGAAAATGATCCCCCATGATTTCGGTCAAGGGGCCGATAATCTCGTACAAGAACGGTTCATGCAGGCCCAGGAGCCGTCCGTGACGGGCCGCGCGTCGCAGAATACGGCGCAGAACATAACCACGCCCCTCGTTTGAGATGATGCCGCCATCGGCGATGGCAAAGCTGAGCGCTCTGATGTGATCGGCTATGACCTTATGAGATATCCCCCGCTGATCCTCAGAATACTCCACACCGGATATCTCCTCCACCTTCCGGATAAGTCCGCTGAAAAGATCGGTCCCGTAGTTGGATTCGGCGTTTTGCAGGATCATGGCAAATCGTTCCAGGCCGGCGCCGGTATCGACCGACGGTCTCGGCAGAGGGGTTAGATTACCCGATTCGTCCCGGTCGAATTGCATGAAGACCAGGTTCCAGATCTCCATAAAGCGGTCGCCTTCTCCGTTGAGCTCCCCCGGATATTTATCGCCGCGGTCGTAATGAATCTCCGAGCAGGGGCCGCAGGGACCGGTTTCACCCATGGACCAGTAGTTATCCTTTTCGCCGAAACGAAGCACCCGGTCGCCAAGCTGGGGAGCGATTTTTCTCCAGAGCTTCTCGGCCTCGTCGTCCTCGGTGAAAACGGTGGCGTAAAGGTGTGACGGGTCAAGTCGCAGAATCCTGGTGACATACTCCCAGGCATAGGCGATGGCCTCCTCTTTGAAATAATCTCCGAAGGAGAAGTTGCCCAGCATCTCGAAGAAGGTGTGATGCCTGGCGGTGAAACCGACATTCTCGAGATCGTTATGTTTGCCCCCCGCCCTGATGCATTTCTGCGATGATGCAGCAGTCTTGTAGTCTCGTTTCTCCAACCCCAGGAATACCTTCTTGAACTGGTTCATGCCGGCGTTGGTGAAAAGCAACGTGGGATCATCGTGCGGAATAAGGGGGGACGACGGCACTATCTTATGCCCGTGATCGGCGAAATACTGAAGAAAGGATGACCTGATTTCCTGCGACCTCATGTGAAGCTAATTAATCCATTTGAAGCTGAAAATCAAGGGATAATGGGTAAGCCGCCGGACATCACACCAGGACCCCCCATGCACCGGACGGGTCACGAACACTTGTGGGGACAGGACATTATCCTGTTCAACAAGAGTGAATCGAAAAATATCTTGAAAAATTCGGGGCCTTCATGTATTTTGGTGGGCAACATGGAGTCTGCAGGATTCCCTCAAGTCGCCTATTTCAGGAAAACCAGATGCGGTTGATAAGCCCCGGGAAAGTCAAGGATTTCGCCGAGAATTACCGCGACTATGCCGTGAGGCTTCTCTCCAGCCTCGTTAGGATACCATCGCTTTCTGGAAAGGAGGAGAGTGCGGCGCGCCTTCTGGAAAGCGAGTTCCGTCGCTGTGGGGCGGACGAGGTTTTGATCGATGGTCTGGGGAACGTCCTGGCGCGGCTCGGCAGCAGGGGGCCGGTGATTGCGTTCGATGGCCACCTCGATACGGTCGATGTCGGCCAGAGAAGTCGCTGGAACAATGATCCCTTTTCGGGAGAGATAAAAGGCGGCAGGGTATTTGGGCGTGGCTCCGCCGACCAGAAGGCTGGCATAGCCGCCATGGTAACCGCCCTGAAGATCATAAAAGAGCTTTCAGACGATCTGCCGTTCACGTTGTTTTTCGTCGGCTCCGTCCAGGAGGAGGATTGCGACGGTCTCTGCTGGCAATATATCATCAATGAGGACAGGATCGTCCCCGATATCGTCATTCTTACCGAGCCAACCGATGGTAAAATCAATCGCGGCCAGCGAGGCAGGATGGAGATGGAGATTACGGTCGAGGGGGTCTCATGTCATGGTTCGGCTCCGGAACGGGGAGACAATGCTATCTATAAGATTATTCCCGTATTATCGGCCTTGCAGAAACTGAACGATAAGTTTCCCACAGATTCTTTTCTGGGAAAGGGGTCTTTAACTGCAACCCGCATCCGCTCCGGGGCGCCGTCGCTGAATGCTGTCCCCGATATGGCAGCGGTTTATATCGACAGGCGCTTAACCCGCGGAGAGTTATCGGATACCGCTCTATCCCAGATTGAATCGCTGATGGAGGTTCAACTGGCATCCGCCCGGGTTCAGATCCCCACCTATGAGACCCCGAGCTGGCGCGGCACTACCTACCCGTCTCTAAAGACCTACCCCGCCTGGGCGCTTGATGAAAACCATCACCTCGTCGAATACGCCAAGCGATGTTACAACCGGCTGTTTGGAACCGGACCGGATATCGGCAAATGGTCGTTCTCCACCAACGGCGTGGCGACCAAGGGGATGTTTGATATCCCGACTTTTGGCTACGGCCCGGGCGAGGAGAAAATGGCGCACACATCGAATGAGTCTGTCGCCATCGATGATATTATAAAGGCGGCCGCCTTCTATGCCTATTTCCCGTGGATTGTGACGGGAGGGTGATAACGTTGTCGATCTATATAGCATCAGGTGCGCAGGGCACCTGACCTACCCTGCCGTGTTTTCCGGCGTTCTATTTCAGTTTATGAAATCTATCAAACGCAATATTATTCGCTTTCAAAAACTCCTTCTGCGTCTTTTTCCTCTCGCCCGATTTTTCAAACTGCTCTATCTGCTCGTAAATCTTCACCCTCAGGGCGATAGCCTGGTCTTTGACCCTGGGCGCCGATGACAGCAGGACGAATATCGCTATGGCCAGATCGTCGGCAGCCTGCCGGGGATAGGCAGGATCCCACCAGGGGCTACAGGAGGCCATGGACCAGTTTACGGCGGCGGAGGCCGAATCCAGCATTTCCCTGGCCCTGGTAAGCTGTGGATCGCCCTTGGTGGCGGCGTTTTTCATCTCCGAGGCCGCCATTTTATAGAGTTTCCATAGCGATTGATGGATCGGGTTTCTATCGTTCTCCCAGATTAGAAACGGTCTCCGTTTCTTAGAATTTTCTTTCTGGGTAAGTGATGAACCGTCCACTGCCCTGATGAAATCCTTGCGCTTCACAAAACGCCTCAGGTGTGAAATGGTCACAGCTTTCAACTTGTTATCCCTGTAGAGGGCGCGCAGAAGGCCGTCCCTTCCAGGATTATCATAGCCGAAATTGCGTGCATCTATGGCGGTAATAAGGTATTTATCGTTGGATGCCTGTTTCAAGGCGGCCTGAAGGAATTCCGACGCTGATCGGAGAACCTTCCTGGCCCAGAAGGAGCCGCCGAGCTGGTTCGAGATATCCCGACGACAACCCATCAGTAGAATACCGCCTGCAGATTTGTCCATATAAAGCGAGCCGTATCCGTTCTGCGATCTGGCCTTGATTGAATTCTCGTCGGCGACCACCCATTTCAACGTGAATCGAGCCCCGGCCTTCGAAACTTTTTGAGAATAAGCAAGAAATGGAGAATATAGTCCTTGCGGACTGTAGCAGATTCCGAAATAACGCTTGCAGATCTTATTGTGCGATTCGATCTGACGATCCACGTCGTTATCACCATGAAGCGGGATCAGCGGTTGATATTTCGGCGTCATGGTGAAGTCAATCTGCCCCCGCTCGCCCAGTTTCGCGATTTTTTTGATCACATCGCCGAATCCGGTTCTAATCATCAGCTCCACCGTGCTTCCCGGAAGATTGAGCGTCAATCCCGAATCGGGATTCTGCTCGAAAATCTTAAGAAGAGGCAGATAGCTCTGTTTGATGATTTTCTCCAGCACCGATCGATCGCAGTTCGGAGGCTGGTACATGTCTATCAGGTTCGCCCACAATAAAGCAGCCATCGAATCTCCTTAAGAATAAAACGTCAAACTATATTATTCCAGCGACGTTGATTTGTCAAGATATGCGGCCTGGTTCGAATCTTTATAGTCAACATGAAAAGAAACCAACTTTTTCGGGAGTATGTTTCCTTACTTCCGTCGCCCGTATATCAGATCGTATTTGAATTCCTCCGTTATTATACCATCCGGGAAGAATCCGGTTATCTCCTTTTCTACCTTCTCCAGGAACTCCTCGAGCATGTCCTCGTCCATGGCATCGCCGATAAACGATTTGGATCTCTGCCACTTTATATAAGTCCCCGGATCGAAGGTTTTTGATGCGTAGAACCTTTTTTGCCCTATATCGGCGAACCGGCCATCCGCAAACAACATTCCCACATAGTCGGCATCCATGAATTTTGGATCGTAGTTGGGGTTATATTTATGAGTCAACTCCTCGATGAACGCCTGATGCGGCTCCGTCAGGGTCTTTCGACGGTACCAGATCAATGCTATGCCGCCGCCGGGCTTTAAAATCCGGTTGATCTCCGCCAGGGACTTCCGGCGATTCATCCAGTGAAATCCCTGAGCGACCGTGACGAGATCGCAACATTTCGATTTGATTGGCAGCATCTCACCGCTGCCGCAGAGCGGCTTGAAGCGGAATTCTTTGAAATATCTGGTTCCCGCCACCAGCAGCGGCAGCGAGCAATCAAGCCCGACAACGCAGCCGATATTTTGCTCGCATGAAAGAAGCTGAGTGAAAATCCCTGATCCGCAAGCGATATCGGCTATACACGAATTCGAATCAACATCAAATAAATTAAACAAAAAGGACTTAATATCGTCAGGATAGTCGGGACGCGACGAAGCATAATCATCGGCGAATTTTTCGAAAAGCGGTTTACTCATCTGTGTCCGTGGCCAACGGTTTAACGTAGCAGTAAGACCTCGTCCATAAAGCGTACAATTATCAAACGGGTAAATCGCCCGCAATTTTGTATCAATATAGTCCTCAATATGAATTTGTAAAGGCCTTTTGTTCCAGGATGATGTGGGAACTGGACTTAGGTTTCTACCCCGGTATGCGGAAACCCACCGGGCTCAACCTACAAAAAGGCAATCAAACCGAAATATGGCTATTGTCGATGGTGTATGATTTTTTAACGGATAAGATTATTCAGACATACAGGTGGATCGAAAATCGCAATCTCCATCTCACCATTTATCCGCTCATGCTTTCCAGAAACTTGGCATTGGTCTTGGTCTTCATGATCCGCTCCAGCAAAAACTCCATGGCCTCCACCGGATTCATCTCGCTTAAGAACTTCCGCATAATCCAGATCCTGTTCAGCTCCTCAGCAGACAAAAGCAGCTCCTCTTTGCGGGTCCCGGAACGGTTGATATCCATGGCCGGGAAGATGCGCCTATCCTGCAGCCTGCGGTCAAGCACGATCTCCATGTTGCCGGTACCCTTGAACTCCTCGAAGATGACGTCATCCATGCGGGAACCGGTCTCGATCAGGGCCGTGGCGATGATGGTTAGCGATCCTCCCTCCTCGATATTCCTGGCCGCTCCGAAGAACCGTTTCGGTTTCTGCAGAGCATTGGAATCGACGCCGCCCGAGAGAATCTTACCGGAGTGCGGCACCACCGCATTATAAGCACGCGCCAGACGGGTAATGGAATCAAGCAGAATGACAACGTGATTCTTGTGCTCGACCAATCTTCTAGCTTTATTTATCACCATCTCTGCAACCATGACATGTCTGTCGGCAGCCTCGTCAAAGGTGGATGATATGACCTCGGCCCTGACCGACCTCTTCATATCGGTGACCTCTTCCGGCCGCTCGTCGATTAGAAGCACGATCAATTTCATGTCGGGGTGGTTGGTGGTGATAGCATTGGCGACTTTCTGCAACAGGATGGTCTTACCGGCTTTGGGCGGCGATGTTATAAGCGCCCTTTGCCCGCGTCCCAGAGGCGTTAGAAGATCCATAATCCTGGTGCTGGCGTCTTTCGGGTCATGCTCGAGTCTGATCTTCACTTCCGGGTAGAGGGGCGTTAAGTTATCGAAAAGGATCTTGTGCTTGGCGATTTCGGGGTTTTCGAGATTGACGGCCTCGATTTTCAGCAGTGCGAAATACCGCTCGCTCTCCTTGGGAGGACGAACCTGCCCCGATACCGTATCGCCGTTTTTCAGGTCGAACCGTTTGATCTGCGAAGGGCTGACATATATATCGTCCGGGCCCGGCAGGTAGTTGTAATCGGGGCTGCGCAAAAACCCATATCCCTCGGGAAGAACCTCCAGAACACCTTCGGCGAAAATAAGTCCGTCCTGCTCGGTTTTGCCCTCCAGGATCTTAAAAATCAGGTCTGATTTGCGAAGCCCGGAGATGCTGGGAATTTCCAGACCTTCGGCCAGCTCTGTAAGTTCCGCAATAGTCTTCGATTTTAAATCAACTATGTCCATGGCTTTTTCACCTCGCTTTATCCGTCATTCGATACAATCTTCATCCTTCTGATTCTTATTATGGTTTGATAAATTATGCTTCATTTGCTTTTTCGGCCTCGCTGGAGATTTATTTACTATCCGACCCTATCAACCGGGGCATCCCCCCATAATTTTTCGAGGGCGTACCGTTCGCGCACCATGGGTTGAAAAATGTGAACCACCACACTGATATAATCCAGAAGAACCCATTGCAAGGCCTGAACTCCCTCCTTATGCCAGACCGAAACACCTCTTTGTTTCAATTTCTCCACTATATTATCTGCGATGGCCTTAACGTGCACATCGACCGATCCGGAACAGATGACAAAATAGTCGGCGACATCGGAGCATTTTCTCAAATCAAGTATCTGAATGTCGACGCCGTTCTTATCCAGGGCGTATTTGCCGGCCGCCCGGGCTATGCTTTTAGGGGTCAAATTAGAGCGATTCCTCCTTTGCTTTATTGAGCTTCTCCACGTAGCCGGGGTAGTCGGTTCCGGCGATAACCGTAACGTCTATATCCAGTATGTTATCCTCAAACTTAAGCAATATTATATCGTCCTCGCTTATCCCCAGTCTTTTCCCTATCCTTTTGGCTTTCTCCGATAATTCACCCTCGCCCATGCTGCCTCCCCGCCTATCCACGACTACGGTTTTATCAAAGGCCTCGAGCTTCGTATTCGCTTTCTCGATTACGTCATACATTAACGAACCATCACCCGGCAGTAAAGCGTTGGCCAGGGATTCCGCCGCACCTCTTTGACCGCAGCCGTTTAAGATCTGCAGGGTGACAGTGGTCAACGGGCCTTCCGATCGATGCGCTCTTTTCGGGTTGATAAGCATCGACCCGATAAAAGTCAGTATCGCCAGCGAGAGTATTACTACCGCCCAGCCGGAAAATCCGAGGCCGGACAGTGTAACCAAAGAAAAGGTTTTTTGGGCCTTAACCTTAGAATTTCTATGTTTTTTCATGCGGTTTGACTTGCTGGAACAGAGGAAGCACCCTTAGGGCAAATCCTTTTTTTACCGGTAATCCTCCTGATAGTATGGATTATAGTATGGGTTCAAACCGCCGTAGGCGCCCAGGGGAACTTGCCTGTAATCAAGCCTGAAATTGAAATTCTTGCTGGGTCGCCAGTCGATCGCAAAGCCCGGGATAAAAATACCTGAATTCAAACCCGAGGAGGTACCTGAGAGTAGGTTAGTGGGGCTGTGGAGATATCCGAGGTCCACCCGGATTTTCAACGGGTTTGAAAAGGCATACTCTATGGAATTAAGATAGTAGCCTATGCTGCCGCTTGTTCCGCCGCCGGAATAATAGCCGAAACTGTAATTCTGTTTCATGGTCAGCCGTGATGGGTCAAAGAACGAAAACCGATCTCTGTTGAGATATGATTGCCCCTTTAAGTCAGGCACGCCCTGGGCGAATGCCATCACGGGGATCAATATTAAAACGATTACGGCTAATTTCTTCATTTTCCTGCTATTAATATTATAGCCTGGAATCCTTATTCTGTCAATCTAAAATATTATACCGGAAAGTCCCTTACCGGGTTCCACTTTTCAGTAATTTTTCTACCGCCAAGAGCTCATCGGCCGAGTTGATCCCGAATCCTTCCGCCGGATCGGCGGCCACCAGAGCGCTGACTTTGCGGCCGTTGTTGACCAGAATGGCTATCGAATCTGTCAGATAGTATTCTCCCTGATCGTTTTCGTCATCAAGGCGGCTTAAAATGGGTTTAAGCTCCTTCCAGTCGAAGCAATAAGTGGCTGTATTGACCTCCCTTATCTTCCTGATAATATCATCGGCATCTCTGTATTCGACTATAGCCTTCAGAAGATCATCGTCGTTCCGCACGATCCGTCCATATTGAGCGGGATCTTCCAGGGTGACAGTTAAAACCGTTGCCGCGGCTTTAAGTCTATGCCGCTCGTCGATCAGGCCTTTTATGGTCTCCGGCCTGACCAACGGCATGTCGCCGCAGAGGATTACCAGGTCGCCGTCGAAGCGGGCCAGAAGCGGCTCCGCCGTCATGACAGCATGGCCGGTGCCCAACTGCTTCGCCTGCAGGACGAATTCCACGCCTCTGTCTTTAAGCGCTTCCTCCACTTTCTCAGCCTGATGCCCTATGACCAGGATCTGCCGCTCGATATTCGCCTTGCGGGCGGAGTCGATAACGTGATCGACAACATACCTGCCATCGAGCCTGTGAAGCACCTTGGGCAAATCGGATTTCATCCGTTTCCCCTTGCCGGCGGCCAGGATCAGTGCAATCTTTTCAGACGATTTATTCAAGAAATGCTCTTCCTTTATGAATTATATCGTCAGCTATCGGAAGGCGATCAACGGAATGTCAGACCGGCCGGTTATTGGAGTCCACCATGATTATCTTCGGCTTGAATCCGGCAGCCTCGTCAGGCGATATATGCGAGTAGCTCAGGATTATGATCAGATCGCCGACCTGGCCCAGCCGGGCGGCCGGGCCGTTGAGCATGACCTCGCCGGTGCCGGCTTTGGCCTCGATGATATAGGTCTCGAAACGGGTGCCGTTGTTCAGGTTGACCACCTGGACCTTCTCGTAAGGCGTTATACCGGCGGCAGATAAGAGATTCTTATCGATGGAGATGGAGCCCTCGTAGTTGAGATCGGCGCCGGTTATCGTGGCCCGATGAATCTTCGATTTCAAAACCGTTATCTGCATTGCTCTTTCAACGATATAATCTAATTATATGTTTCAAGGGTGGCAAGGGAAAAGCGGGGAAGAATATAATGGTGGCGGTATGTAATGAAGTATATGTCAACGATGTCCTCGGATTCTATGGCGTCTGGTACTTGCATTAATACGATCAGAATATTAACTCCGGCTTCAATGCAGCAGGATAAAAAACTACGTTATGTCCTCCTCGCCTCCATTGTCTTCTTTTTCCTCTATCCCCTCCAGTAACCGTCGGGCCTCTTCCTCGTCATCCTTTGAAACCTGGATCTTCACGGTGCCGATGGCGAACATCTGTTTGGGCAGCTCACCGGTGGCGACATGCTTGATTCCTGCCTCCTCCAACAACGATTTGGCCAGGGCCACGGTGGAGGCGTTAATGGTGGCCAATACCGTAACCAGATCGATCCATTCCGCCTCCGGCTCGGGGGAAAGCTCCTCTACGAGAGGCACCTTACAGTCGGCACACTCGGTGAATCCCGGTCTGTATTCAACTCTGCATTTAGGACAAAACATAATTCACCCCGCCTCGTTCAGATCATTGCGGGTAGACGAAATATAATGGAGGCGGAAGCTAATTGCAATATCCATTTGAACCGGGTGGCACGCTTTTCCCAAGGCTAAGCACATCTCCGATATAACAGGGTGTCGGGTCAGGTGACCCGATACGATAGTTTTAAGGCGGGCAGGTCGGTGACCTGCCCCTTGTATCTACAATAAATGGCTGCGGGTTACCTCAAGTCAAAATAGACCAGGGGGCGGACCATCAAGGCATCCCAGTAAGCGTCACCGTCGGAATCGACATCGATAACGACATACTCCAGTTTGCGGTTGGCGCCGCGTGGAGTTATGATCTCCTTTTTGATGAGGCCGTTCTCGTCATGGTCGATCGGGTGCCAATCCATCAATACCGTAATATCGGATACGGTATAACCCAGAAGCCTAAGCTGGACGGTGCCTCTGGTGTAATCATCCGGAAATTTCGGCAGGCCGTATCCTAAAACTACAGAATCGATCTCGGCATTTGCCGGCAGGCCGAGGGGGACGGTTATAGATATATTGCGGCGGTCGCCGATCACCTTTTCCGGCCCGTGAATATATATCCAGATTTTGCCATCATACTCCAGTTTCCGGGCCGCCGTCTCCCAGTATTGATGATATGGTCCGGCGAAATACCCCTCGAATAGGCGTCCGCCCTGGAATTTCAGCTTGGTGTCTTTCTCTTCCTTGAGCGTCCAGACCAATCCATCGGATGATTCGACCTCGTATTTCTTGATGAACTCGGATGTCCCCAGATGTAGGACTTTGGCGCCGGTTTCGAGGGCCGGATCGGTTATGGGCGGCTTCGGCTTGGGCTTTGGTTTGGGCTTGGGTTCCGGCTTCTCCTCCGGCTTCGGCGGCGGCGGCGGCTCCGATTTGAAAACGATCAGATCGATCGATACAGTTGCTCCCGGTTCCACCTCGCCGACTATTTTCACCGTCGAATCGCTGTCGAATTTGGCCATCAGCGAATACTCTCCGGGCGGGACATCCTCAAATATGAAATATCCAAGAGTATCGGTCAGTGTCGATGTCTGCTGGGGTATTGTGAATACCGCCGCGCCGGCCAATGGCTGGCCCTCGGCGTTGGTCACCTGTCCTTTGATGGTAGCGGGTTTTTTCGCGCAACCACTCCAGATCAATACTGATATGGCTACTATTATAAAGGGGAATCTTAAGATCTTCATCTCCCTCCCTCCGATCCTAAGCTAAAAGCAAGATCGCCGGATCCTTCGGTCTATCTTAAGAGGTCTCAATTTTCGATATTATACAATAGCATAATCGACAGCTATCCTCAAGTTATTTAATGAAAAAAGACTGCGCCAGCCTGATAGCCTTCGAATAGGATTTCGGAGGCCTCGTTATCGCTAAAGAAAATTTTAGAGGTCAGGCATGCCTGACCTCCGCTACACAATGGACAAGTCGATCTGAGATCCATCCCAGCAGTATGCATCATGATGCAGCCGGAATCCCGTTATCAGGCGCGGGTATAGAGAAAATTTATATTTCCATTTAAGGCGGAATATCGTATCTTGGCCGCATGTCTTGGGGCCGGAATCCACGCCGGTATTGCATTGCTGCCGGATCTTCCCGCATTTTTAATCAGAGTCGTTTTGTTAATTTATAGATGGGTTATGATTTTTTTGGCTCGCAGGATATTTTATCCCTTCGACAGAACCGACCGCCTGCGGCGATTTCCAGTAATGATAGGCAGACTCATATCTTGGCAATAAGCAACTGTCTAATTTAAAAAAGGAGACTCTATGAGGAGAAGACTTACGGCGTTGCTCTTGCTTGTAGCTTTCGCTTTCGCGGCGGTTAGCGCTCAGGAGGCGATGCCGGACACTACCGGTCCTCCCCTTCCGGCTCCGCCGACAAACGTCCGGGTGTCCGATAAACCGGATGACACCGGTCATGGTGTGATTGTCGGGTGGGATCTTTCCGCCGATGACGGCGCGGGGCTCGATAACGTGCTCGCCTACGAGGTTTATCGTTCCGACGCGGCCGACGGCGAATACGTGAAAAGAGGGATTGCTGTAAAGGGAGCCACCGAGTATGAGGATAAAGACGATTCTCCAATGAAAAACGGCGAGCCCAACCCTGGCTTCATTGAAACCGGCAAAACCTATTTCTACAAAGTCCGGGCTATGGCCGCCGGTTCCACTTACTCCGAGTACTCCGAGCCGGGCTCCGGCCAGGCGGTGGAGAACTGGTTCCATGTTGGTAAGGTGCCGATTCTATTTGGCGTGATCATATTCTGGGCGATTGTGGTGTATTTCATTTTTCACGCGCGCAAGGGTAAAGAATTTTACGTGCGGCCACTGGCCGGAATCAACGCCGTGGACGATGCGATCGGGCGGGCCACGGAAATGGGACGACCGATTCTATTCGTTCTCGGAACCGGTACGGCGGGAGATATCGCGACAATCGCCGGTTTTACGATTCTATCGCGCGTGGCGAAACTGACAGCTGAATACCAGACTCCGGTTCTGGTGCCTGTCAACGATCCGGTGATGTTTGCCGTTTCCCAAGAGACGGTGCGCACGGCCTATCTTGAGGCGGGGCGTCCAGATTCCTACGATCCCGATAATATTACTTACGAGACGGCCATGCAGTTCCCTTATGTGGCCGCCGTCAATGGCATAATGCTGAGGAGAAAAACGGCCACTAATTTCTACATGGGAGTCTTCCACGCCGAGTCTCTCATATTAGCCGAAACAGGCAATATCGCCGGATCGATTCAGATATCCGGTACCGATCAGATATCTCAGCTTCCGTTCTTCATAGCGGCCACCGATTACACATTGATAGGCGAGGAGCTTTACGCGGCCAGCGCCTATCTTTCCAAAGAACCGATCCTGGTGGGCACTCTGAAAGCGCAGGATTGGGGCAAGGCCGTTTTGATGGTGATTCTGGTCCTGGGAGTTGTTCTAATCTCCCTCGCAATTCCGATTATTAAAGATATGGTAACCGTTAACCTTTAGAGGCGAAGATAGAATATGAGAAAACAAATTCCGATATATTTCGTCCTTGTTTCCGGCATTGTGATGATAATCCAGTACTTTGTGCCGTCGGAGGAATCCGAATGGTTATTTACCTATGCCAACGACTGGGTTATCGTCATTGGCATCTTCGCCCTCCCGCTGGGTATCTACAGTCTGGTCAAGGCGGAATTTAAGAAATTGAAAAATCCCGGGGAGGCCTTTTACGCGGGCGTCCTTCTTTTCGGCTATTTCATCATGGTGTTTACGGGGCTGACGAGAGCAAGCCGCGAGGCCGCGAGTCTTCATATGGTTCTTTTCAATAACATTTTGATCCCGATCCAGGCAACGATTTTCTCCCTGCTGGCGTTTTATATCGCCAGCGCGGCGTACCGGGCATTCCGCGCCAGAACTATTCTGGCGACAATTCTCCTTCTAACGGCCTTTATCATTATGATCAGGCTGATACCTTTAGGCCCGCTTTCAGAGTTAAACCAGTGGTTGGTCACCAAGATTCTAACGATACCAAACATGGCGGCCAAACGCGCCATTACCATGGGAGTCGGGCTCGGGGTCATCGCCACATGTATAAAAATAATTCTGGGCATTGAACGAACATATTTGGGGCATGATTAGGGAGGACGCCGTGACTTTTTGGGAAAAATTAATGAATTTAGATCGACGATGGATATATCTCTGTATCTTCATCGTGGTCATAATTCCGGCAATAATCTCCTTCAAGGTGCCTGTCTCCACAACACCTGAAGTAAAGAAGGTGTTTAATTTCATCGATGAGATGCAGCCGGGAGATCACTTTTATCTTGGCATCGATTACGATCCGTCGGCACTGGCCGAACTCGATCCCATGACCTACGCTATTTTGAACCAGGCTTTTTCGAAAGATCTGAAGGTCATTATCGGATGTCTTTCGCAGTTTGGAGTCGGTATGGCCGAGTTGAGACTATCAGAGGTTGCCGCGATATACGGTAAGGAATCGGGTATCGATTATTGCTTTCTAGGATATCGTCCTTATCCGGCCATCGTAATACTCACAATGGGCGTCGACTTCAGAGTGACCTTCCCCCTGGATTACTATGGCGTGCCGCTTGATTCCCTTGAGGTAATGAATGGAATTAGAAACTTGATGGATGTCAAGGGCGTAGTCGATATCACGGCCGGAAACGTGGCCGATATGTGGATTACTTACGGTAACGGCCGTTTTGGATTCCCCCTGGCTATCGGGGTGACCGGCGTTATGAGCGCTGATTATTACCAATATTTGCAATCGGGCCAGATTTTCGGATTGATCCCGGGCATAAAGGGTGCCGCCGAATATGAGATACTTTCGGGCTTCGAGACCACGGGATTGCAATCTATACCGTACCAGACCCTGGCTCACGCTGTCATTCTCCTTTTCATAATAATCTCGAATGTCGGTTATTTTGCCGCTCGTCGCAAGAAGGGAAGATAGGAGGACGCTATGACGACAGTAGAATTATTATGGCAAACTTTAGCCGTACTCTTGACGCTTTGTGTCTTCTCATTCCTAATCAAGGATAATCCGTTTTACAAATTCGCCGAAAGGCTGGTCGCCGGGGTAGCCGCTGGCTTCTGGACCATGCTGGTATACCATAATCTATTCAGGGATAAAGTACTGCTAACGATGCAAAATGGGCAATGGGCATATATTATCCCAATCCTGCTCGGTATCGGCATGTGGACAAGATTCTCTAAGAAATATTCGTGGATCTCGAGATTTTCCATCGCGTTCTATATAGGGATCTCCACCGGTATATCGGTAACAGTTTACATGTATACTGCCATCTTCAAGCAAATCTCGGCAACCATTATACCCTTAAACAGCATCACCAATATCCTTATTATTGTAGGTGTGCTGTGCGCCTTGTTTTACTTCTTCTTCTCGAAAGCGCATACCGGGGCTTTTGGCGTGGTATCCAGGATAGGAATCTACACCCTGATGATCGGATTTGGCGCCGGATTCGGGCTAACGGTGATGGGACGTATTGCGCTGCTTGCACAGAGAGTGATTTTCATAAGAGGGTATGTGCTGGCGCTAATCGGGGCCGGATAGGGCGCAATAGGGAAGATTAATCTTAATTCTCTCTGGCATCCCGGACTCGTTCCGGGATGCCTTTTTCTTAAGAATCCGATTTATGGCGATCAAGGCGGGTTTCGGGATGGTTGCGCAACCCACAAACTTAGCAAATCCAAGTGTTAACTATATGAAAATCAGCCTGCTAAAATTAAAAATATTGTTTGGAACAAGACTGCCGAATATTTATATATATGTTTAGAATGTTCTCAAATCGGTACTTCAGATCGTATCTGATTGCCCTGCTTGTTTTAGTCTTTTTCTCGGGCTGCGTCTATTACAACACCTTCTTCGTGGCCAGGAAGAAATTTAAGGAGGCTGAAAAGAGCCAGGCTCAGAACGCCGTGGACGGAAAGAAACAGGCGGTTCCACCGAGTCAGCCTCGCCGGGGAGGTAGAAATCAAGGCGGAGGCAATGTTGAAGGGCGCGGTGGCAGCCCCTCGGGCTCATTCACTTCCAAGGTTACCCCGCAGGTGAGAATCTTATACGAAGACGCCATCAAGAAAGCCAGTAAAGTCTTGAAGTTCCACCCGGATTCGAAATGGGTCGATGATGCCCTCTGGTTGATTGGTAAATCCTATTACAACATGGGCGACTATCTGCAGGCCGATAGAAAATTCAAAGAGCTGGTGACCAACCGCCCGGAATCGAAATTTGCAGACGATTCCTTCTACTACAGGGGCTTATGTCAAATCGAGCTGGGGCATGACGACCTGGCTATGGAGGCGTTCGATCATATTGAGAAGGATTTCAAAAAGAGTGAGTATATCGATGATGTTTACTTTGTCAGGGGGAAAATAGCAAGGGATGACGATAGATACACTGAAGCTGTCGATCTTTTCAGCCTGTATCTCGAAAAATATCCCGGGGAGGACTCCGCTGCCAGAGCCAAATTTTACATCGGTGAGTGCACTGAGCGACTGGGCAATTATTATGAGGCCTATTCCGCGTATTCCGAGGTTAACAGATATAAGCCTTCCAAGCAGTTAAGGTTCGATGCAGCCCTCGCATCGGCCTCCGCTATCTTGAATACGGATTCAGTTTCCATCGGCATGGGGATCTTGGCGGATCTGGCGAAAGATGAAAGATATTTTGAGCAATCGGCCCGGATTCGCTTGAAAATCGCCGAGGGTCATTATCTTCAGGACCTGATCGAGGAAGCTATCAATGAATACAACGCGGTTACGGAGCAAAGCTCTAAAAGCACTGAGGCTGCTGAAGCTTATTATCGTCTGGGCTTGATCTACCAGGATGATTTATTCGACGTGAAAAAAGCCAAAGACTCCTTTTCTAAGGCTCAAACCGAAAACCCGTCCTCGGAATTCCGCAACCTGGCGCTGGCCAGATCAGCCCAGATCGCCAAGCTCGAATCCTACCAGGTTCAGCTTCAAAGAGCAGATTCTGTCAGAGCGGCGGAGCAAGCTCAGCCCCTGCAACAGGCCCCGGATACATCGGCTTCCTACGAAGTCTCGGGAGACGATATAATAGGGCCGGTGGAATCGAGGGATAGTTCTTTCGTGGGGCCAAACTTGCCTGAAGGAATAGAGGAGTCAGGCCCAACCACGATAGAGGAGGAGATCTTTACTGTTCCGTTCGAGACTATTGGCGAGATTGTAGATGCTGTTGATAGCGCAGATACGGTTTCGGCCCCAGCGGGGGATTCCGCTAAAGTCGATATAGGCGAGTTTTATACAGTGCCGCTCGATTCAGCCGGGGAGATGCTAACCGCCCCCGATAGTGCGGATACAACCGTCACGGCCGTCGGGCGAGATAGTCTGAGCCTTGAA
Source organism: uncultured bacterium (assembly GCA_965555375.1). Taxonomy (GTDB): domain Bacteria; phylum Zixibacteria; class MSB-5A5; order UBA10806; family UBA10806; genus CBDVBL01. The sequence continues at coordinate 24,773 of CBEWDL010000019.1, forward strand.
AGTCTTGATCTTGCTGAATCAGGGGCGGGGAAGATATCCCTGGAAGATTCTTTGAGGATTGCGGAGGCGGCCAGGCTGGAAAAAATCAGACAGGATAAAATTACACAGGATAGTATAAGGCAAGAGATCGCAAAAACAGGTGTCGAGACCAGATTTCTCCTAGCCGAGCTTTATGCCTATGAGCTCAACCGTCCCGATTCGGCGCTTCATGAATATCTTCTCATAGCCGATCAGCATCCCAACTCAGAATACGCCCCCAGGGGTCTTCTGGCCTGCGCCTCTCTTGAGTTCGAACGAGGCGATTCAACCGCTGGCGAGGGGTATCTTCAGCGCCTGATTGAAGAACATCCGCAATCACCCCAGGCGGCGGCTGCAGCGGAAATGCTGGACTTTCCTATAGATCTTTCGCAGAACGCTCTGGGGCTTTACTCCAGGGCTGAGAGTCTGGCGTTCGAGGGCAGCAATCTCGATTCGGCAATCGCGTTGTTTCGTTATATCGCAGATAATTTCCCCGATCTTGCTCCTAAGACCTCTTATGCGGTAGCGTGGGCTCTCGATCGGCATCAGAAGGATGAAGACAGCTCGGCCTTCTACGCTTATGAGTTTGTAAGTGAACAATACGCCCAATCGGTTTATGCCACCGCCGCCAAGGACAGGATGGGGTTGATGGCAAAACCTGGCAGAAAGAGAATTCCGCCTCCTGAAGATGAACAGGGGGAAATAGAAGATGTCAAACCTGATGCCGATTCCCTGAGAATGATCGCCCAGGGGCTTCCGCCTGCGCCGACGGTTAAGGAGTTGGGCAAATTCGTTTACCCACAAGAGCTTTTGGACCGGCATCTCAAGGGAGAAGTGCTGTTTAAGATAAAGATTAATCTCTTCGGCAAGGTTGAGGAATACGAGATAATCGGTCCATCCGGTGAGTATGCCATTGACTCGGCGGCCACAGTTGCGCTTTTGAATACTGAATTTGACACGTCCGATCTCGATTTCGCCAAACTTGATAAGTATTATAGATACGGTATCGAATTTGAAAGACCCCATATCGACATATTTAACGATCCCTATCTCGAAGAACGCAGGCAAGGGCCTTGAAGAAATTTTCAGATTACTATCCGATCTTAAAAAAAGAGAAGATCTCGCCAACAATATTCAAGTTCACATTCGAGGCTGATGATATTGCGAAATCTGCAAGTCCCGGGCAGTTTATTCAGGTCAGGACGTCCGGAGATTATTTTCCACTCTGGCCACGGCCGTTTTCCATCTACGATGCCGATCCCGGCAGCGGGGAGCTTTCGATTATTTTCAAAATATTCGGATGTGGGACATCGCAGCTTGCGGATATGCGAGATGGCCGGAAAGCACACCTTCTGGGACCTTCAGGGAATGGTTTTCGTCTTTTGAAAAACGAACCAGGGGTCGTTATGGCCGCAGGCGGAGTAGGAATGCCACCGCTGTTTTTCCTGGCCAAGAGATCCATACAGAATGGCTATCCGGCAGAGCGGATTACATTCATATCGGGGGCAAGAGCTAAAGACGATCTTTTCAACGACGTGGAATTGAGCGAGCTCGGCATCGATCTCCATATCTGCACAGATGACGGTAGTTTCGGCGCCCGGGGTACGGTGGTGGATTTACTCGAAAAGGAACTTGAGAACGTCCGGGATCGAATCGTATATGCCTGCGGCCCCACGGCGATGCTGGAGAAGATCGACAGAATGCTTGTGGCGGAAGGAATATCAGGCTTTCTGTCGCTGGAGGCTTTGATGCCGTGCGGCTATGGAATCTGCAGCGGCTGTGCTGTCAAGGTATCCCCGCCGAAAGACCGGGGTCCCACAGACGATAATCGAGACTACCATCTGCGGCGGGTTTGTATCGAGGGTCCCATTTTTGAATGCGGGGAAGTAATCTGGCAATAAGCGTAAATCTCTCGGTTGATGTCGCGGGCCTGCGCCTAAAAAACCCTGTCCTTGCCGCCTCGGGCTGTTTCGCCTATGGCGAGGAAGCCTCGGAGATATTCGATATATCCATGCTGGGGGGCATCGTAACCAAATCCTTGACCTACCTGCCGAGGGAAGGGCACCCTCCGCCAAAGGTGTGCGAGACCGACGCCGGCATGTTGAACGCTATCGGGCTTTCCAATGTCGGGATAGACAGATTTATTAATGAGAAATTGCCGTTTCTGTCGGAAAATGATACGGCGTGTATCGTCAGCATTGCCGGATCAACAGTGGACGAATATATTCGCCTGGCGGAGCTCCTGGCCGGATGCGACGATGTTCCTGCTATAGAGGTTAATATCTCCTGCCCCAATGTCGATGAGGGGGGCCTGGAGTTCGGTGCATACAGCGAGCCGGCCAGCCGCGTCATTGGCGAAGTCAGGAAACGGTTCCCCCGGACCCTGATTGCAAAGCTATCTCCGAATGTGACCGATATCGTCAAGATAGCAAACAGCGTTGTGGATAACGGCGCCGATGCGGTTTCATTGATCAATACAGTTGTCGGCACGGCAATAGATATCGAAAAGAGAACCTTCAGGCTCTCAAATACATTCGGAGGTTTGTCAGGTCCGGCCATCCGACCGATAGCGCTGGCCATGGTTTACAAGGTGGCGAGCGCTGTCGATGTTCCCGTGATAGGTATCGGCGGGATAACAACCGCCTCGGACGCTGCAGAATTTCTTCTCGCTGGCGCTAAGGCCGTCCAGGTGGGAACCGCATGTTTCATAGATCCCAATGCTCCTCTTAACATTATTGAAGGCCTCCGTAATTATCTTATCAAGCAGGGCGAGGATGATATAAACAATATAATCGGAACGGTTAAACTGCGATGACTTTTAGAGAAAAACTACTCGAAACCTCGGGGAAAAACAGAAGCTGGCTGTGTGTTGGTCTCGATCCGGACGCAACCAGGCTCCCTGGGAATCTCGGCTCCGGACCTGAGGCTGTTTTGAAATTCAATCGCGCTGTCATAGAAGCGACCGCAGATTTAGTCTGTGCTTACAAACCGAATGCGGCATTCTACGAAAGTATGGGAGCCGCGGGCTGGGAGATATTAGAGGAAACGATAAGATCGATACCCGATCATATCCCGGTGATCCTCGATTTCAAGAGAGGCGATATCGGCAACACCGCCGCCAGGTATGCCAGATCCGCTTTCGAGCATCTCGGCGTGGATGCCGTTACCGTGAATCCATATCTCGGTAGAGACTCCATCGAACCGTTTATTAATTACCGGGAAAAGGGCACCTTCGTGCTTTGCCTGACGTCGAATCCGTCGTCATCGGATATCCAGAGGCAATTGATGCTTCTCGATAATCCCCCTGAAGATGATCTGATGCCCCCTCAGTCGAAGGCTAAAAAGTTCGCCGAGTTCTTCAGGGCATCAACTCAAACGCTTTTCTCTTATGTTGCCGGCCTCGCAGTAGAATGGAACAGCCATGGCAATATCGGGCTTGTGGTGGGAGGCACCTCGCCTGCGGAACTGGAGCGGCTACGGGGAAAAATCGGAGAAGAGATGCCCATATTGATTCCGGGTGTCGGGGCGCAGGGAGGCGACCTGGAGAAGTCCGTCATTTACGGCTCCAATTCAAACGGTGAGATGGCAATAGTAAATGTCGCCAGGGGCATAATATATGCATGGAGGAATGAACCTGTATTTCAGTCTGAGGTTCGTGATGCCGCGGAATCCTTCAGGCGCCAGATCATGGAAGCGGTCGCCAGGAAAATCGGATCGAGGCGTTGATAGCGATGCCTCAGCCTTTTCTGGATATGGTTAATTCAAACACAATTCTTTGGCGAATTTGCTTGACAGGGTAACGGGCGCGAATATATTGATTATATACTCTTATTCAGATGTTGAGTAAGATTTAGTAACTGTTCTTAATTTCGGTTAACATAATGCGGGTTAAAAAGAAATCGAAAAGGGCGGAAAGAAAACGTCCGATTGTGATAATAGGCGGCGGACCCGCAGGGATGACGGCGGCGCAGTCCGCAGTAAAAA
>CBEWDL010000020.1:0-28635 GCA_965555375.1 uncultured bacterium
TTATGGGAACCGAGATAATTTATAAATACGCCAATAAACATAAGAAAAAGGTCATTATAGCCTCAACTTCGGAGGTTTACGGCAAAAACAACGAGATACCCTTTAAGGAAACCGATGATTCGGTTTATGGGCCGACAACAAAATCGAGATGGAGTTATGCTTGTTCGAAGGCTATCGATGAGTTTCTGGCGCTGGCGTATTATCATGAAAAGAAATTGCCCGTGGTTATTATAAGACTTTTCAACACGATTGGGCCACGGCAAACCGGCAGGTATGGGATGGTAGTGCCCAACTTCGTTCAGCAAGCTTTGCTGGGTCACCCTATTACTGTTTTCGGCGATGGTGAACAGACCCGCTGTTTCGCCAATGTCAGGGATGTCGTCTGGGCCGTAGCGGAGCTTGCTGAAAAACCGGAGGCCGAGGGGCAAGTCTTCAATATCGGTACTCAGGAGGTTATTTCTATAAAGGATCTGGCGCTTAAGGTCAAAAAATTATGCAATTCAGATTCGGAAATTAGTTTTACACCCTATGACGATGCTTTCGAGTCGGGCTTCGAGGATATGAATCAGCGGATGCCGGATATAGCCAAAGCGCGCGAGATAATTGGATTCGAGCCCAAATTGGATCTGGAACAAACCATTAAAGAAATAATAGAATATTTTAAGGAATGAGTAAATTCTATGTCAGTTTCTTCGTTGCTTCTTTTCTATTTGTTATCATCTTTGTCCCTTTAGTAAGGAAGTTCGCACTGAGAATCGGTTTCGTCGACATACCGTCGGCTAGAAAAGTGCATAAAAATCCTATCCCCTTGGGCGGTGGCCTCCCTGTGATCCTGGGTTCGCTGGCGATGTTCGCTCTTATCATGTTTTTCTTTAAGCTTCATCTCCCCGAGTCTATCATAGGTGTGATTGCAGGAACTTTATTGTTGGTCGTAGTCGGGCTGTTTGACGATTTCCGCGAGCTGGACTTCCTCACCAAGCTAATGGGACAAATTGTTGCCGCTATCATCTTCGTCGCATTCTTAGATAAGTATTCCGCGTTTCTGTCGCTCCCTGTCCAGATTACATTTACAATAATATGGATTGTTGCCTTAGAAAACGCTTTCAATTTCCTCGATAACATGGATGGTCTTTGCGCCGGCGTGTCGATGATAACCGCAACCGGTTTGGGGATATTGTTCCTGCTAAAGGAAATGCCCGTTTTTGCGGCCTTGAGCTTTGCTACTGCCGGAGGAACACTTGGTTTCCTGCGCTACAATATTTACCCGGCGAAGATATTTTTGGGGGACGTCGGAAGCTTGTTTCTTGGTTTTGTGTTGTCGTGTCTGGCGATTGTCCATCTGAATACGTCAAAAAGCCTGACTGTCGCCTTGGCTCCTATACTCATAATGACATATCCGATATTCGACTTAATGTTCGTTTCAATATCCCGGCTCAAGGAGGGCCGCAAGGTCTATTTGGGCGGCAAAGACCATTCATCCCATAAGATTAGTTTCATGGGACTGACTCAAAAAAGCACCGTATTTGTAATTCAACTTATAAATCTTCTGCTGGTTATATCAGCTGTCGTGCTTTTTCTCAACGAGTATTCTCCCTATTATACGCTTGTAATTGCCAGCCTGGCCCTTCTCTTATCTTTCGTTGGCGTGCATCTATATAAGAACTTCTTGTTTTTAAAAGAAAGGTTCGAGGCTGGGCTTTTCGATTTAATCGCAATTAATTCCACTTTGCTGGTATATTATTACATGAAATATAAAAGCGGCCTTTTTGTATCTACAACTGCCGTATCCATCGATACATTGCCCGTTTTAATGGCCTGGATAAGTATTTTCTGGATTCTCCTTTTCGCCGGATCGGGTTTCTACGATGTCCCTTTCGAGTTACGATTTCGAGGTCATTTATCGATTTTGATCAAGAATATTATTTTCGGCGCCCTGGTTTTCCTTCTGGCCAATTTCAAACCTGGTGTCGGTTTCCAGATCTCTTTCGCATCAATTGCATTATTCGTTTTTCTGCTGTTCGCAATCGGCTCATTGTTGCGAGCCATATTATATGCACATTTTTCGAGGAAATTCAAAAAGGCCAGTCGGAAAATGAACGCCGTTATCGTCAACCCAACCGGATGCGTCGCCGCTGGCTCGCCAAGCGAGATTTTCGGGCGTCGCTACAATCTGGTTGGATATATCGGTGCGGAGACGGATTATGGACTGAAAAGGCTGGGCGATTTATCCGAAATGGAAGATGTTCTTAGAGTGACGAAAGCCGCTCGCGTTATCCTGGATGTCGGGGAATCTGACTACTGTAATCTGACAGCCATATTCGAAGGCCCGTACTATATGGAAACGATTTTTATGGTGCGGGCGAGTGGACAGGATAATCTCAGGGGATTGAAAAGATACAGATCAAACAATAATCATATAGATATCATATCGATAAGACATCGACGGCTCTTCCCTCGGATAGTAAGGCGTTTATTGGATCTGGTCTTCTCTATCGCGGTGCTGATATTGAGCAGTCCATATCGGGGAACAAAGGCCTTGATTGCCCGGCAGAAAAAGAATAGAATTTTCAGGGAAGTAGAAATCGTTTTAAGAGGTGAAAGGAAAGCCAAAATAAAAGCGCTCTCTGGAAAGGCCGGGCCAAATGGCGTCCGAAACTGTCTGGCGTTGCTATCTGTGCTCAAGGGGGATTTAAGCTTATATGGGCCCACCATAACGACTGTTGACGAGTATGAGTCATCGAAAGACTCCATCCCTGGCTATTGGAGGAAATTTTTATTAAAGCCGGGTCTTTTCGGACCGGGATATAGCGGCAGCACACCCGAAGAGAAATTCAAGCTGGATTTGGCTTATATGGAGAAAACATCGCTGCGCGGTGATTTGATTATGATGGCAAAGCAGATACTGAGGATACCTGTATCGAGGGAGATCAAAACGAAAAATGCTTGACCCGAAATTCATAAGAACCAATCCCGAACTTGTCAAGAAAGCCGTCCGGGACAAAAATGAAAAGGTCGATATAGATAAGTTCTTAGTTCTGGATGAAAAAAGACGTCACATTATTGCCGAGGGGGAGAATCTAAAGGCCGAACGCAACGCCGCCTCGGTGGAGATAGCCAGAATAAAAAAGGAAAAAGGTGACGCCTCTGAAATTATCTCGCAGATGAAGGCTGTGGGAGAAAAAATCGGCAGCCTTGATAGCCGGCTGAGGGAACTTGAGGATCAGATTACCGACATCCTTTTATGGATCCCGAACATTCCCCACCAATCGGTACCGGTCGGTCAGACCGATGAGAATAATGTAGAAACTAAGCGTTGGGGAGAGATAAAGTCATTTGACTTTACTCCCAGGCCCCATTGGGAAATAGGGGAGATGATAGGGGGGCTTGACATACCGCACGGCGCTAATGTTAGCGGGTCCGGGTTCTACTTTCTTACCGGGCCCGGCGCAAAACTCGAACGGGCCTTGATCAACTTTATGCTCGATCTGCATACCGGAGAACATGGTTATACCGAGGTTATGATCCCGTATCTAGTAGGCGAGAATTCTATGCGCGGCACCGGGCAATTACCGAAACTTAAAGAGGATATGTACAAGATCGAACAGGATAATCTCTATCTTATTCCAACCGCTGAGGTTTCGCTTACGAATATTCATGCCGGGGAAATCATGCCGCCCGGCTCCTTGCCGAAAAAAATATGTGCCTTTTCTCCTTGTTTCAGGCGAGAAGCCGGTTCTTACGGCAAGGAAACCCGGGGCATTGTCAGGGTGCATCAGTTCCATAAGGTCGAGATGGTTAAAATCGTCGAGCCGGAGACATCATACGATGAACTGGATTCTCTTCTGGCCAACGCCGAAAGGGTCTTGCAGCTTCTGCAATTACCATATAGAGTCAGAATCCTTTGCAGCGGTGATCTATCGTTCGCCGCATCGAAATGCTATGATATCGAACTTTATGCCCCGGGGATGGACGCCTGGCTTGAGGTTTCATCTTGCTCAAACTTTGAAAGCTTTCAGGCTCGCCGAATGAATCTGCGATATAGATCGGAAAAAGGCGGTAAAACAGAGTTCCCGCACACGCTGAACGGCTCCGGGTTGGCTCTGCCAAGAACCGTTGCTGGAATCCTGGAAAACTATCAGACGAAAAGCGGCGAGATGGTTGTGCCGGAAGCTCTTCATCCCTATATGGGAGGTCTGAAAGTTCTTAAGGGATAACCTATGCGCCTGTTCAAGCGAAAATACCCCGAATCCGTGTATGTTGGATATTCGCGCTTCTTCAAGGGATTTTTGATATTCGGGATGATTGCAGTTATAAGCCTGTTTATCTATTTCAACCAATCGATTGTCGCCGGGCTCCGCCAGGACTCGGCGCGGGTTAGCCACGCTTACGCGAGGCTCATTCAATACGGCGCCAGCGAGGCCACCGACCCCGCCGTCATAGATTTCATTTTCGAAAATATCATCACCAAGGTCAATTTTCCTATCGTCGTCACCGATAGAAACGGAGTGCCGGCGGCCTGGACCGTAGATATCAGCCCCTCCGACACCTCCCAGCGCGCCAGAAACAGATTGTTCAGATATATCAGCGAGTTCGACAATCAAAATTCCCCCATTGAGATTACCTCGGGAGATGAGGTTATCAGTATCCTTCATTATGGAGATTCCCGTTTGATTAGCCAGCTTCAATTGATTCCAGTGATAGAGATTTCCGTAGTCGGCGTATTTATTCTGGTGGCATTCGTCGGCATTCGCCATATTCAGCATTCGGAACAAAGATCGATCTGGGTGGGTATGGCAAAGGAAACGGCCCATCAACTGGGCACGCCGCTATCGTCATTGATAGGCTGGGTCGAGTTGATGAAGCTGAAACATGCCGAGGGGAAAATAAGACTATCGAAAGGCGATAGTGAAAACGGCTTTGATGAGATGACTTCGAGGATGCTCGGGGATCTGAAAAGATTGGATAAAATCGCAACTCGTTTCGGGCAGATTGGTTCGATCCCGGAACTGGAGGAGCGCGATATTAACGAAGTCATCAGAGAGACGGTCGCCTATTTCAGGCTCCGCTTGCCGTCGAGAGGAGTAACAATAAAGGAGAAATGCGGAGAGATTCCGCCCGTTAAAATCAATATGGAATTGATAAGCTGGGTCATCGAAAACTTGATTAAGAATTCTCTGGAGGCAACCAGCCCGAAAACGGGATTTATCACGATTTCTACAGAATATGATTCTGGACAGAAGAAAGTTTGCATAGCCGTCGAGGATAACGGACGCGGCATTCCTCCTTCCGAGCAAAAAAAGGTTTTCGCTCCGGGTTTCACCACTAAGAAAAGAGGATGGGGATTAGGACTTACTCTTGCCAGAAGAATCGTTGAGGAATATCATGGGGGTAAGATTAACTTGAAGTTCTCCGATCCCGGGATAAGAACCGCTTTCGCCATTGAGTTACCGGTCTGATTATGCAGAAAGAAGAGCAAAAAACGATTCTCTGGGTCGATGATGAAATAGACCTGCTTAAGGCTCATATCATATACCTAAACGAGAGAGGTTACAGGATGGTTGAGGCCTCCAACGGCGATGATGCCGTCGAGTTAGTGAGAAGAGGCGGTATAGATCTTGTTCTTCTGGATGAAATGATGCCCGGCCGCGATGGCCTGTCGACACTGGTGGAGATTAAGGATATCAATCCCAACCTGCCGGTTATTATGGTCACCAAGTCGGAGGAAGAACACCTGATGGACGAGGCTATCGGTAAGAAAATAGATGATTATCTCACCAAACCCGTTAATCTGACCCAGATCCTCTCTGCCGTTAAAAGAATACTCGAGCGACAAAGAATTACCGAAAGCGCTCTCACCCGCGAATTCGTAACCGAGTTCTCCAGGATCAGCGCTCAATTGTCAGGGCCAATGAGTTGGAACGACTGGCTGGATATTCATATTAAGCTCTCCGGAATCGACCTTGAACTGGAGAAATTGCGAGACGTAGGCCTTAAGCAATCCCTTCAGGACTTAAAGAAGCATAGCGCGGCGGAATTTGGAAACTTCGTTATCAAGAATTATCGAGGTTGGGTTAGTGATGGTGAGGGACCGCCCTTATCTGTCGACATTGTCAAGGATCACGTGCTCCCTCTTCTCAAAGATGGGATACAGACCTTTTTCATCATAATAGACTGTATGCGTTTAGATCAATGGCTCATGATCGAACCGTTCCTCGCAGCTTATTTTGAAATAAAAAGAGATTATTATTTTTCAATTCTTCCGACGGCAACTCCCTTTTCGAGAAATGCCATTTTCGCCGGCGAATTTCCTGATAAAATAGCCGAATTAAATACAGAGCTCTGGGAAAAATCGTCGGGCGAGGGCAGCCGCAACCGACATGAAAGACAGCTTTTAGACCGCAACCTGGCAAAGCTCGGCTTAAAGCTTAAAGGCGAGCCTAAATATATCAAAGTGCTTGATTACGCGGAGGGACAGAATCTGGCCAGAAAAATAAAAACCTATTCGGGTGTGCCCCTGCTTTCGGTCGTATATAATTTCGTTGATATCATGATTCACGGACGAAGCGAATCGGAGATATTGCAGGAAATCGCACCCAATGAGGCCGCTTTCCGATCTCTGGTGAAATCATGGTTTGAACATTCACACCTTTTCGATATGCTCAAAAAACTCGCTGCACTCGATTGCGCAATCGTGATTACAACCGACCATGGCTCCGTAATCGGCACCAGGGGAGCCATGGCCTACGGCAAGAGAGACACGTCCACCAATCTTAGATATAAATATGGAGACAACCTTAACTGCGACCCCAAGCAGGCCTGGCTGATCAAAGATCCCAAAAAGCTTCGCCTGCCGATATGGGGGCTGGCCACAACCTATATCATCGCTCTGGAAGATTATTACTTTGTCTATCCCACAAAGTATTCGGAGTACAGACGTCATTACCGTGACAGTTTTCAACATGGCGGCATATCGCCCGATGAAATGATTCTTCCAGTGGCAACCTTAAGGCCGAGATAGTCAATAAATTTTTCTCCTTGTAAAAATGAATTTTTCTTGTGGTTGTAAATCTGATAATATCGGCGATATGGAAAAACTACTTTTAAGGACTACCGGAAGCGCTTCCGAAACGGAAAAGATCGCCCGGGATCTGGCAGCCGTTTTAAGGCCCGGCGACATAATCGCCCTCTACGGGCCGGTGGGATCCGGCAAGACCTGTTTCGTCCGCGGACTCGCTTATGGTCTTGGATGCAGTCAAAAAGTCAAGAGCCCGTCATTCAGCCTGGTTAATGAATATTCCGGGAGCGTGCCTCTTTATCATATCGATTTCTATCGCCTTGAAAAAGAAGCGGAAATAATCGATCTCGGTTGGACCGATTACCTCGATTCGGATGGAGTCGTGGCCATTGAGTGGGCCGAGCGGGTCAGAAATATGTTGCCGCCCGATAGGTTTGATGTTTATTTAGATTTTTTCGGGCCAGGGATGAGGCGTGTGGAGATATTAGCCGGTGATAATATTGGGGATCGACAGTTCTGACGAATTCGTATCGGTAGGCGTCGCCGCACCGGTGGGAGTGATTATTTCGAGATCCTCCGGGATAGAGGCGAGAAATAAAAACATACTCCACGATTTTATGGTGGATACCCTGGCTGAAAAAGGGTTATCATTTGCGAGCCTTGACGGTGTGGCAATAGCTATCGGGCCGGGGTCTTTTACCGGGCTCCGGGTGGGGCTGGCTACGGCCAAGGGGTTGTGCTGGTCTATGAATATTCCGCTGACAGGAGTTTCATCGATCAGCGCTATTGCGGGATGCTCAAAATCCGGCCGCGGAAAATTCCTGGCCATAAAGGATGCAAGAAAAAACGAATTTTACTACGGTGGATTTGCTAAAGCTAAAACTGATATGGTGCAGACGATCCCGGATTCTCTTGGATCGGCCGAAGATATTTTCATGCTGATGGGGAAAGGATACAGGGTTGTGGGCCCCGGTGTCTTTGCACTGAAGAAGAATACTCCCTCTCAGTTCGCTATCGATGATGACTTCAATCGCGGCTGCCCGGGCGGAGAAATCGCTCGCCAGGGACGGGAATCCTTATTATCCGGCAAAAAACTAAATATTGCGGAGGCGGCTCCAAATTATATAAGAACACCCAGGCTTATCAGGGAAAGAGCATAAGGCATGTCAGCCATAACGATCAGGAGAATGGCCGAAAAGGACCTCGAAAAGGTCTCTGCAATCGAACAGGAAATCTTTTCGGATCCGTGGAGCTTCAACGCCTTCAAGACGGATCTCAATAACGATATGGCCTGTCCGCTGGTGGCGGAATTTGAGGATTCCGTTATCGCTTACACGAATCTATATATAGTTGCCGGCGAGGTACAGATAGGCAACTTCGCCGTCGCGCCCGGCTACCGCCAGAGGGGCGTGGCAAAGAAGATGATATCTAAAATCATAAAGATCGCCGGCGATCACAAATGCAACTCTATATTCCTGGAGGTCAGAGAGTCTAACAGACCCGCTCAGGCTCTGTATGAATCTTTTGGATTCGAACATTCTGGCCGCCGAAAAAATTATTATGCCAATCCCCGGGAATCAGCCGTCCTGATGGTGAAGGATATGTAATGGTTGACTGGTTTCGTAGAACGAAAAAGGGCATAATTGGCGACCAGAAAAGGAATATCCCTGATGGTATCTGGATTAAGTGTCCCTCGTGCAACGAAATCCTGACCGTCATGTCGCTTGAGAAACATTTCTGGGTGTGCCTTAAGTGCAAATATCATTTCAGGATACCTCCCACCTCATATATTAGGTTGCTTCTCGATGATGACTCTTTTGAGGAATACGATGCCGAGCTTGTATCCGACGATCCTCTCGCCTTTAAGGATTCCAAAAAATATCCCGAAAGAATTGCCGCCGCCAGGAAAAAGACCGGCAGAAACGACGCTATTATTGTGGGTATCGGAAAAACCGATGGCATCGATGTTTCATTTGGTGTGATGGATTTCGCTTTTATTGGCGGTTCCATGGGAAGCGTAGTCGGTGAAAAGGTGGCCCGCTCCATAGAGAGATCGTTAGAGCGTGGAATTCCTCTGGTTCTGATTTGCTGTTCCGGAGGCGCCCGCATGATGGAAGGCATACTCTCGCTCATGCAACTGGCCAAAACGTCGGCTCTGCTGGCGGTGTTGCATAAAAGACGGATTCCGTATATTTCAATTCTCACGAATCCCACAACGGCAGGCGTTATGGCATCCTATGCCTCCCTGGGGGATGTGGTTATCTCGGAACCCAAAGCGTTACTGGGGTTTGCCGGGCCTCGAGTTATCGCCCAGACTATCGGGGCAGAGCTGCCGCCCGGTTTTCAATCCTCCGAGTTTTTCCTTGAACATGGTTTTCTTGACAAGATAGTAGGCCGGCCAAAGTTAAAAGACACTGTTGTCAAACTCTTAAAATATATGCTTCCTCGAGATGGTATTCCGGAATAAAACGCCCGAAATGAAATATAACGAGGTGCTGGATTACATTCTCCAGATGGAGAAATTCGGTATCAAGCTGGGTCTTTCCAATATCACAAAATTCCTGGCCTACCTGGGAAATCCTCACCAGAGCTTTCCGGCGATACATATTGCCGGCACCAACGGAAAAGGCTCCACCGCCGCCGTCATGGAGTCGATTCTCTCTTCAGCCGGTCACAGGGTGGGCGTATATAGCTCGCCTCATCTGGTGGATTTCAGAGAGAGGATCAGAATCGGTGGCCGCTTCATAGAGAAGAAATACATAACCGATTTTTTCAACAAGAACCTGAAGAAAATCGAAAAGCTCCCGGTTACATATTTCGAGGCTGTGACCGCCCTGGCTTTCTCATATTTCGCCGATGAGAAAATCGATGTCGCCTTAGTCGAAACCGGAATGGGCGGGAGGATGGACGCTACCAACGTAATTACGCCAAAAGTCACCATAATCACAAACGTCGCCACCGAACATACCAGGTGGCTGGGTTTCAAAATCAGGGAGATCGCATTCGAGAAAGCCGGCATAATAAAGCCTGGAATACCTGTCGTTACTGCCGCGGTCAACATGGATGCCCGCAGGGTTATAAGGCAGGTTTGCGAACAGAACAAGTGCAGGATGGTATCGGCATTCGATGAAACCCAGTGGATCATCAAAAATATCTCCCGTGATAACACGGAGATGGACATCTTCACCCGCTCTAATAAGTATTACAATCTGCGCCTGTCGCTTCCCGGGCGGCATCAGCTCGAAAACGCAGTATCGGCTCTCATTGCGGTCGAATTGTTTGAAGAGGAAACCGGCATGAAGATCTCCCAGAATGCTGTTGCGGCAGGCTTCAGATCGGTGAAATGGGAAGGCCGTTTGCAGAGGATCTCCGATTCCCCCGTCATAATCCTCGATGTTGCTCATAACCCGGCCGCTCTGGCCAGAATTAGAGAATATTTCGACGAATTCTATCCCGATAAGAAAATTATCGCCGTCTTCGGCATCCTCTCGGATAAAGACTACAATCAGATGCTAAAAGAGCTCGATCGAATCGCCGATGTTATAATCCTCACCCGTCCCATGACCGACCGGGCTGTGGACCCCGAGCTGCTGGCTGAGGAAATCGCCAAGACCAACACCAATTTCCGGGTCATCCCGATGGTAAAAGAAGCCTACCAGGCCGCAAAGGATTTATGCAAACCGGATGAAGTTATTCTGGTTACCGGCTCGCATTACACCGTGGGAGAGGTACTCTCGAGTTTATCACAATAGGTTTATTATCCTGCGTGTCATAATTTATTATGACCATTCCTGAGACATAGCTGCTCAATATCGGTATGGTTTTCCCCACAATTTTCGCTAACATCCTCAAAATTGAATTGTATATTATTATGTCATGGCCGAATTTAAACTGCACTCCAATTACCAACCAAGGGGCGACCAACCGGAGGCCATCCGGCAGCTGACCGAGGGCCTCGAACGTGGCGATAGGTTCCAGACCCTCCTGGGCGTTACCGGCTCCGGCAAGACTTTCACCATGGCCAACGTCATCGCCGATTATCGGAGGCCGACCCTCGTCATCTCTCATAATAAGACCCTGGCAGCCCAGCTTTACGGTGAGCTTAAGGGTTTCTTCCCCGAAAATGCGGTGGAATTTTTCATCAGCTACTACGACTATTATCAACCCGAGGCTTACATCCCGGGCTCCGACACCTACATTGAAAAGGATACATCGATCAACGAAGACATAGACCGTCTCCGTCTCCGGGCGACCTCATCCCTCCTGGAGAGAGACGATGTCATCATCGTGGCCTCGGTTTCCTGTATCTACGGCCTCGGCTCTCCGGAGGATTACAAGGATATGCTCGTATTTTTAGAATCCGGCCAGTCCATAGAGCGGGATAGGCTCCTGAAGGATCTGATAGACATACATTATTCTCGAAACGATATCGCATTCGGCCGCGGCCATTTCAGGGTCAGGGGCGATGTGGTCGAGATCCATCCTGCCTATGACGACGAGGCCGTCCGGGTGCAATTCTTCGGCGACGAGATCGAGAAAATCACGATCGTTAATATCGTGGACGGCTCGGTTCTGGCTGAAAAGAACAAACATGCGATCTATCCGGCCAGACATTTCGTCACCAGGCAGGAAAAGCTATTGCAAGCCGTCGATTATATAGAAACCGAGCTTGCCGAACGGTTAAAATTCTTCCGGGATAATGGCAAACTCCTCGAAGCCCAGAGGCTGGAATCGCGGACGAAATATGATATCGAGATGATGCAGGAAATCGGCTACTGTTCCGGCATAGAGAATTATTCCCGTTATCTTTCGGGCAGAAAACCCGGTGAGCCGCCATATACCCTGATAGATTTCTTTCCGCCGGATTTTTTGATAATAATAGACGAATCGCATCAAACCGTTCCCCAGATAAGAGGCATGTATCGGGGCGACAGGTCGCGTAAGGAAACGTTGGTCGAATACGGATTCCGGCTTCCATCGGCCCTGGACAATCGACCGCTTTTCTTTGAGGAGTTTGAAGCCAGGATTCGCCGGGCGATATTTGTATCCGCCACACCGGCGGAATACGAACTTGAGAAATCGAAAGGCGTGCTGGTCGAACAGATTATTCGCCCCACCGGTCTTGTTGACCCGGTAATAACGATCAAGCCTGTCGCCTCCCAGGTTGATGATCTGATCGGGCAGATTAAAAAAGTCGCCCCGCGCGGAGAGAGAATTCTGGTAACGACCTTGACCAAGAGGATGGCCGAGGACCTGACCGATTATCTCAATAACCTCGGCGTGAGAGTTAGATATCTCCACTCGGAAATCGACGCCATCGACAGGGTGGGAATATTGCGAGACTTAAGATTGGCGGAGTTCGATGTCCTTGTCGGGATAAACCTCTTGAGGGAAGGTCTCGATTTGCCGGAGGTTTCGCTGGTGGCTATTCTCGATGCCGACAAAGAGGGATTTCTGCGCTCGGAAAGATCGCTGATTCAGACTGCGGGGCGGGCGGCTCGCAATAAAGCGGGGGAGGTTATCCTCTATGCCGATGAAATTACCGATTCGATCAAAAAGGCTGTTTCCGAGACCGAGCGCCGACGAAAGATTCAAATCGAATACAATAAGAAACATGGGATTGAACCCGAAACCATCGTAAAATCCCGCGATGAGATCCTTAAAACTACATCATTCGCCGATGCCAGAACAACCGTTCCGGAACGGGCTGCCAGGGAAGAAATCGACGCCGTGGCCCGGTTGGAATACGAGGAAAGAATCCGGGCCCTGCAAAGGCTGATGAGAAAAGCGGCGAAGGAATTACAGTTTGAGAAGGCGGCGGAACTGAGAGATGAAATTTCGCGTTTGAGAAAGGCGGTGGGGAAAAGTGACTGAGCTAAAAAGATATCCTGAAGCTTTAATGGTTCTGATGCTAATCCTCATGCTTTCCTGCGGAGACACCGGCGTATCCCCGCAGGGAGAACCGACTAACGAGGATGCAATCTATAATATCATCAGGTTTGATCGACCTTCGGAGTTCAATATCGATCTATTGGATTTCTCCGTTCCCGAGACTTCATGGGTGCAAATGGGGCCGATAGTGCCTGCTTATTACTGGCTCGACCTTAACAGCGATTCTCTCTTCATTGCAATCAATATAAGATATCCTCAGCCGGGCGACCCCGTAGGAACCAACGCAATAGCGGATGTTCGGTTGTCGAAACATTTTTTCGGAACATTCGAGGTAATAGGTGTGGATACTTCGGGCGGCGCTCAAACTCCAGTCAGGATGTCTAAAGAATTTACTATTCTGAGTGTTATAGAAGCTGCTTTTGAGAAGTTTGGTTTCGATTACAACCCCCGGCGGGGCTGGCTGCCGACAGAGATCTCCGATGCTGTTTTCGTTGGCAATATTTCCGGCCCGCAGGGAGCAATCGGTCCGATAACAATAAGTTCAACATCGAATCCAGACTATATCGTCGATACCGATATCAGACCTTTATCGGATGTTTTGAGGTTTATGCCCGGAGAATCTCTGACGGTTTCGATTACCGCCGCAAACACGGGCGATTTTATCGGTCTCCGTTACCGATCGGGAGGCAGCTTTAGATCGATTCCCATCTTACCCAACGCCGAGGACGAATACATTGCAGGATTCAGACTCCCCGACAGCGAGGGATACGATCATTTTCTAATTGACGCTATCAGCTGCGATGCGGTGACAGATACCTCCAGCTTTAGATACAGGGCAATCGGGGTGCTTTATCGCACCAGGCAGTGAGGTTTTTTGGGAGACGTGATGGTTTTTGAAAAATCGCTTTCCTTGTCGGGAAAATAGTGTTATATTCGCGCAAACGGAGGAGTTATGGCAAAAAGACAATCTTTCGCCGAAAAAGCAGCCAAGAAGAAACATGTAGTCAGCTGCGAGGTTTGCAACTCACCCATCACCGCGACTCTGGTGGTGCTTCCGCAAACTACCGGTAAAGGGACTGTTAAGTATAAAAAGAGTATGTTGAATGTTTGCAAGTGTAACCATAAGGAAATCTATGGGTGAGCGTAACTTATTTGTGCATATATGATTAAGGAATTAAATCAGCCGAAGATTCTAAACCGTTAGGATCGGCGGCTTGTGAAATTTTTTACAAAATCCCTTGACCCAATCGGCTCCGGGGATTATTTTTAATTGATGCGGATTTTTCATTGTCGAGGAGGTCTCGATGCCTAAAATAGATGTTGATACAGTGCGCTGTAAGGGATGCGAATTATGTATTCCCGCCTGCCCCAAGGATGTTATCGGCCTGTCGAAATCATTTTCCTCCTCCGGATATTATCCGGCTATCATGATCAAGCCCGAGGCGTGTAATGGCTGTAAACTTTGCGCCTATGTTTGCCCCGATGTAGCCATTACAGTCTATAAATAGGAAGGATTCCATATGTCCGAGAAAATTTTGATGAAGGGCAATGAGGCGATTGCGGAAGGAGCCGTGAGAGCCGGCTGCCGATTCTTCGCCGGTTATCCCATAACCCCGCAAAACGAAATTCCTGAATACATGTCGTGGCGCCTGCCGGAAGAGGGGGGCACATTCATTCAGGCCGAATCAGAGGTCTCTGCTATAAACATGCTCTTCGGCGCCAGTTCGGTCGGCACGCGGGTTATGACATCCTCTTCAGGGCCTGGAATTAGCCTTAAGCAGGAGGGTATCTCTTACTGCGCCTCGGCGGAGCTTCCTATTTTCTATGCCAACATCGTTAGGGGCGGGCCGGGACTTGGCAACATCGCTCCAGCGCAAGGAGACTATTTTCAGGCTACCCGAGGCGGCGGACATGGCGACTATCGCGTCATTGTCATGGCTCCGAAATCGGTTGATGAAATGGCGAACTTCCCGAAAAAATGCTACGATCTGGCCTTCGAATACAGAATTCCAACCATGATCCTGGCTGACGGAATCCTGGGTCAGATGATGGAACCGATCACATTCGATTTCGACCCCATAGATCCCGGTTCTCTCCCATTGCCGGATTGGGCTTTGAGAGGCACCAACGGTGGCGAAAAGAGGGTAGTAAAATCCTACAGTTTAAGGCCCGGCGAGATGGAAGAATGGAATTTCCGCCTAGAAAAAAAATACGATCAGATCAAGGCCAACGAGACCAGATATGAAAGCTTTCATATCGACGATGCTGAAATCATTCTGACCGCCTATGGCACGTCGGCCAGGATCTGTGAATCCGCTATGATGCTCGGCAGGAGTGAGGGATTGAAAATCGGTCTTGTGAGGCCGATAACGCTCTGGCCGTTCCCCGGACAGATCTTTGTCGATCTGGCCGATAGAGTCCGTAAATTCCTCGTCGTTGAGATGAGTCTCGGGCAGTATGTGGAGGATGTCCAGCTTTCGATCAATGGTAAATCCGAAATACACCTGCACAAACGTCCGGCGGGCGGCATACCGACCGGCGAGGAAGTTCTTGAGATCACCAGGAAAGTACTTGCCGGTGATGAATCCCGGCGGTTTGCCTGATAATAACCGGGATTGGAGATAGATATGAAAAAAGTCTTCGAACGAACAAAAGGACTTGCTGAAATCCCCATGCGCTATTGCCCCGGATGCGGTCATGGCGTAGTTCATCGCCTGGTTGCCGAGGTTTACGAGGAACTCGGGGTTCAGGGTAAAACAATCGGGATAGCGCCGGTGGGATGCTCGGTTTTCGCTGATGAGTATTTTGAGGTCGATATGATCCAGGGCGCTCATGGCAGGGGACCGGCTATCGCTACCGGCATCAAAAGAAACCTCCCCGATCGATTGGTATTTTCATATCAGGGCGATGGTGACCTGGCATCTATTGGAGCCGCCGAGATGCTGCATTCCGCCGCCCGTTCCGAGAATATCACCATCATTTTCATAAACAACGCCATCTACGGCATGACCGGCGGGCAGATGGCCCCGACCACGCTTCTGGGCATGAGATCGACAACCTCCCCGGCCGGCCGCACGGTTGAGGCCAATGGTTATCCCATTAAAGTCTGCGAGCTACTGGCGGCTCTCGATGGACCGGTTTATCTCGAAAGAACATCGGTTGACAAACCGGCTGGAGTGATCAAGACCAAAAAAGCGATCAAGCGCGCTTTCGAATATCAGCTTCAGGGACGGGGCTTCACCCTGGTTGAGATACTCTCTCAATGCCCCACCGACTGGGGAATGACCCCGTTGCAATCGCTGGAGCGGGTCAGAAAGGAGATGATCCCATATTATCCCCTCGGCGTGTATAAGGAGCCCGAGGATGATAAGAGATCGCGGCCAGCCAAAACCTCATCCGCCGAGACTGTCTCGACCAAAAAGGA
The DNA here is from genome assembly GCA_965555375.1 of uncultured bacterium. Lineage (GTDB taxonomy): Bacteria > Zixibacteria > MSB-5A5 > UBA10806 > UBA10806 > CBDVBL01. The sequence continues at coordinate 16,332 of CBEWDL010000020.1, forward strand.
GTAATGAAAATGTATCAGGGAATTATCATGTCCGGTTTCGGCGGCCAGGGGATTGTGTCAGGTGGAATAATGCTGGCTTACGCCGGTATGATGGACGGTAGGAATGTCACTTTCTTTCCTGCTTACGGCGCCGAGATGAGGGGCGGCACCGCTAACTGCTCGGTGGTGCTATCAACCGATCCGGTAGCCTCGCCCGTTGTCGGTAATCCAGATACCATACTGGTCATGAACGAGCCGTCGCTGGCACGATTTGAACCGTCTCTCAAGCAAGCCGGATTGCTGTTTCTAAATACATCTCTTGTGGTATCGAAACCTACTCGGACTGATGTTACGGTTCTTGAAGTGCCCGCAAGTGATATAGCTAAGGAGCTGGGGAATATCAAGGCCGCCAATATGGTCATGCTTGGCGCCTACGCAAAAAAAACCGGTGTCGTCAAGATCAAGACTCTCAAAGACAGCATAAAAAAGGTTTACGCGCGAGCCACCGATAAGATGGTCGAAACGAATAAAAAAGCTTTAGACAGAGGAGCGGCTGTCGTAGGATAACGAATCGTGATTCAGACCTGTGCGAGTGGATTCGTCCACCCGCCTTTCCTATTTCAATATCCAAGGCCATAAATTTGATCCGGTTCGATAAAGATCTGAATTATCTCAAAAGTAGATATGATAATGTTCCCGCACCCGCAAAACGGAGCTTAGAATGGGAATAGTCGATGAGCTGAAGAAATCACACATGGATATACTGGCCGCGGTGGAAAACCTCACCGAAAAAGAAATGGCTGAGAAGAAGACGATCGGTCAGTGGTCGGCCCGCGATGTTATCCTGCATATTGCCATGTGGGAGGGCGAGGTTATCAAGATGCTGGCGATATGGAGAACCGGCCATGATGTCGATTGGTACTATGCCGAACATTATCTTAAATTCAATGACTTCTGGGTGGAAATTACAAAACATCTCTCGGTCGACAAGATTATGAAAATGTTCAATCTCACCCATGCGGCCCTCGTCGCCGACATATCAGCTATTCCCGAGGAAATCTGGGCCAAACGCGGCGGGATGCCGAACTGGATTCGTGAGATTACGGTCGGTCACAACAATGAACATATCCCCAAACTGCAGGCTTATAAGAAATCCCTGGGGAAATAGTCCGGGGATCGCTGTCTGATGCTCCTCCACTAACAATAGAATCGTTTGAATATGCTAAATAGACAACATATATTGATACAGTTTAATGAATGTTCGAGGTGATGGTTGTTTAAAAAGATCTTAATCGCCAACAGGGGAGAGATTGCCGTAAGAATTATTCGGGCCTGCCGTGATCTCGGTATCAGGTCGGTGGCTGTCTTCTCGGAACCGGATAGGACTTCACTGCATGTTCGTCTGGCTGACGAGGCCTACCCGATCGGTCCTGCGCCCTCGATCGAATCGTATCTTGCAATCGAGAAAATTCTTAAGGCCGCCGGAGACTCCGGGTCGGAGGCGATTCATCCCGGTTACGGCTTTCTGGCCGAAAACCCTGCCTTCGCCCGCGCCTGTGAGGACGCTGGAATTGCATTTATCGGCCCTCCCGCAGCCTCCATAGAAATGATAGGCGACAAGATGGCTGCCCGCAGAGCCATGATCGAAGCCGGCGTGAAAGTAGTGCCTGGAACCGAGAAGCCGATAAGCGATGAAAAAGCAGCCATGGCCACGGCCAGGAAGATTGGCTACCCGGTCCTGATCAAAGCGGCTGCCGGCGGTGGCGGCAAGGGGATGCGAATTGTGGAGGATGATTCGGGGATAAAATCGGCGGTCAGGGGAGCAAGATCGGAGGCCAAATCTGCTTTCGGCGACGATAGAATATATATCGAAAAATATCTCCCCCGTCCCCGCCATATAGAAATACAGATGGCGGCCGATTTCCACGGGAATTACGTCTATCTGGGGGAAAGGGAATGCTCCATTCAGCGGCGCCATCAGAAGGTGATCGAGGAGGCCCCCAGCCCGCTGGTTGATGATGCCATGCGCAAAAAGATGGGACAGGCTGCGATTGCCGCTGCTAAGGCCGCCGGATACGTCAACGCCGGTACTGTCGAGTTTCTCGCCGATCACGACCGAAACTTCTACTTTCTGGAGATGAACACCCGCCTGCAGGTGGAGCATCCGGTAACCGAACTGGTGACCGGCATCGATATTGCCATCGAACAGATTCGTATTGCCGCCGGGGAGAAGCTGTCATTTACTCAGAATGATATCGCCATCGAGGGCCACGCTATCGAATGCCGAATCTACGCCGAGGACCCGGCCACCGATTTTCTGCCCTCAACCGGGCTTTTGCGTTGCTACCAGGAGCCGGCCGGGCCGGGCATAAGGGTCGATTCAGGGGTTTACGAGGGGGCTGAGATTTCAGTATATTATGATCCTATGATCTCCAAGCTGCTCTCCTACGGCAAAGACCGCGCCCAGGCCATCGGCCGCATGAAGCGCGCCCTGGATGAATACCGGATCTCCGGTGTGACTACCAATATAGAATTTCACAAAACCATTCTGGATCATCCCGAATTCGTCGCCGGCCGGTTGTCCACGCACTTTATCGATGAGCATTATAGAGCCCCTGATGCGGAGCGTGAACCTTTCGAGGAGGCTGTGGCCGTGGCCGCCGCGCTGGTGGAGCACAACGCTCGCAACAAACTCTCCGTTTCAAACATGAAGAAGACCCCGGTTTCGACCTGGAAGAGTTCCTGGCGGCCGGGGAGCGAATTGCTGAATGATTGATCTATCAAAAATATTAATTCGTAGGGGTCGATCACAGATCGACCCGACTACCGGGGTCCTGAAAACCGGCGAATAGAATGAAATACAAGGTTACGATAGGGAAAAGAAAATATGAGGTCGGGGTCATCGGCGATGGTCCCGGCGTCACCGTCAACGGCCGTCGCTTGAACGTTGACTTAAAAAGCCTCAAAGGTGACAAGCTTCACTCCATGCTGGCCGATAACGAAAACTTCGAGTTCGAGCTCGAGCGTTCCAACGGCGGATTTTATCTCTGGCACGGGACAGGGCAGACCTTTGTCGAGGTCACCGATGAGAAAACCGAACGGCTGCGCAGGCTCATGGGCGCCGCCGAAACCGGCAAAAAACAGGCCGTCTTAAGAGCCGCTATGCCCGGCCTGGTGGTCAAAGTCGACGTCGAACCGGGGCAGAGGGTCAATAAGGGCGACGGCCTTCTGATCGTCGAGGCCATGAAGATGGAAAACGAGATCAAAGCCCAGAGTCCCGGCGTGGTCAAGGAAATCAAGGTCAAACCCGGCCAGCCCGTCGAAAAAAACCAGATACTGGTCGTGTTTGAATAATCACGAAGACTGAATCTTAGACGGTAGGTCGGGTTCCGATCCCGCAAAGCGGGAGAGAAACCCGACATTTTTTTTCAATAGATGTCGGCCTTCTCACTGCGTTCGGAGGCCGACCTGCGTAGCTAAAAATCCAGTACTATATTGTCCGCTTTCTCGAAATTGAATGAATAGTCATAACCGTAAAGCTGCATGCCTTTTCTGGAAATCATATAGTAATCCAAAAGATACGGCTCTCCGTCCTCCGGCTTGAGGCGGATACTGTCGAACTGAAAATCGTATTTTCCCTTTTCGGTTATCTCGCCGGCTATAGGATCTTTGATCATCAACCAGTATCGCATCCTGTCGAATCTCATGACCGCTATATTGGTTTCGTCGCCTTTCCTGACGCCCATCCAGGTTCCCAGCGGCCTGGACTGTCTTGAGTAGGTTTCCATTTCGGGATATTCGCCCGGAACCGGCGGGATGAGAGTTTTTCCATAATCTCCGGGAGAATCCCCCAGATCCTCTAAGTCCTCCTGAATATATCCGGCGAAAAGCCTCTGCCGTTCAATTACCTTTTGCTTCTGCTCTTCGAGTTTCGGCATCATTTTATCGTAACCCCTGTTGTTTACATAATTCATAGCCGCTAAAATCATTATAAAGGACGCCATCGACGCTATTAGAATCCTGGGATTTAACATAATCTTCTCCTATGAAGCTCTTTATATATATCGGCCATTTGATATAGGTGATTGAATTATAGTGCGCGTCGGGCAGGGGAGAGCTACCGAACGCTTATCCCGGAATGCTTATGCTTTTCGCCATAATCAGCTCGGCATCGCTCGGAAGCCTTAACGGCTCCGATGATTTCGTGAAGAAAGCCAGCCCCTTATAGCTTGAAATATATTTATAGCTTGGTGACCAGAAGCTTTTCTGTGTCATCACCACCAGCGGTTTTTCGGCCCTCTCGATAATTGACAAAAAATCGCCGTTTTCTACCCTGACTATGGCCCCGGAAGCCTTTATGGCGTTGGCTATGGCCGCCGCAGCCGCTACGCCTGCCGCCGCGCCTCCTCCGTAACTCATTAGCGTCACCTCCGTTTGATGTTCATGCTATATAATAACCGTAAAAATAGCCGGTTATTCAAGTAATTTGACCGGGCAATCATTTTTTCCCCATTATTCTTGTTCTTAAGACGATTTGCCGGCCATTTTCCATTTAGATTTTTTATTCTTTATTTCCACGATTCTATTATATTATCATCATAGGAAAGAGCGGAGTATGGAAGAGAAAAAAACATCATCCGGAATACCTGTAGACCGCATCTACGATAAAGCTGATATCGAAAATCGAGTTCATCCGGAAGGCGATTCCGGCCAATTTCCGTTTACACGGGGCATCTACCCCGAAATGTACCGTCAGCGACTCTGGACCATGCGCCAGTATGCAGGCTACGGGAGCGCCCGTCAATCCAATGAACGCTACCGCTATCTGCTCTCTCAGGGACAGACCGGCCTTTCCGTGGCCTTCGATCTGCCGACCCAGATCGGGTATGATTCCAATCACCCGCTGGCCGCCGGTGAGGTCGGCAAGACAGGCGTGGCCATAGATTCTCTGGCCGACATGGAGATCCTGTTCGAAAAGATTCCCCTCGATCGGGTCTCGACATCCATGACCATCAACGCCACCGCCTTCATCCTTTTGGCGCTATATATTGCCGTCGCCAAAAAACAGAATGTCCCCTTGAGCAAGCTGAGAGGCACAATACAGAATGACATTCTCAAGGAGTATATCGCCCGCGGGACTTATATCTTTCCGCCGAAACCGTCGATGCGGCTTATCACCGACACATTTACATTCTGCAAAAACAGCATGCCCGGCTGGAATACTATTTCGGTTTCAGGGTATCATATTCGCGAGGCCGGGTCGACGGCCGCTCAGGAGGTGGCCTTCACCCTGGCCGACGGTATCTGCTATGTGGAACACGCTCTTAAGGCCGACATGGACATAGATGATTTCGCGCCCAGAGTTTCTTTCTTTTTCAATGCTCACAACGATCTTTTCGAGGAGGTGGCCAAGTTCCGCGCCGCTCGATATGTCTGGGCTAAAATCATCAGGGAACGATTCAAGGCCAAGGATGATCGCTCATGTATGCTGCGCTTTCATACCCAGACGGCGGGATCGACACTGACCGCACAACAGCCCGAAAATAATATTGCTCGCGTCACCATCCAGGCTCTGGCCGCGGTTCTGGGCGGAACGCAATCGTTGCATACGAATTCCATGGACGAGGCGCTGGCCCTGCCGACCGAAAAAAGCGCGACTATTGCGCTGCGTACTCAACAGATCATCGCGCATGAATCCATGGTTGACGCTACCGTAGACCCGCTCGGCGGATCATACTATATCGAATATCTGACATCGGAGATGATAAGGAAAATCGAAAACTATCTCAGCGAAATTGATAAAATCGGCGGGGCCCTCAAGGCGGTCGAGCAGGGGTATTTCCAGATAGAAATACAGAAAGCGGCCTACGAGTACCAGAAAGAAGTGGAAACGAAACAACGAATAGTCGTTGGCGTAAACGATTTCACCGGTGAGTCGGAATTGCCGCAGAGCGTTCTAAAGGTCGATCCCGAATTGGAGAAAAGCCAGATTGGATTCACAAAATCGGTCAGAGAGAAAAGGGATTCTGTGCTGGTTGATAAACGGCTGAAAGAATTAAAAGAGGCGGCGCATTCCGAACAGAATATTATTCCTGTCGTAGTTAAATGTGTGGAGTCCATGGTCACACTGGGGGAGATCTGCGGAATACTTCGGGAGACGTGGGGCGAATATAAGGAGAATGTCGTATTATGAAGATACTCGGCCTGCATCATATCGCCATCGCCGTTGACGATCTAAAGGATTATTCTTCGATCTTTGAAAAACTGTTCGGCCTGAAAACCGGGCCGGTGGAGACCAATCCGGCAAACAAGGTCAGCCTCTCGTTTCTCGATATCCAGAACAGCAAGCTGGAGTTTATAAAACCGTTGGACGATGATTCCCCCATTGCCAAATTTCTCTCTAAACGCGGGCCGGGAATTCACCATTTCTGCTTGTTGGTTGATGATATTCATGCAGCTATCGATGAGATGAAATCCAGAGATATACGCATGATCGATGATGAGCCGCGCCAGGGTGCGGGAGGTTCCCTGATAGCATTTATCCACCCCGATTCATCCGGGGGAATATTGATAGAGCTGAAGCAGGAAAAAGCGGAGCATTAATCACAAGGAGTGATGTCATGAAAAAGATAATACCCTTATTAATTGCGTTATCGATAGCGTCATCGGTCATTGCATCGCCGATAGACAACGTAACATCATCGGCCCTGATGCCGGGAGATTCAGTCGTTTTCAACCTCGATTTTCTCGATCCGTTCGGTCTGCCGTTCTTCGATGTCTCCATCCAGGCGCGGATCAGCAACTTTCCCGAAATCTGTTCAATCCCCTTGGAGCATGTAGATTTTCCTCCCTATTATCTGAACACCTACGAGGGTAGCTGGATTTTTGAGGAGCCCACCAGCGTGATTGAATACTATGGCCGTGTTGAGGCGGAGACGCTGGTCATAACTCAATCCTTCAGGAATACCGGCAATCAGTTTCCACCTGAAATGGACCTGTATGCCGATCTGGCCGAGGAGCCGGTGGGCGATACCGAGCCCGGGACCCCCGGTATGTGGCTCGACCTGGCAGGTTCCGCAATCACATACTCCGATGATAGGATCTTTGCCCGGCTCGATAATGCCGGCGGCGGCTGGCCTACCGACGATGGCGGTCTGGAATTCTATATCTATGCCTTTGCTCTCTATAATCCCGATGATATCGGGCTTTCGGCGACGGCCATGGTTTATGCAGGTGTTCCGTTTGTTCTCGAACCCGGACTATATCATGTCGATCTTCAGGATACCACCTTCGAGAGAATAGGGGATATTCAATATGCTTACCAGGGCATCAACCTTCATATGTCGTGCACAATCGAAGAGCTCCTCAGCGATCCCGATTGGGACGTCTGGCCTCCGGAATCCGGATTCGCCCTGGTGGGAGGCCTTACAATCACCGTCAGCTTGTTCGAGCCGTTCTTAAGCGATTACACATACCCGGGCGCTTTCACCCCGATGACCCAATTCCTCGATCTCAGCGAGAATCATATCCCCGAGCTGGACATATCGATCTCCGTTGAGCCGGACTTATCCGTAGTTGCAAATGCCCTTTATCTCGACCAGGATAACAACCTGCCGGTGGAGAAGAATTTCTTTTTCGACCGGGGCGTTTTCGAAATGGGCTCTTACGTCCATCAATACGACGGGGATGACGCCAATTTTGAACATATACGGCCTCCCCAGAGCGAGGGCTGGCATGTTTACTTTTTCCGTTTCTCCGACGGGGCCGAGGTGGTGGAAACTCCCTTCGACTCCATCTACGTTTCTCACACCGGAATAGAAGAGGTCGATATCCCCTCAAGGTTCTACTTGCACCAGAATTACCCCAACCCTTTCAATGCGGAAACATCGATAAGATTCGATCTAAAAGAACCATCAAATGTTGAACTCGTGATTTACGATATATCGGGCAACAGGGTGAAAATCATCGTCGATTCGTATCTCAATTCCGGGCCGCACGCAGTTACCTGGGATGGTCAAAATTTCGCTGGACAAGCCGTGTCTTCCGGCGTATATTTTTACAGGTTAAGCACTGACAATCGCACCGAGGCTAAGAGAATGCTCCTTCTAAAATAGGAGGAAGTGATGTTTGCGAATGCCAGGATATATATTGTTAGCGCAATGATCTATATACTCGTTTTGCCGTCGTTAGTATTCCCGCAAGCTGAGGTGATAGGAGATGGGGATATCCTTAGCCCTCCATGGGGCTGGAAGAAAATCCCCGTGTATAGATTCATCGATTCTACGCATAACATGGATACCATCTGGGCAATCACTATGGAATTTCGCTATCCTGATGATGACGCTGCCAATTGCCATGTTCGCTACCCATGGGAGGGCTGGGACCATTATTACTTTATCGCATCCTTAAATATCGCCTCTATCGAATTCTATGTAGATTCCGCCGGTAACCAATTTTACTATGATGCCGCAGATGATGTTTTGATGATGGTAGAGGAAGAAATTATTTGGACCTATAGAGATTGTCCCGGCAGACCGGTGTTCGATAGCGAAAATAACATTCATGTGATCTGGGAAGGGGGGACCGATACTCTGTTTTATGGCTTCTCAAGGGATTCCCTTAATACTTTTGAAACGGTTGATACGCTTGTTTCAATGCCTCCTTTCCTAAGACTTACAGCCTCGCCCGATAATAACATTGTTGGGGCGGTGTTTTACGATGATGATGCCGATTCACTATATAAATATTTGGCTGCGGCTGGAGAATCGCTCGATTTCATAAGCACGGGCGAAGCGATTTTCTTTAATTCTGAAGATATTCCAGACTTTAACGATATTGTATTAAACACATCCGGGGAATTATATCTTGAATTGAGGAAAGATCACGGCCAACCCCCCTGGTATTGGGGCCTTCATCATTTCTGGTCAGAGACATACGGATTTAGATTCCTGAGGCCCTCTTGGGATGATTATCAGGACGGAACGATTTTTGAGATCTGCTTTGGCCCAAATGAAGATGAAATTTTGTTGATTGATAGCCGAGCCGGTTGGGGTTATGGCTCAGAATTTTATTATAGCTCCGATGGCGGGAATACATGGTATTTATCCTCTTTCGAAATCGCTCCAGCGTATTTCGGTTCAGCTCCCAGGGTCTTTTCGGACACAATCGACTTCGTTTACTCGGATTATTCTCTATCTTATTACTACCCAATTCCACGTGATTCGATTATTGAGAACCTGACAGATGTCATGGGAGAGTCGGAATCAATCCCTTATCGCATCTCCCTTTCCAACTACCCCAACCCCTTCAACTCCTCCACGACCATCAGCTTCACGCTCCCGGAGGCGGGGCATGTCGATCTTGCCATCTATGATATTATCGGGCGGCTTGTGAATACGCTCGTCAATGCCGACATCAATGCGGGCCATCAAACCGTGATCTGGGACGGCACCGATGAATTGGGCCGACCGGTATCATCCGGTATCTACTTTTATACTTTGCGCTCAGGCGAAATTTCATCATCTAGCCGCATGCTGCTCCTCAAATAGCTCCGATTATACTTGACAGGACCCTTAAGCATGGTGGATAATATGATCTTAGATTCTGGCAGAAGCTGGTTTTTCAAGGGAGGATGCCGTAAATTGAAAGATGTCTTGAGCCATACCGTTTCCTCTGCTGAATATTTCAACTCGCAATACGCCAGGAATGAATCTTACTGGGGCGAACAACCTAATCTGCTGGTGCCTCTCATAAGCAGCCACCTAAAGCCCGGCTCTCGTGTGCTCGTAATCGGCTGCGGAGAGGGTCGCGATGCACTATTTCTGGCGCGGCTCCGGTTCGATGTGGTTGGCACCGATTTAGCCGATAAGGGTCTCGAGAAGGCGCGGCGCCTGGCCGAGGGAAACGGCTGCAAGCTTCAGCTTATAAAACTGGATGCTCATCTCCCGCATGATCATCTGGGTGTTTTCGATGGTATCCTGTTTATGAATGTCATGCAGTTTATACAACATGACAGGATCGCCGAGCGAATAGCTCACTTTCAATCGCTGGTCAGGCCGGGCGGAATCTTCTCCATTGAGGTTTTTACCGTCGATGATCCTCATTACCAGGACTGGCTGAGATCCAGCGTGCTGCCGATGGCGCGGTTGACCTTCGAGCACCCCACCCGCAAATATCCTGTCAGATTTTTCGACAGGGGAGAGCTGGCATCCTATTTCAAGGGCTGGGAGTTTATTCATTATCACGAGGGCTTATTGTGGGATAAGCCTCACGGCATCCAGACCGGCTTCCACCAACACGGATTGGCCCAGATCATAGCCAGAAAGAAGATCGATACCTTATTGTAGAGAAAAGGGCCCAATTTTCTAAGATCAATCAATCTATTTTTTTTCGACAGAAGGAACATATGGACGTTTGCCGTGATTAGAGTTTCTGGAGGTTCGTTAAAAAAATCTCGGCGGGAAAGGCGTCATGTTCCTAAAACGGCTTTTTGAACCATACAGAGTGAAGATCATCGAGGAAAGCAGCGTCGGTTCCGGGCTATGCAGGGTGATTTACGCCCTCAAAGGTCTCCCATGCTTTATATGAGCCGGGTTGACCAGCTCCGGTCTGGAGCGGCAGGCGGGAATCAAGAAGGCAAAAGTTTTCAATGATAGAGCCATTATTATCTTCGCTTCCGACGAAACAAGTGTTGATCGAATATCTAATTTTTTGTCGGAATTCGGAGTCAAGGGCAAATTGAATTTAGCTATTGAGCGCTTATATCGATTTCTCCTACCCCATATAAATCATAAATAAAGGGAATTTTCTCGATTATTCTGCAGGCGAAAGCTTGATAATCGGCTGGCCGGGTTTCACGAGATCCCCCGGCCCGAAATGAACAGATTTTACCTCCCCGTCGGTGGGCGATTTTATCTCATTTTCCATCTTCATCGATTCCACTATGACTAGCGGCTGTTTGACCGTTACCTTGTCCCCCTCTTTGACCAATATCTTGACCACCTTGCCCGGCATCGGAGTGCTGATTTCATCTTTGCATGCGAACTCGATCGCGTCTTTTGCGAAAATGTTTCTGTCGTCTTTCACTTTATCCAGCTTCACCACCCGGCCATTGATATGGACATAAACGCTGTTTTCGGATTCCGCAACGTAAGCGATCATATTTCTGCCATCGAGAAGAATCGAGAAACAATTCGGCGAAATGCTGGTGGCATTAAACCGATATTCCTTTTCTCCAGACGAAACTATGAAGCCGTCGGCCTGGCCTTCATCTCGTTTGTCTGGATCGATATTAACGGTGCGCATGTTCCCGTTATGCGAGAATTCGAATTCCATCGTTTATTATCCCCGGATTCTCATCATGAGGTTATCCGCCTGCAATCTGCCAATCGCCCAATGTCTGCCAGGGAGAAAACATCTCATCTGCCCTCGAAAAAGATACTGTTTTTTTCTTCGCCGAGCTTGAATAAACCGCCGCCGCCATTAAGGCCTCGTTTATAGCCTTTTCACCCGAGCAGGGTTTCCAGTCAGGCAGGTTTTTTGGCAGAAAATCGGTGAATGTATTCCCGGCCAGAAACTCCGGATGGCTTACGATGTCTCTCAAGATCTCGATATCGGTTTTTATGCCCAGGATCGGGAAATCATTTAACGCCGTGGCCATTCTGCTGCAGCATATATCCCTGGCAGGCGCCCAGGCTATCAGCTTGGAGAGTATCGGGTCATAGAAAACGGATATTTCGTATCCCGTATAGATGCCGCTGTCATGCCGGATCCCCGGCCCCGATGGTTCCTTCATGAATAGAATTCTGCCCGCCGACGGTAAAAAATTATTTTCAGGGTCCTCGGCATAGATGCGGCATTCGATCGCATGACCCCTTTGACTGATCTGATCCTGGGAAAGCCAGAGCTTTTCACCTGAGGCTATCCGCAATTGTGCATGAACCAGGTCGACACCGCACACCAACTCGGTAACCGGATGCTCCACCTGCAGACGGGCGTTGACCTCCAGAAAGTAGAATTCGTTATTTTCATCCAGCAGGAATTCGATCGTCCCGGCGTTTGAATATCCCGATACCTCAACCACCTTCAGGGCGGTCTCGCCCATTCTTTTTCTCAGATCATCATCGAGCGCAGTGGACGGGCTTTCCTCGACTATCTTCTGATGTCTTCGCTGTATCGAGCATTCTCTTTCGAAAAAATGAATCGCACTTCCATGTTTATCGGCCAGAATCTGAAACTCAACGTGCCGCGGCCTTTCTATATATTTCTCGAGATATATCGACGGATCGCCGAAAGCGGTTCTGGCCTCGCGCATACCGGCTTCAAC
>CBEWDL010000021.1:0-28401 GCA_965555375.1 uncultured bacterium
GATCTGGCCTCGACCGGCGACCGCAACCTCGAGGAGCAAATTCGTGTACTGGAGAAAAAAAGGAGCAAGATTCAATCGGACGTTCATTCCAGGCTATCCCGCTGGCAGAGAATTCAACTGGCCAGACATCCCTTGAGACCATATACGCTTGACCTGATTGCGCTGATATTCGACGATTTCATTGAATTGCATGGCGACCGCTACTTCGCTGATGACAAGGCCCTTGTTGGCGGCTTCGCCATGCTGGAGAATACTCCGGTGATGGTAGTCGGCCAGCAAAAGGGCAGGGATGTGAAACAGAGGCAATTCCGCAACTTCGGCATGTGCCACCCCGAGGGTTATCGCAAGGCTTTAAGGCTATTCAAGCTGGCTGAGAAATTTAACAAGCCCATAATTATTTTCGTGGATACCCCGGGTGCTTTCCCCGGCATAGGCGCCGAAGAGAGAGGGCAAGCGGAGGCTATCGCCAGGAATATCAGGGAGATGTCGGTCATCGAGGTCCCCATCATCATCACTATAATCGGCGAGGGCGCGTCCGGCGGGGCGCTCGGCATCGGTGTGGGCGATACCGTGCTGATGCTTGAGAATTCCTGGTATTCGGTGATTTCGCCTGAGGGCTGTGCGGCCATCCTCTGGAAAAATATGGACGACCCCAGGCAAGCTGAGCAGAATAAAATCCAGGCCGCCGATGCTTTAAAGCCCACCTCCGACGATCTGGTTGCCCTGGGCGTCGTCGATGGAATCATACCTGAACCCCTGGGCGGCGCGCACAGGGATTATTCCGCTACGGCAATGGCTTTAAAACAAAAATTGATTTTCGAATTAGAAAAACTTATGCGTAAAGACAGGGAAACGCTGTTAACGGAGCGGCTGAGCAAATTCAGATCGCTGGGGATTGTTAAGCGAGATTAGAGGAGGTTGCCGATGCTTTCTGAAAAACTCCTTGAAATATTAGCCTGCCCCAAGTGCAAGGGGGATTTAAATTATGATCGGGACAACAATAAACTGATATGCGAAAATTGCAGATTGCGCTACAGGATCGACGATGATATTCCGATTATGTTGATTGATGAAGCGGAGAAGTTTTAACTGGAGGCTCGATGATAAAACTGTCGAGATTTTGTGAAGATGATGTCATATCGTTCAATCTGAAAGGCGAATCCAAGGATGAGATAATCACCGAGCTGGTGGATCTGGCCGCCAACTCGCAGATGGTAAAAAACAAAGAAGAGCTTTTAAAAGCGGTGCTGGATCGTGAGAAACTTGTAACCACGGGCGTTGGCTATCATGTTGCTTTTCCTCACGCCAAGACCCGCGCCGTGAAAGGAATTGTAATAGCCTTTGGACGCAAAAATGAAGGAGTGGATTTCGATGCCATGGACCGAAAACCGGTATATCTGTATTTCCTGATAGCCGCTCCTGAGGACGCTATCGGCGCCCATCTCAACGTCATGGCTAAGCTTTCATACCTGATGAAAAGCGAGAAGAATCGGCAAAAGCTTATGAAGGCTAAATATAAGGAGGACCTCATAGAGGTTCTTGATTCTAACGATTAGATGTGGATTTCAGTGAGGGGGATATTAAGAAGTCCTCACTTCAAACCGGTGTCGATCGTGATGATCATCTCGATCATCATGATCGCTTTACCTCTGCGGTTCAAGACGACCCTTTCCAGGCTCGTCGCCGCATCGGTCCTGCTCCCATTTGTGGAGATCGATAAATACCTCCTTAAGATTGATACTACTTTTGAAATAAATAAACATCTCAATCGCAAACTCGATTCCTTATCTGTACTGACGGCTTCGCTGATAGAACATAAGTATGAAAACGAACGGCTAAGAAGGATGCTGGGCTTCGATCTGAATCTCCCGTATTATCTCGTTCCGGCGGAGATCCTCGCAATCTCGCCTACCAGCCGGTTTAAATCAATTCTTGTCGATGCCGGTAGAGAAAAAAGAGTCGATATTAATATGCCGGTTATCTCGCCGTCCGGGATCATCGGCAAGACGGTAGCCGTAGATGATAAAGCCTCCACTGTTCAACTTCTGCTGGATCCAAGCTGTAAGGTCGCCGCCCGTGTCCAGCAAAGCCGGGCTTCGGGAATCGTCAGTTATTTGGGCGGGCCATATCTTTCATTGAAAAATGTTCCGGTTGACCAGCACGTATCCGTGGGTGATACGGTCATTTCATCGGGTTTAGGCGGAATATTCCCGCAGGGGCTGTTCATCGGGACGGTCGTCAAATCTGAACGGAGAGAGGGGGAATTATTCCTTGAAATCCTCATCGCACCGGGTGCGGATTTCTCCATTTTGGAGGAGGTTTTCGTTATAGTCTCCTCTCCGGAAAAGCAATAATGCCTTATCTTTACTTATTCTTTGGCTGGTTTTTTATCATCTTCTTTCAGATGGTTATATCGCCCCGTCTGGCTATAGGCGGGGTCTACCCCGATATCCTCCTGGTTAGTATTGCCTTCATTGGATTGAGAAAGGGATGGAGAATGGGATTATGGTTCGGTTTTGCCACAGGGCTCACAATCGGTTTAATCGATCCCCTCAATCTCGGATGGATAATACTGCTGATTTCTCTAACCGGCTTGGCGGCCGGGATAATCCGGGAGAAGATTTATGTAGAAAGCGGTCTATATCAGACTGTGATGGTACTGGCGATTGCCTTCGTTTATCAGATCCTTTTTCGCTTCGTAAGCTGGCCGGGCTATTTTCTTGATAACCTTCCGGGATCGATATCCGACTCATTCTTGATAGCGGTCTATTCGGCCCTGATAGGTGGTCTCGGGCTGCTGTTATTGAGGCAACGGCATCGCCTGAAGGAGCTTCTATGATCGCAGATAGCCGTGAAAGGCGCAGGTTGAATTATTATATTCTCCTGGCTGGTATAATTGCATCCATGCTGTTTATCGTGGTCAAGTTATTTGGTATGCAACTTTTCTCCGGCGGCTTCTACAAAAAAGTCTCCGAGCAAAACGGAGTGCGCGTAGTGCCGATCCAGGCCCCTCGCGGCATAATAACTGACATTCATGGAACCGTGCTGGTAAAGAATCGTCCATCTTACTCAATCTATCTTGTTCCCTACGAAGTTAATAGCCTCGATTCTGCGTCAATTCATCTCGGCCGGGTCCTGAATCGGGAACCGGAAAAGATAAAAGAACAGATCAGACTGGGCTGGCAGGGCCGCTTTCAACCTATCCGCCTTAAGCGCGATCTCGAATTTGAAACCGTCTGCTATATCGAGGAACATGCGCTGGAGTTCCCCGGCATAATATTCCAGGTTGAACCAACCAGGCTATATCCCGAAAACAATCTCGGCTCTCACATCTGGGGCTACATCGGTGAAGCGACCAAGGCAGATCTTGGCATTTATAATTCCGGGAATTATTCCCTGGGACGCGTTATTGGCAAGGAGGGATTGGAAAAACAATATGAGCGTTATCTGCGAGGACAAAACGGCTTGAAATATCTTGAGGTCACCGCCGGAGGAAGGATTCTCGGCGAGCTGCCCGGAAAGGATAGAATCAATCCCGTAAGAGGATCTGCACTCGAGCTGGAGATCGATTGGGAATTGCAGGAGATCGCTGCAAGGGAACTGGCTCTTAACGGTTCTGGTGCCGTGATTGTTATTGATCCCCGCGACGGTGGAGTGCGAGTCTTAGCCTCGGTTCCCAATTTCGATGCCAATCTGTTTTCCGGCGTTATATCTAGGGAGGTCTGGGAAACCGTTTCTTCGGATTCTCTTCATCCTCTATTCAACAGAAGCATAAAGGGAACTTATCCGCCGGGATCAATAATGAAACTGTTCACCGCTGCCCCCGGTCTCGAAAACGACATCATCACTACGGAAAGCTTTTTCGATCCATGTCGAGGAGCTAAGAAATTTGGTAACAGAGTATTCAGATGCTGGCGGCCCGGCGGTCATGGAAAGCTTAACATCATCGATGCCATAATACAGTCTTGCGATGTTTATTTCTACCAGCTCGGCGTCGAGATAGGACTCGATCTCTGGAGCAAGACGGTGCAGGATTGCAGATTTGGAGTGCCGACCGGAGTCGATCTTCCCGGCGAATTCGGGGGACTGGTTCCCTCGGCGGAATATTACGATTCGAGATATGGAGAGGATGGTTGGACAAAATACCTGATCCTGAATCTTGCCATAGGGCAGGGGGAGCTTCTTGTAACCCCGATACAGATGGCGGTGCTTTTCGCCGCCCTGGGAAACAATGGCATCATTTATAAGCCGAGAATCGTCGCCAGAATCATATCGCCTGACGGTGATTCTCTGAAAATGGAGCCGGAAATGGCGGGGCGGCTGCCAATCAATAAGGATAATCTCGATATTCTGCATAAGGGGCTTCTCGGCGTCGTCACCGACGAACACGGAACAGCACGTTCGGTGGCAATTGCAGGTGTTACGGTTGCCGGAAAGACCGGGACAGCCCAGAACCCACATGGTGACGATCACTCCTGGTTTGTTTGTTACGCACCGGCCGAAGGCCCCGAAATCGCAGTCGCTGTGATCGTTGAAAACGCAGGTCATGGCAGCTCCGTGGCAGCTCCTCTGGCCAGAAAAGTTTTGGAAAAATATTTCGAGGACGTGCCGGTGGTGTTGGATTCTCCAGATACGATGAATACCCAGCCATGAATAAAACTTTCGACTTAAGAATATTTCTTCCGGCCTTTATCTTGAGCCTTATCGGCATCTTGCTAATCTATGCTGCCACTTATTATTCACCGTTGCCTGAGGCGAAAGCTCTCTACCAGAAGCAATTGATCTGGTTCGGAGCAGGGCTTGTAGTTTGCGCCGCCATATTCTTTATTCCTCTAAAGATTCACGAGGCATTCGCATACGTTTATTATTTCCTGGCGATATTGCTGCTCGTTATCTTGCTGGCTTCCTCGAAAGGATCAGCATCCCGATGGTTTCATATGGGGCCGATCAATATCCAGCCGGCTGAATTAGCGAAATTAGCGGTGGTACTGGCGCTTTCGAGATTCCTGGGATTCCGCAAGGCCAGGCTGGATGAATTTAGATGGGTTATCATCATGCTTGCAATAATCGCCGTGCCTGCAGGATTGATTATCCTGCAGCCGGATCTTGGAAGCTCTCTGGCCTTTTTCACCTTGTTCTTCGCCATGATCCTGTGGTCCGGGATACCATTGAACAGAGTGGTTCTTATTGTGACTCCAGTCCTGAGCATTATCTGTGCTTTTCACTGGTTTTCCTGGGCGGTATTTTTCTTTGTTGTTCTAATACTGATATTTCTCTCCCGTCTGCGTATCTGGCAGGGAGCATTTTTCTTTTTTGCCAACCTTTCAATCGGAATGGTTACCCCCTTGATATGGAACAATCTCCACGAGTATCAGAAGATGCGAATTATAACCTTCCTCGATCCCGGCCAGGATCCGCGAGGCGCCGGTTACCAGATCATACAGTCGAAAATAACCGTCGGGGCCGGCGGATTGTTCGGCCAGGGATTCCTGCAGGGAACACAAACCAAACTCAACTTCCTCCCTGAACGTCATACCGATTTCATATTCTCCGTTCTCGCGGAACAATTCGGTTTCATCGGCTGTTTGATCGTGCTGATACTGTTCATTCTGCTCTTCTACAGAGGATTTGCCGTGGCTCTGAAGGCTCGCAACCAGTTCTACAGCTTTGCCGCTTGCGGATTGACCGCAATTCTCGTTTTTCAGGTTTTGATCAATATCGGTATGACTTTAGGCCTTATGCCGGTAACTGGCCTTCCGCTTCCATTTTTGAGCTACGGGGGATCGTCGCTTATATTCTTCTGGGCCGCCATCGGTTTCTTACTGGCAATTAACCGCGACTGGCAGGAGTACTGATGTATCCCGAGCTTTTTGGATTCCTGGGGATAAGTTTCATCCGTTCCTGGGGTGTAATGCTGGCTGTCGCTTTTCTGATCGGTATAACCTGGGCCAGAAAACGGGCCATTAAAGCCGGCATTCCACCGGAGCATATAATCGACTTATCGTTCATCGTGCTTATCTCATCTATTGTTGGTTCACGATTGTTCTATGTGATCTATCACCTCGACGAGTTCGCGGATAATCTTTTCGATATAGTCAATCCTTTTCAGGGAGGAACGATAGGAATATCCGGCCTATCCATGATGGGGGGAATAGTTCTGGCGCTGGTATCGGCGTACTTATTCTTCGTCATCAGGCGGCTGAAGCCCTGGGGTATTTGCGACGCCATGATGCCGATGTTTGCCCTGGGAATGGGAATCGCCCGGGTCGGGTGTTTCTTAAACGGATGCTGCTATGGCTTGCCTACCCACAGCCACCTGGGGGTAATATTTCCTCCGAACTCCGCCGCCGGATTTCATTTCCCGGATACGCCGCTTATACCCGTGCAACTTTACTCGTCGCTGGCCGGTGTCGGCATTCTGTTGATCGTCCTGTGGAGCGAAAGATTCAAGAAGTTCGACGGCCACTCATTCTGGTTGACTATCGCCCTGTACGCTATCTGGCGCTTCGTGATCGACTTTTCTAGATATTATGAAGATTCAATGATTTTTGCCACAATCGGCCGTCAGCAGTTTACGCATAATCAGTTTCTTTCCCTTCTCCTGTTTATAGGTTCCATTATAGGTTATTTGATTATGTATTCGAAATATAGAAGAAAGGCTGGAGTCCTTGATAAACCAGGTTATTCATAAAACGTCCGAGTTCGCCCGTTCTCTATACGGCGATTTCAAAGAATTCCTCTCACCATCGTTCTGCCTCGGCTGTAACGGCAACATCTTATCCGGTGATCCGCTCTTATGTGCGTCATGCATCGAAATGCTGAAGACGGCGAATATAGGGGAGGGGCCGATCTGTCCTTTCTGCGGCCGCCCCGATGGAATCGGCGATCGCTGTCAATTTTGCAGGGCACGAAAAAGACTCAGATTATTTTTCTGGGGAGAATATGACGGGCTGTTAAAGGATTGCCTGGCGCAGTTTAAATTCAGCGGCGCCATTGATCTCGGACGCCGCCTCGTTGATATGGCGGTTGATTCTCTCCATCAAAGGATCACCGATAACCAATATGATTTAATCATTCCTGTTCCTCTTCACAGGTCTCGGCGTCGGGAACGCGGCTTCAACCAATCTGAGATATTGGCCCGACGCCTTGCCGATCTCCTTCATATAGAATTGAATACGGAGATTCTGAAACGCGTCCGCCCCACTACGCAGCAGGCCAGGCTTGAAGAAAGCAACAGACGGGAGAATGTCAAAAATGCGTTCGCGCTGACGAATAATCGTGGACCATCTCTCTCGGGAAAAGCGATTTTGCTGGTCGATGATATTGTAACCACCGGTGCCACTATTTATGAAACAGCGAAGCCCCTGCAATCCGGAGATCCAGCGCTGGTAGACGTCTTTTGTCTGGGGTACACAAGATGACAAAAAGACCGAAATTCAGGGTTATCGAGGATACCACTTCGGCGGATTTTGTTTTCGAGGCTTACGGTGTCAGCGCCAATGAGTTATTCGCCAACTGCGCCCTGGCCTGTTTCTATGCCATGACCGACCCGGCCACCGTTGATCCCGCTAAGGATTACGAATTAGAAGTAAAAGGTGAAACTATCGAAGACCTCCTGTACAACTACATGGCCGAACTCATATTCATCAAAGATACCGAGAAGGTTTTTCTATCGCAGTTCGATGTCGATATTCTTCCCGATAATACGGCGTTAAAAGCTGTTGCCAGGGGTGAACGGATCGATTATAATAAACACGTTATAAAGACCGACGTGAAAGCGGTCACTTATCATGATCTTCATGTAAGGGTCGATAAGGAAGGCTATTCAACTCGCATGATTTTGGATTTGTAGGGGGTTAATATGAAACCGAATAAGATCACCGAGAATATCTGGGAGATTCCGCCCGATTATAAGCCGGGCATGAAAGTGCCCGCCAGAATCATCGCCTCCGATAAGCTGATGGAGGACATGGACGAGGGGGTCATAAATCAGATTACCAATGTTGCCTGTCTGCCGGGGATCAGCCGGTATGCCTGGTGTATGCCCGACGGCCACTGGGGCTACGGCTTCCCCATAGGCGGCGTGGCGGCATTCGATCAGAATGAGGGCGTCATTTCTCCCGGCGGGATCGGATTCGACATCAACTGCGGCGTCCGAATGATAAAGACGGATCTGACCGAACAGGAGGTGCGCCCGAAACTCAAAGAGCTGTTGGATACGCTGTTTTCGACCGTTCCTGCCGGGGTCGGTAAAAGCGGGTCTGTGAGACTCGGCAGGGCCGGGTTTGAAGAGGTATTGACACAGGGGGCCTCCTGGTGCCTGAAAAACGGCTATGCCTATGAAGCAGATATCGACCATATCGAGCAACGGGGAAAACTGCCGGGCGCCGATCCCTCAGCAGTCTCTGATAAAGCATTCAAGCGGGGGGTCGATCAGGTCGGGACTTTGGGTTCGGGCAATCATTATCTCGAGATACAGAGCGTCGCTTTCGACAATGACTGCGATCAAGAAACAGCAAAATTGCTCGGTGTCGAAAGCCCCGGTCAGGTGGTCGTAATGGTTCACTGCGGCTCCAGGGGCTTCGGCCATCAGGTAGCCACCGATTATCTCCAGAGTTTCGGGGTCGCCATGAAAAAATACGGAATAGAGACCAACGATCGAGAGCTGGCGTGCTCGCCGATCAATTCTCCCGAGGGAAAAGCATATTTCGGCGCCATGGCCTGTGCCGCCAACTCTGCTTTTGTCAACAGGCAGGTTATCACTCATGGTATCAGGCAGAGTTTCGCCAAGGTATTCGGCAAGCCGGCGGAGCGTATGGGTATGGACCTTATATATGATGTCGCCCATAATATAGCCAAGTTCGAGACCTACGATACTGATGGCAAGCCAGCGAAGTTTCTTGTGCATCGCAAAGGGGCCACCAGAGCCTTCGGACCCGGCAATCCCAATCTGGTCGGTGTCTTCAGAACTACCGGACAGCCGGTGTTGGTCGGCGGCTCCATGCAGACCGGCTCTTATCTTCTGGTTGGCACAAAAAAAGCCGAGGAACTTACTTTCGGATCGACGCTGCACGGAGCCGGTCGGGTGATGTCCCGGGCGGCGGCCAGGAAGAAAGTGAGGGGCACCGAACTCCAGCAGAAAATGGAGCAGGAGGGTATCCTGGTTCGCACCGCCTCGTTTTCCGGATTGGCGGAGGAGGCCGGCTTTGCCTACAAGAATGTTTCTGAGGTGGTCGATGTGGTTCATAGCGTGGGCATATCCAGAAAAGTAGCCCGGCTGATCCCGATGGCAAATATCAAGGGATAAAATGGCTTTTCTTTTGCCCGCCTTCGAGTTACTCCAACCACAGCGGAAGGTCTGCCGTTAACATTCCGAATATCATATGTCCCAGTCCCTGTCTACCATGGCGATACCCGATATGTCTTCGCCGAGTCATATCGCACCTTCGCCCTCCAGTGGGTTTTAAGCTGTATGCATCCAGCCTGCGCTATAAAAATCTTGACTATGTATTAAAAGCGGGGATATAATGTCTACTTTGATGAATGCCTTGTTGGGGATTTGAAGGTTAGCTGAATGATGAACAGGATTGGTCTGTTAACCTCGGGAGGTGATGCCCCGGGGATGAACCCCTGTATCAGGGCCGTTGTCTACGAGGCCGAAAAAAACGGGGTCGAAATCGTGGCTTTTAGAAGAGGCTTCGCCGGCATCCTCGACAACGATTGTTTTGTGATGGAGGTAAAGGATACCAGCGGCATCATTCAGCGCGGAGGTACAGTTCTGCGCTCCTCCCGGTGCGAGGAATTCAAATACGAGGAGGCACAAAAGGAAGCCATCAAGATCTTGATAGAAAATGGCTGCGACGGTCTTATCACCATAGGCGGGGATGGCACCCTGAGAGGCGCTGCGGCCATTGCCGATCGAGGTGTAAGTGTGGTTGGTGTGCCGGCGACTATCGATAATGACATTTTTGGAACCGATATGACATTGGGAACCGATACGGCCCTGAACAATATCGTGGAAGTTATAGATAAGATAAAAGACACGGCGTCATCACACGAGAGAACCTTTATCATTGAGGTGATGGGGCGGGGTTCTGGATATCTGGCGCTCGTTTCCGCCATCGCCACAGGAGCCGAGGCCGCCATAATACCCGAGGTCGAATTCGATCTGGAGAAGATTGCCAACCGTATTCTTGAGAGGTATAAGAGAAACAAGGCGGCTAATATAATTGTTGTAGCGGAGGGTGCTTCCACGGCTTATCAAATAGGGCGAAAATTATCCAGAATTGCCAGCATCGAGTCGAAGATTACCGTACTGGGGCATCTGCAACGGGGAGGATCGCCGTCCTCATTTGACAGGCTGCTCGGCACAAGGCTCGGCTCGGCGGCGGTTTCAGAGCTTCTGCAGAATAAATCCAATTGCATGGTCGGCCTGGTCAAGGGAAAGGTTGAGACAACGCCCCTCGATGTTGTGCTTAAGAAAAGAAAAGCATTCAATAAGAAGTTTATAGAGCTTGCAGAAATGCTGGGGAATTAGTATGGAGCTATCCGATGTCTGAAAGGGTTGGCTTATTAACCGGGGGTGGAGACTGCCCGGGTCTTAATGCTGTAATCAGAGCGATTGTCAGGAAGTCGGTAGATATATACGATTACGAGGTTATCGGCTTTATCGGCGGGTGGCGCGGCATCCTGGAAATGGAGTATACAACCCTGAATAGAAACAAGATATCTGGAATTCTTCACCGTGGGGGGACCATTATCAAAACCTCCCGTACAAATCCGTTCAAAGAAGAAGATGGAGTAAAACGGATTGAGGAAAATTTCGAGAAATTGAAGCTTGGTGCCTTGATTGCTATTGGTGGTGAGGACACGATGGGTGTGGCAAAAGCTCTCGATGAGCGAGGAATACCGATAGTGGGGGTGCCAAAGACAATCGATAACGATCTTCCCGGTACCGATTACACTTTCGGATACGATACCGCCATAAATATCGCCATGGAGGCCATAGACCGTGTGCACACGACCGCCGAATCTCATAACCGCGTAATGGTTGTCGAGGTCATGGGACGCCATACCGGATGGATAGCTCTGGGAGCCGGACTGGCAGGCGGCGCCGATGTCATCTTGATTCCGGAGAAACCGTTCGATATCGAGAATGTCTGCGAGATTATCATCCAGCGCCATGGCAAAGGACGTGATTTTTCCATAGTCGTGGTTGCCGAGGGCGCAACATTTAAAGCCGAACCGAGTGGCGAAGAAAAGATGATCCTTCAAAAAGAAGAAAAAGACGCTTTCGGCCATGTTTATCTTGGAGGGATAGGCAATGTCGTGGCCGATGAAATAGAAAAGAGAACCGGTTTCGAATCGCGGGTTGTCATACTGGGCCATATCCAGCGCGGCGGATCACCTACCGCCTTCGACCGTATTCTGGCAACCCGCTACGGCATCGCAGCCATCGAAATGATTCACAGAAAAGATTTCGGAAAAATGGCCGCCTTGAGAGGAACGGATATCGTCGCCATTCCATTATCCGAGGCTGTTAAGGGAATAAAACAGGTATCGGAAGACCTGTATCAGGTAGCCGAAACATTTTTCGGTTGATAAGTTAAAGGAGGCGCAATGAGTGTCAGGATTGGTATTAATGGATTCGGGCGGATTGGACGTTTGGTATTGAGGGCTGGCTATGACGACCCCGGGCTCGAATTTGTCGCCATAAACGATATTACCGACGCTAAGACTCTGGCCCATCTTTTCAAATACGACTCCGTCCACGGACGCTTCAAAGGGGATTCTAAGGAGGGCAAAGATTCTATCGAAGTCGATGGCAAATCGGTGAGAATATTTGCCGAGAGAGACCCGGCCAAAATACCCTGGGGTGATCTTGGCGTCGATGTCGTCGTGGAATCCACCGGCCTTTTCAAAACCAGAGAATCGGCTGGGAAACACCTGCAGGCCGGCGCTAAAAAAGTCCTGATATCGGCCCCGGCAAAAGGGCACGATGGAACCTTCGTGCAGGGGGTAAACTTCGATGAATTCGATAAGAAAAAACATGACATCATCTCCATAGGCTCCTGCACTACCAATTGCTTAGCGCCGATAGTTAAAGTATTACATGATAACTTTAAAATAGCCCGTGGTTTCATGACCACCATCCATGCTTATACCAATGATCAGAAGATTCTTGACCTGCCCCACAGCGATCTCAGAAGGGCAAGATCCGCCGCTCTGTCTATGATCCCCACCACCACGGGTGCGGCCAAGGCTATCTCGGAGGTTATCCCGGATATGAAAGGCAGGCTCGATGGGGTGGCTGTGCGCGTGCCGATTCCGGTAGGTTCTCTCGTGGATCTCGTCGCCGATCTGGAAACCGAGGTCTCCGTCGAATCGGTCAACTCGGTAATGCAGAAAGCTGCCGACGGCCCCATGAAAGGTGTGCTTCAATACATGGAGGAACCAATAGTCTCGGTCGATATTGTCGGCAATCCTCATTCATCTATATTAGATGCTCTTTCCACGATGGTCACCGGCGGGAATATGGTCAAAGTCTTCTCCTGGTATGACAACGAATGGGGATTTTCCTGCCGCATGATAGATATGTTGAAGAAGATGGCGGCTTAGGCGGTCGGATCGCCAGGCCGGTAGGATAAAACTTGTTTTATCCGGGGAGGGGATTATGGCCCGGAATACATTTATAATTTCAACGGTTGCTATTCTGCTATTGATTTCAGGATGCTCCGATGACGATAACCCGGTTCAGCAAATCAACGGCTTCATAAGCGGACGGGTTACCGCCGATGGCGTCGGTCTGGCAGGAGTCACTATAACCGTGTCGGCTTACACCCATACCAGCGGAGGACCGGCAAAGCCACAGAGTCAATCAAGTATGGCGGAAACCTCAGCAGATGGCGACTATCAAATAGAACTGCTCCCCGGACAGTATAAGGTCGAATACGATAAGGTCCTCGATGGTGAACTCCTTCATACTGCCCGCTATCCTGTTGCTGTTCTGCCTGCCTTGGAAGTAGTTGTAAATGTCGACCTTAAAGCCCCGATTCCCGCAAATCTCATCGCCGCTGACGATGACGCAGCCGTTCTGCTGACCTGGGAAAGCGCTTACCATACGGAAGACTATAATGTATATCGCGCTGCTGCTGGTGAAGATAACTTCCAGCTTGTGAGTGAAGCCTCTGGTTGGCCCGGTACAGTCCACATGATAGACACTCCTCCGGCTATAGGCGCTTACGCCTATCGAATCACCGGATTAGTAGATAACATCGAATCCGGCCCATCGAATGAAGCCGAGGTAGAATTCACAGCTACCATCAAGCCTCCTTCAGGCTTTCAGGCATCCGACCAGATTACTCACGTCGCTCTAAGCTGGACGCCCAAAGATAACGCGGCTTATTATAAGGTTTATCAAGCCGTTTCGACGCCGGAATCATGGCAGGTCCTGGATTCTACATCCCAATCTTCATATTCTGATGTTCCCGAGGCCTACGAGACCTATCATTACTACGTAACTGCGGTTTCGGCCCTGGCGACCGAATCAGAGCCTTCATCGTCGGCAATGGTGGAATACGATGGGCGTTATGATCCTCCGTCAGGATTAACTCTGATTGATCGCGGCTCGAATTTCTATCTGACGTGGCTGTCTGGAAACAACGTCGGGTATTATAACATATATCGCTCCATAGAGCCGAATGCTGACTTCGTGGTATTAGACAGCACGTCATCTACCCACTATGAGGATTTTCCGAATATTCACCAAAACTACTATTATCGAGTTACCATCGTCGGCCCCAATGGGCTCGAATCAGAACCCTCGTCCACCGTGGGGGCATATTTCGACGGACGGCTCGATCCTCCCGACCATGTGCTTGCCACCGACATGGGCCTATATGTAGAGATAAGCTGGAGCGAGGTTTTATGGACCGGCGCCTACGTTCTTTATAGATCTGACGATGGCCAGACTTACCATCAGATAGCCCGTCTCTCCGCCGGCTATCTGAATTACGACGACATCCCTCCGGAGGCCGGAAATTACCTGTATAAGGTCTCCACCGAAACCGTTGACGGCGTGGAAGGTCCGTTATCATCCGCCGCCAGCGTATTCTTCACCGACAATCTGACGCGCCCCCAAAATGTGGTTGCGGAAAATTTCGGCACCTTTGTCATTATTATCTGGGATTTGGTTCCCGAGGCCGACGGTTATATCGTTTACAGATCGCCCTCGTCGGGCGGCCCTTATGTCGATATAGGGGAAGCAACAGAAAGCGTGTTCAATGATGTCCCGCAGTCGGAAGGCGAGTATTTCTACAAGGTGAGAGCCTTCGATGATCTCGGCCATGTTTCTCAATTCAGCTTCTACGCATATACCTATTTTACAGCCAGGCCCTTGCCCCCGCATGATGTACAGGCCGATGATTACTTGTACAGGGTTCAGCTAAGTTGGGGAAGCGAAGACCCGGCTTATGATTTCATAATCTATCGGGCCAACAGCTCGATGGGGGAATATATCCCGGTGGACACTGTGGGGACAATGTATGCGGACGATTGGCCATCGACTGCGGGCCATTATTACTACAAGATACAGGCTTTATCGGCTCCCGATATCGTATCGGAGCTATCTGATTACGCCCACGTTTATTTCTCAGGGATTCTGGAAATGCCTTCCGGACTGACCGGCGAAGATGTTGGAAGTTACGTTCAATTGACCTGGCAGCAGGTCGTGGGCGCTTCAGAATACGATGTTTACAGAGGGGCAAGCCCTGAAAATCTGGAGATAATTCAAACGGTATACGATACCGGTGCTACGGATGCTCCCGATGCCGCCGGAACCTACTATTACGCCGTTACCGCCAAGACGCAGGGAGGATTGGAATCACCGAGGTCCGCCCCTGTGATAGTCGAATTTGATCCCCTGTAATACCTTCTCATGCTAAAAGGAGGATGAGTGGAGAAATTGACCATAGATGATGTTGATCTGGCAGGTAAGAGAGTCTTAACGCGAGTTGATTTTAACGTTCCCCTTGAAAAAGGCAGAGTGGCCGATGATACTCGCATAACGGCTGCCATTCCTACTATACAAAAAATCATAACATCGGGTGCAAAGGCCGTATTGATGTCGCATCTCGGCCGCCCGAAAGGAGAGATCAAGCCCGATCTCAGTCTAAAGCCGGTCGCAGAGAGGCTATCCCAACTTATGGGGCGAAAGGTCCATTTCTTCGAGGATTGCATCGGAAGCTCCGCCAAAAAGCGCATCGCCAAACTCTCGGAAGGTGAAATAATTCTCCTGGAGAACCTGAGATTTCATAAAGAGGAAGAAAAAAACGATCCCGAATTCGCTCGCGCTCTTGCGAAATTAGGCGATGTTTACATAAATGATGCTTTCGGCACCGCCCATAGAGCGCATGCCTCAACGGAGGGTATCACCCGCTTCATCGAGCCATCTGTTGCCGGCTACCTCATGAAAAAGGAGCTCGATTACCTCGGCATGGCGCTCGAGGATCCCGCAAGACCCTTTGTGGCTATTCTGGGGGGGGCCAAAATTTCCGGAAAGATAGACGTGATCTCAAACCTGCTTCAAAAAGTGGACGATCTTTTAATCGGCGGTGGTATGGCTTTCACCTTTTTTAAAGCTAAAGGATATGAAATTGGTAATTCGCTTCTGGAGGAAGATAAGATAAGCGAGGCCAGTAACATCATGATGCTGGCGGAGCATCGCAAGGTAAATATTGTCCTGCCGATTGATATCGTCGTAACCACTGATCTCGACGCCGATTCGTTTTCATTGGAGACCGTCGTCGCTGCGGGCATGGGAAAGGATATGGTGGGGGCTGATATCGGTCCACGAACCATCGAACACTTCAAGAGCATAATTCAGGTTGCGGGGACTGTTATCTGGAATGGCCCCATGGGGATATTTGAGAAAAAGCCGTTCGCTACGGGGACATTCGAGGTCGCCAGAATCCTGGCGCAGGCATCCGATAAGGGATGTATAACTATCGTCGGTGGTGGAGATTCGGCATCGGCAGTATCCAGGGCCGGGGTGACCGAGAGAATGTCGCATGTCTCCACGGGCGGTGGGGCATCCTTAGAATTTCTCGAAGGCAAAACCTTACCTGGGGTGGCGGCTTTGACTGACAAGGAAGGTGAAAAATGAGACGTCCGCTCGTCGCTGGAAATTGGAAAATGTTTACCGATCCCTCAACGGCGGGGAAACTGGCCGGTGAGCTGAAGGAGAAATTCGCAAACTGCGCCTGGGCGGACATTGTCGTCTGCCCGCCTTTTACTTCGCTTCAAGCGGTTGTGGGATCGCTCGACGGCAGCAATATAGAAATCGGCGGACAGAACCTTCACTGGGAAAGCGAGGGCGCTTTTACCGGCGAGGTCTCCGCCGCTATGCTTTTAAGCTCCGGCTGTAAATGGGTAATCATCGGCCATTCCGAAAGGCGGGCCTATTTCTCCGAAACCGATGAGCGGGTGCTGTCGAAAGCCAGATCGGCTCTCGCTGCCGGTTTGAAGTCGATTGTATGTGTGGGAGAGACCCTCGACCAGAGAGAAGCCGACATAACCGAAAAGATCGTGGAAGCCCAGCTTGACGGCGGCCTGGGAGATATCGCTGATATTGGCCGTTTAACGATAGCCTATGAGCCGGTCTGGGCCATCGGCACCGGCAAGAACGCCACGCCGCAACAGGCGGAGGAGGTTCATCGTTTCATAAGAAAGCTGATCGGGGATCGTTGGGGCGCAAAGGCGGCGGAATCAATGCGGATTCTCTATGGCGGCTCGGTGAAACCTGAGAATGCAGGTTCGCTATGGCGAGAGGAGAATATCGACGGTTTCCTTGTCGGCGGCGCCAGCCTGAAGGCCGATTCGTTCCTGCGTATAGCCGAATCCTTAAAATAACCTCTTGACATATTTCCGATTTCAAGTATTTTTTGCCCTTGTCGAAAAGTAGTATGGAGGTTTAGATTAAAGTATGAATATCTTTTACCCCTTCTTGCTTGTAGTTCACGTCCTGTTCGCGCTGTCTTTGATAGTTACTGTCTTGCTGCAGTCAGCAAAGGGTGAGGGTTTAGCCGGTGCTTTTGGCGGCGGTGGAGGCCTCTCCGGCGCCGTATTCGGGGGCAGAGGAGCCGCCACTTTCCTTTCAAGAGCAACGTCGTTTATCGCCGTCGGTTTCATGCTTACCAGTCTCACTTTGTTTGTATCGCTGGGAATAACCAGCGGCGGCGGCGTGGAATCCGGCGTCGCCAGAGATCTGCAGGAGGGGCCGGGCGATCTGACGCCATCGGCGCCGCCGACCACAGTACCGGGCGAAATTCCGGCCGGCGAGGAAGCAGGCCCCGGAGACTTATTCCAGCAACCCCCACCGGCGCAGGACACCTCCGGTCGTTAAGATCCCTCCGAATATTGGTCATGGAAAATCTGCGGAAGTGGTGGAATAGGTAGACACGCCATCTTGAGGGGGTGGTGCCGAAAGGTGTGGGGGTTCAAATCCCCCCTTCCGCATTCTATAGCGCCAGAGGAACCATTCGCAGTGGTTCCTCTTATGCGTATCTGCAAGCCTTAAGCCCATAATTCCACAATCTAGCTTGAACCGAAGAAAATACTTGCTCAAATCCTTGGGAATGCGTATAATATAGCCCCCCCCGGATTTCAGTAAAACCGAAAATTGTTGCTTTTAGGCGTAACCAGTAAATCGCCCGGCAGGCCCATTTTTGGCTGTTTGCCAGGCAGAGCGTGATAAATTTATGATTGAATACCACTAAGGGCTAATCTTAAAGGAGGATGCTAACATGAAACATGGCAAGGTAAGCAAGGAGATCGCCAGGGGTTTAAAGGTCCTCAGAAAGCGGATCGGCAAAGCGAAGATCCCGTCGTCCAAACTCGACGAGACCATCAATCTGGCCACGTGGAATATCAGGGATTTCGGCAAGTCCGAGCGCGAGGAAGCGTCAATTCACTACATAGCCGAGATTATGTGGCAATTCGATTTGATCGCCGTGGCCGAGGTGCGTGACAATATTTCTGATCTGAAAAAAGTGCTGGATATCCTCGGCCCTTACTGGCGGGTTGTTTTTTCTGATTTCATCAAGGATCACCGCGGCAACAGGGAACGGTTCGCCTATGTTTACGACAAACGCGCCGTCACTTTCACCGGGTTGGCTTCAGAGGCCGATGAGCCGAGAAAGCTTGATAAGAAAACCAACGAATTCGTCCCGACAGTCACCTGGTATGGAAAACCGTATATGGCTTCCTTCAGCGCGGGCAATTTCGATTTCATCATCATAGGCACTCATATACGATGGGGTAAAGGCAAAAAGGCCCGTATCAAGCCTCTCAAAATGCTGGCCGAGTGGGTGGACGACCGTCGCAAAGACAAGCACGTTATCGACAAGGATATAATTCTGGCCGGAGATTTTAATATCCCCAAGATCGACGATGCGCTTTTCAAGGCGATTACCAGCAAAGGCTTGAAAATGCCGGATAAGCTTCGGGGTGAGCACGGGACGAATCTTAAAAAGAAAGCCCGATACGATCAAATCCTGCATTATCCCGAAATTACCAGATGTTTCACCAATAAAGCCGGGGTGCTCGATTTCTATCAGGATTCTTTCAAGCCGCTTTACCCGTGGAGCAGCAAATCCGAAAAAAAACTCAGCTGGGAGCTTTCGGATCATCTGCCGTTATGGGTGCAGCTCGACGTCGACAACTATGACGAGCAGCTGGACCAGATCATCCGCCCCAGGAAGAAATAGGTATTTCGCAGCAGGTCAAAATCCCTGCGGTTTTGACAATGAGTAGCCGTAGGTCGGGTTTAACGAGGTTAAAACGAGGCGAAACCCGACACCCGGATTGTGGATCAAAACCCCTGCGGTTTCGACTGCTTTATTTTTCAGCCGAAGCGAATGGTTACATTATCTCAAATAGGTCTTCCAGCGGCATAATCGGATGGGTTTCGCAGACCAGCGATCCCATCGTCCCGATCATGGCCGACAGCTCGAAAGCGGTCCGCAGATCCGGCGCCTCCGTAATAAACATATAATCGTAGTGTCCCATCATGGCGTAGGCATTAAGGATCATCGCGTCTTTGGCCTTGAATAGGTTGCTGACCTCCGTAAAAATCTTCTTGGCCTGGGCAATATTCTTCCTGCCCTCGATCGTCCCCCTGGCCATGACTGCAAAACGGGGCATATTCTTCTCCTTTCGCTATCTTTTGAATTTTCAATTTCACCAATCTTTGAGCTTATCACCCGGCCGACTCAAAAACCGGCAAAGCGAACCTCTATTGGAAATAATACCGAATGGTTGCGGAGGTTGACAATGCAAAAATCCGCTTTATGGATATGCACTCAGATTCCTGACAGGCGCTCATTTAATACTTGATTTCCACAAGCGAATATATTATAGATGATATAGACCATTATAGTGGCTGTCAATAATAGTTTACAACTTTATCCGGGGAGGATAACGTGAAAAGAGCAATTGCCTTGATCATATTGGGGGCTTTAGTATTCGCCTGCGAGGGAAAGCGTGGTCCCATAGGGCCGGTGGGGCCTCCGGGGCCGGAGGGGCCGTCAGGGGCTCCGATTATCTACTTCAGAGGCTCAATATCTTCTCAGGATTATGAGGGCGATTACATCAAGATCGATCATTACATGATCGAGGACAGGGACGTGATCCAGGTTTATCTTTCCCCGGACGAGGAGAGGTACACCTGGATGTTCATGCCATATTATGAGCTTACTGACGGCATAGTTTACATCTGGGACCCCGACCGCGATTTCCTCTACTGGGATTTCATGCTCATGATCATCAAAGACAGCGACGACGGGTAACACTCAGGGGGTCTTGATCCATAATCTCAAATCAAAAAATGGAACTTGCGCTCTTTGTTTTTTGTATTATATTTATAGAAGACCCTTAACAGGGAGGAGGACCATGTATTATAAAATGATGATCTGCCTGTGCGTGATTATGCTGCTCGGATTAGCTCCTGTAGCCACAGGCCAGTGGCAGCATCTCGGGTTATCGGCAAAACAGGTAATTTCTCTGGAAAACAGCCCGTTCTCGGTGGATTATATCTATGCCGGGACCTATTACGAGGGGCTGTTTATGACAGACGACGGCGGTCAAAGCTGGCATAACAAGATCGCGTCAAACATTCCCGTTTCATTTATCTCATCCGATCCCCATGACCCGGCCACTTTGTTTGGCCTCGTATCGGATTCCTGGTCAGCCGGGCTGTATAACTCAACCGATGACGGGGAAAGCTGGCATCTGATAAACTATCTACCCAATCCTCGTCGGATGGCGTTTGATGCGGAATTACCCGGACATTTCTATGCCTGTTATGCCGATGGGATACAGACCTCTGATGATTACGGCAGCCATTTCGTTGATGCTAACATTGGCCTGCCCGCTCTGGATATCATCGATGTCAAAGCCCATGGCAACAATCGCTATGAGGCTTACGCCGCGGGGGAGGCCTTTGTAGCCAGGACTACCGACTTCGGCCAGCTCTGGGAGGATGTCGGCGGGTTGTTCGGACTCGAGGATTATAATCCGGCGCGAATTGAATACGAGCCGAACGGGCCGGACACCTTGTATGTGACCACCTGGGCTTACCTGGCCCGCTCATTCGACGGCGGCGACACCTGGGAATACTTCGAAACACCCACCGTCCACAACGTGCCTATCGCCTGCCATCGTACGAAGCCTGGAAAAATCTTCATAGGCTCTATCGGTGGGGGAGTGCTGATGTCCAATGATGCCGGCGAGACATTCTACGATATCACCGGCGATCTCGGTAACCTCAACGTTTATAGCCTCGATATCGATATCGAGGGTAAGCTGCTGGCCGGAACCGATAACGGGATCTATATCTACGATTTCACCACCGGCGCCGATCCCGGCTTGCCGTTGCCGCAGACCGCTGTCCTTAGTCAGAACTATCCCAATCCGTTTAACGCATCGACTAAGATCTCGTTCTGGCTGCCCGATTCCCGGCTGGTAAATCTCAAAGTTTATGACCTTCTCGGCCGTGAAGTTCAAACGCTGGTAAACGACCAGACGGTTGAGGGCTCTCATACCGTTACGTTCGACGGCGCAGATTTTCCCAGTGGTATTTATTTCTATCGCTTAGAGGCGGGGGATTTCGCAGACACGAAGATCCTCACCGTGCTGAAGTAGGTCAAAACCCTTGTGGTTTTGACAATAATTAGCCGTAGGTCGGGTTTATCGCCCGCCATTGGGATGCAAAACCCGACACCCGGAACTATGATGCGGTCAGGAATGAGTTCCTGACCGCGCATCGAAAAATCATACTTACCACTTCACGAATTATGATGCAATTCGCTAAGAGAAAATATATATTTTCATGTAGAATGGAGGTAATATGCAGCCTAAGTTCATATCTGTATATATAGCTTTTGGTACAGCACTTCGATATCTTGAAGACGCGTCTGAGGGTTCTAGCGTCCACGGCGAAAGCTATATATTAGACAATATTAACGCATTCTTCAGCTGTCTAGAGGCTTTTGGTCTTTCCATCACAGAACGTGCGTCCGTAGAACTAAAGAAATTTGCCAATGAAATAAAGGGTACGGGTAGCAAACGAAAGCTTACACAGACTGAGGCGAGCGAGCTTCGTCAGATAATGCATGACATTAGGAAAACATTGTTTGCTGAAGCAGAGGGAAAGGCAACATATATTGTCACCGAAAAAAGAATGGATTATACTGCTCCCCGTTAATTGACAATGGGAGTTAAGAGAGTATTTTGTGGCTGAATTCACAAAGGAGTTCAGCGATGAAGAGAAGGAGATGGGATTCGAAGACGAAAGCGCGAGTGGTTTTGGAAGGTTTAAGGGGTCGTGCGGTGTCTGAGATCTGCAGCGAGTATCAGATCAGCCAAGCTCAGTATTATCAGTGGCGGGACAAGTTTTTAAGTGAAGCTCACCAAGCCTTTGAGACGGATAAAGACGGCGGGGAGGTTAATCGTCTGCGGAAAAAGAATGCTCGGTTGCAGCAGATCATCGGGGCTCTAACGGTGGAGTTAAAAAAAACCGAGGACGAGTTGTTATGAGAGGTGAATCGGAATCGGTGAAAAGCCGCAACGAGAAGTTGCTGGGGCGCATTCGCGAGATAAAGGTTGATCATCCTTTTTGGGGCTATCGTCGGGTCTGGGCTCATCTGCGGTATGTTGACGGCATTTTAGTCAACAAGAAGCGGGTATATCGTCTGATGCAGAAGCATGGTCTAACGGTTAAGCCGAATCGGAAGCTTAAGGCCAAGCGGACTTCTTCCAGGCCGAAACCCCGGCCCGACCGTCCTGGTCAATGGTGGGGTATTGATATGACCAAGGTGATGACCGAGTCTGGCTGGAATTATATTGTCATTGTGTTGGACTGGTATACTAAAAAGATCGTCGGCCATTATGCTGGTTCTCAGGCTAAGAGCTGCCATTGGCTTGAAGCTTTAGACCGGGCGGCGAATCGACAGTTTCCCCGGGGCGTCCATGGCCGGGGCCTGCAGTTGATGTCGGACAACGGTTCTCAGCCAACCTCGCTGAGCTTCATGAAAGCCTGTTCCAATCTAGGGATCAGGCAAGCTTTTACCAGCTATGGCAATCCTAAGGGGAACGCGGACACTGAGCGGATGATTCGGACCATGAAAGAGGAGCTTTTGTGGCTTCAGGAATGGAAAAGCGAAGGTCATCTGGAGTCAGCTTTGGATAATTGGATTGAAAAATACAATGAGAGTTATTTGCATTCGGCATTGGGTTATAAATCGCCAAATCAGGTGGAAAAAGCATGCAAAATCAGCCAGAAGACTCTCTTAAATGTCGCTTGACTAAAGGGGAGCAGTACAGTACTCTTCATCTGCATATTAGCTACTTTGGGCGCGGAATGCGAACAAGCTCCTGCTAATGAGAGCTATAACTGGGACACGGATGGCGACGACATAAGCGATGCCGTTGAAAACAATGATGCCAACGCCCACCATGGATTCGATCCTAACGTGTGGGATGATAATCCCAGTATTGCGCACGGTTTGCCCAACGACGGCTGGCTTCAGGGAGGAATAAATCTTCCTAATAGCGGCACGGGATATTATCATTATCTCGGAACTGATCCAGTGGATAGAGACGATTGGGGGACCCTGGCACTGCTCAATGCTATAGAGGGTTCAGGACGGGCATGGAATGAGGTTCACTCGATCCCGCGCGCAGGCATAGGCGATCTGAGTTTGCAGGAAGGCGGGCCGTTTACCCGGTACGGAAACCCTGACATCCTCGACCACCATTCGCATCAAAATGGGTTGGACGTAGATATGAGATTTGTAAAAAACAACGGCACAGAAGGGCCGTTAAACCTGGTCAACGACCCAGAATTATACGACCCCGAAGCGACTCAGTACCTCATTGACCAGATTATTACCAACGGTGATATTTTCGTCATCTATGTTAATGTGGCGCTTTCCGGGCTGGAGGGAAGCGTTGTAGTAAATGACAATTCTCATGTGGATCATTTCCATGTCAGAATCGTTGATCCGGATGGCACAGGAAATTAAGAACAATCTTAAGAAATCATTTAGAGAGGCGTAATATGCGCATGGAATTTATGACACTGGTTGCGGCTTTAGTCTTTACGGCGACTACGGCGGGTGCAGTGGCAGGTGAAACGCATTTCGCTGGAGCTGAGGCCGCGGAAGAAGAGACTAATTCATTGTTTGTGTCAAGAAGAGACAGCATCATATACAAGCTAGAAAAGGGTGGACCGACACCTTTGTTTTACGTCCAGCATAAATTTCGGTTACAAAGTCTTTCTGTTTCACCGAATGACGACTATTTCGCTTTCATCGATATAAAGGCCGGCGAGTTTCGCACGGCTGAAGCGGAAAGGGAGGGAAAGTACGAGGTTCCTCCTCAAGTACGATTGCGCATAATAGACAGTGGCGGCGGTTTACTTTATAGTCTACCAGACGCTCAGAGATACATGTGGAGTCCGGATGGTAATCAGATTGCCTATATTACATGCGATTTGACGTATGCGGACTACCAAGATCGTCGCCCTACGGGCCTTTACGTCTTTGATGTCAGCTCAGGGGAAACGAAGGATGTTGATGCATTACCTACTGAGCTATACTGGGCGGAGCACGATAATAAGCTCTATTTTACGAATCCTTACACCATCAGCAGATCAGTACTAAGATGGAACCCGGAGACAAACGAAATTGAAAAGACTCCGTGCAAAGATATATATTTCTCGCCGGATGGGGAATACTATTTGAGTCTCAATAAGGTGGAGTATAAGCCTGTGCAACTATATGATGCTACATCAAATGAGGAGTTGTTCGTTATAGAGGTGCGAGGGCTTGTGTCGCCGCCGGGTGTTATCGCTGAAGCCTTTCCGAAGGATATTGGAGCCCTCGCTGGTAGTTCCTATCTCGAGTCGCTAAAGCCATGGGTCCCGAGCAGCGAGCACCTGTTGCATTTTATAAAGGAGGACGTAGAAAAAGAGCTTGCCGGTACAGGGCCGGTGAAACGGATAGTGTCGAGGGTGGTTAAAGCCGCGGAGCATTATCTCTTCGATGTTGAAAAGAGGGAAGTGGTCAGGCAGTTTACCGGCAAGCCCACCGAGTGGATTAGCAACGGCAAGGTATTGGTTTTGGAGCGGGACGGGAAGCTTGTTCTCGAGCAGTTATCCGTTGGAGACTAAGGAGTACGTCAATAAACTGGTCTCTCGGACTCAAAGGGAGGAAGATAATAATGAAAAGGCTTCTGATGAGCGCGTTGAACATAATTCTGATCCTGGCTGGTTCAGCGAACGCCAGTGACCCGCGAAAGCTGACGCCGATAGACCCGGATCCAACCGCCTCGCTCAGGTACGCGGTATCATTTATAGAGGCCGGGTTACAGAGGGGGGAGTTGGATGCCGCCGTCAAGAGATTTTCGGAGAGATATGTCGAAAACGGAATTCCTATTACACGCGGAAAAATCCGGGGCAAAATGACCCGAATTCTTCAGGCCAAGAATCAGCAAGTGCAGTCTGGTGAGATCAAGGCCGGAATTTATTTCCAGCTCCATGATTTTGATATATCGGCAAGCCGGGCGGTTGCGCAAATACAGGTATATGTCTACTCTCCAACGGAAAACGGAAATCTTAAAAAGCTCAAATCAGAATTGATCTTTGAGGGGGCAGGATCAGCCTGGCTATTATTATCCTCGGATGGGTTGCTTGAAAGAATCCTGCAGATTTATCATGATTCAGCGGCAGGGAATGGCCAAGACATTGGCACTGAATCAACAGAAGGGGGGAGCGAAAGATGAAATCCGGAATAATAATAGTATTGGCAATATTGATATATTCTATAGGCACGGCGGATACTTTTGATCAAGATCAACCTCACACCGGTCACTGGAGGCTCTCAGCAGGTTTGGCCCAGAGTGAGTTGGGGGTGCGACTTTTCGGTGCAATCAGGTCAGTAACCGTTTTCTCATACTTAACGGAGCAAGGATCACCGATACCTATCATTGTGGCCTCCGACCCCGCCTGGAATCGGTTGGTCTATGGAATAGGTGATAATATTTGGGCTCATAATGGTCACTTCACCGGCGGGCTTTCGTCAACGCCTGAAAGACTAATTTTCGCGCCGGACGTAGAAAACGACGCGGTATGGGTTCTCTATTTTAATCACGAAAGTCTGCCCGCCGTGGCTCCCTATCCCGGGTATATTAATACAGGGGATGGCCCTCGCGACGTATGCTATGACGACGGTGGAACCGCTGCTTTCGGTGATGATTTCTTCTGGGCGGTGCATATAAACGAAGGCACTGCAAAAAAATACAGCTATACTTTTGACCCAATATATCTCAATTTTACTTATGAGCAGAGTGCAGTACTTTCAGGTCTTGATAACCCCATTTCGATAGCGCGGGGCAGAGCGATTGACAACTCATGCCAGAATTGCGATGAATATGGGCATAACGAATGGCTATATGTATTAGAAGAGAATGGGGCGATTAAGTGTTATACTAACAACCAGGTACCGCCGGGAAACGACCCGAATATTGTTCATCAGTTTACCGCTCATGCTCCTGTTAACACTCACTTGATGTCCTTGACTGTTGATCATACTGGAATTATCTGGGCTACTGACATATATAACTCTTGTGCCATTACATTCTATAATGATGAAACTCAGCTCGTGGAATTGGATAGATTCGGAACATACGGTACAGAAAACTCGCCAGGTCAAATTCTCTTTCCAACCGATATTTCCTTTGTGGAAGGAGTGGTTCAAGATGTGGAATATCCCGAAATACTTCGTGTCCGCGTGACGACAGATGCGGCGATTCAGGAAATGTGGACGGAAACCACCGGAGGTCTCAGAGGAGATAGAGGAGTCGACATACTCAATCTCTCGGCAGGCTGGGACTATCCTCAAGACCCTGTTAACAGGCCGGTAGAGATAACCTATAAGGTCACTGCTTTTGCCAGCATTTCAATTCATATAATAAATTCGTCTAATGTAACTATCAGGACTATTAGTCGAAGTGATATCCCCGGCGACGTTGCTGTTATCTGGGATGGAAAAGACGATAACGGTAATCAAGCTCCAATTGACATATATACCATTGAAATCTGCGGACATACTGTTGATTTTAATACTAATTCAACGCCGTATTTTGAAGTTTTCGAGGCAAATTCATATAGCTGCATTCAGGACTATCTGGATAGCCGAACGATAACCTATGAAGTCGTTGACCCTAACCCCGAAAATATTGAATTTCATTATCATTGGGAAGTGGATAACGGGAGACTTTTTCATCCCGATGATCCTTATCACGGATATTCAGTATTGGACTATGATGGAGATGGCGTCGGAACAATTACATACGCACCTCCAAGGGATTGGACTTCTGCTGCACCTGGGCCGGGAACGTCGCAAATAGAATGCACTGTTTCAGACTTAAATGGAGTAGCATCTTTATCAACCATGAGAATTATCTCATTCCGGCGCTGCGGAGAGGAATGCCCCTTCTTATATATCCTAAACGGATCAGATACATTGCGTCAAAACAATATACTTAATGCCTCAATCGATACGTCTGGCGGCGGAAATCTTGTCTATGACTATATATTCCTTCACGATAGCCCTGAGCCTCAATCCGGCAGGTACGAATTCTTTGTCAGAGAGGATGAAAACGCCGTTGACAGCCTCGATTGGGTTAGCTTGGTTACAATTGATCACGAACCCGGAGCTGATCTGACGCTATCTCCCGATGGCAGAATGTACGATATTTTGCTTACCGTTCCCCCTTCTTCAGCTGTCGACGATAGAGGCGTTGACGTATTGCAGGAGATTCTATATGTCGATAATATATTCTACGTTCGCGATGATTCGGGCTGGATAGATTTAACCTATGAGGGATTGGATACAATGTCATTGTGTTTGGAGACCACTACCTCGGGCTCCTCAGTAATACCTCCGGCCAAAGGCATAACGGGTTTGATAACCGGAAGACCTCGCCCCAATATTCTTACTATTTCCGTCATGGACGATGCCGGAAACTGGAACGTTGTAGAACGGGCATTTCCAAGAAGGAGGCCTCAACCTTTCTTTGTGGATTTGTCGGAGCATTTTGCCGCCTCCATTCAAGTAAGGTACAAGTGGACAAGACGTTATCGCGCGGATTTTATCGGGTTTTCCTGGGTAAGGTTATTGCGCTCTGGGATATCGCTTTTGAAACCATCCATTGCGGTATTGAATGATTCGATTAAGGTTCTCAACACCCTGAGACGGCCTGATAATAGATTCGTCGGTTTTGTCTCCGAAGAATTTATCAATTTATCATTTCCTTATTACCAAATTCCTGAAGATAAGACACGAGATTTCGTATTCTTATGCAGAGGCAAATATTATGTCTCTGACTCACTTAATCCACCCAAAATCGCTTCAGATGATCTTCTGCCAAAAGAGCTAAGCTTGAATCAAAACTATCCAAATCCTTTTAACAGCAACACCATCATTAGATTCGCAAACCCTGAAGACCAGTTTATTTCTATAAAGATTTACAATATCTTGGGCCAGGAAGTCACGACTCTCTTGTCTGAAACCGTGATAGCGGGTTATCACGAGATCATTTGGGACGGCAAGAATTCGGCTGATGGATCTGTTTCATCGGGCATCTACTTTTACAAATTGAGTACAGAGAATAGGCAAATTAAGAAGAAAATGTTGCTGTTGAGATAGAATTCGACTAATTACCGAAAAAGCCCCGGTTCCGGTCGGGGCTTTTCGTATCCGGGAAGGGGAATTGTGTACAATCGGCGTTCGAAAATTGTACCAGCTAGCGGTTTTTAGTAGCAGCAGAGAACAGGATCGATTC
>CBEWDL010000022.1:0-28150 GCA_965555375.1 uncultured bacterium
GATTCCGCAGGTCGATTACTCTTTCAAGCCAGGTGTCTTTGTCATTGATAAAGACATCACGCAGGCTAACATCAGGGTTGGACATCTGGGTATCAAACGCGATAACCCCGATAATTACGCCGTTTCGTTGATGAATTTCATCCTGGGCGGCGGCAGCTTCACCTCGCGGTTGACCACCAGGGTTCGGTCGGATGAGGGGCTCGCTTATTCTGTGAGGTCCCGGTTTCCCACCGGCAGCCGCGACCTCGGGCTTTTCTATGCATATTCGCAAACCAAGACGACAACTGCCCACCGTGTACTTGAGATCTTTATGGAGGAATTCGAAAGAATCCGGCGCGAGTTGCCATCGGAGGCTGAGTTCGAAACGGCTCGAGACTCATATATCAATAACTACGTCTTTCAATTCGATTCGCCCGGAGAAGTTGTCAACCGATTGATGTCGCTGGAGTTCGATGATTACCCCCCGGATTATTATCAGGAATATCTCAACAACATCAGGGCCGTTACCCTGGACGACATAAAAAGGGTGGCGGATAAATATCTAAAGCCCGAATCGATGAGCGTAATGGTTCTGGCCGATACATCTGCAATCGTCGGTTCCCTGTCAGATTTCGGAAATGTAACATATCTCGAATTGGAGGAGCCGAAGACGGATTGAGTATCCCCGCCGAACATAAGCTCGTAGAGGCGCGCGATTATAGATTTTGCCCCTGGTGCAGAGCGATCTTGGTCGAAAAAAAGCTCGACGGGCGAAGACGTCTCAGATGCCCCGATTGTGATTTCGTCTGGTATAAAAACCCGGTTCCGGCGGCGGGAGCTATAATATCGGATGGCGACAGGCTCTTGCTTGTAAAAAGGAAATACGCTCCTGAAATAGGGGGCTGGACTTTGCCTGCCGGTTTCATGGAGTACGATGAATCGCCGATGGAATGCTGTATCCGCGAGGTTAGAGAGGAAACCGGGCTCGATATCAAAATCACTCGCCTGTTCTGGAACTATAAAGCCGGCGACGATCCACGAACGATGGTGGTTCTGATTCTCTATCTGGCGGACATTATCGGCGGAGAACTAAAACCGGGTGATGACGCCGCTGAGGTTGACTTTTTCGGGCTGGATGATTTGCCCACCAATATCGCCTTCAGCGCCCATCGCAGGGCCATAGCCGATTACAGGGCATTTCTCTCAAGCGGCGTGTTTCCGAAGGCAGATGACTGACACACCTCTCAGAATACTCGGGCTCGACCCTGGAGACAAACGGGTCGGCCTGGCCATAGCCGAAAGCAGCCTGGGGATCGCCACCGGATTCGGCGTTATTGAATACGGCGGAAGGGAGCGATTTATTGAAAAGCTCAGGCTAATCGCAAGCGATGAGGATATCTCCCTGATCGTAATGGGGCTTCCCAGGAACATGGACGGTTCCGAAGGGGAGGCGGCTAAGAAATCACGGCGCCTGGCCGAAATCATTAGGGAGAAGCTGAATATTGAGGTTGAGTTGGTTGATGAGCGTTTGACGACTCATCAGGCGATAAAGCAGGTGCATGAAACCGGCGGCAAAACAGGGGCTGATAAGGGAAGGGTAGATATGCTCTCGGCAATTGTGATTCTACAAAGTTATCTGGACGGCAAGGCGAGCAAGAAGTAGGATCGTTATGTCATCGTATCGAGCGTTTCTCATCGCTGGCATATTCTGTCTTTTCGCGGCCGGATTATTTTATATATATGCCTACCATATCCCCCACCCCAGAAGCGAATTCAAGGATGAAACCAGGTATATCATTGTCAAGAGAGGCGAGACCTTAAGCGATATCGCCGGGCATCTCGAGGAACTGGGCGCCATATCGTCAAAATCGAATTTCATATTCTTCGGCAAGCTCTTCGGAAAAGGGGCAAGAATGAAAACTGGCCGCTACGCCATCGAACCGTCCTATTCAATGGCCCGCATCATGAGGATTATCACTCGCGGAGAGGCTGCCCCCTTCAATATCACCATCCGCGAGGGATATACCATGGCGGAGACGGCGAGGCTGTTGGAGAGCATCATCGGGCTGGACGTCGAAAAGTTCAAGAAAATCGTCACCGACCCTTATCTTCTGGATTCGCTTGGAATCGAGGCGGAAAACCTCGAGGGTTATCTATCTCCGAGCACATACAATTTCTTTTACGAAGAGGATGCCGCCGGGGTGATTTCGAAAATGGTGGATAACTTCTTCAATACTCTGCCGGATTCATTTGAGATAAAAGCCAACAGGCTTGGCCTGACATTTCATGAGGCCGTTACGCTGGCATCCATGATCGAGGAAGAGGCCATGATCGATTCTGAGCGCCCGACTATCTCATCGGTATTTTTGAACCGTCTTAAAAAAAGGATGCGTCTGGAATGCGACCCCACCGTCATCTATGCCATGGGCGGGTTGAACCGTCCGCTCTTAAGGAAAGATCTCACCTATAAGTCCCCATATAATACGTACAGGAACTACGGTCTGCCCCCCGGGCCGATATCCAATCCCGGCGTAAGATCGCTGGAGGCGGTCGTAAATCCGACGGCTGAGAGTTATTTGTATTTTGTGGCAACGGGCGACGGCGCACACATTTTTTCATATACTCTTCGCGACCATATAAACGCTATAAACCGCGTTAAGAGAAATAGACGAAACGGGTAGAGGTTCTGTTCAATATATTATGAAAATATGTCCTATAAAAAGCTCGGCTTTGAAAATTATCGTGGTGTCCACCCTCTGCGGTCGACACCATAGCTATGATCTGTTACTTTAACAAAATCATTCTAATACTGTCCGATTGCTCTCCTGCCTCCAGCCGGGCGAAATAAATGCCGGAGGGGAAATCTGCCGCTTCCTTTCCATCGTTGACCAGGCTGTTCCTCCAGTCTATTTCCGCCTGGCTGGTGTTGGCCATCTTCCAGGCCGCATATGCTTTAGAACTGACCCACCAGAAGGGATCTGATAGGCCAAAATCATATCCGGTACAGGAGCCGTACTTGGGATCATTGCTCCAGGCCCCCGTAGGATCTATCCGGTTTACGGGATTATTACGCACATAGCTGTAAGGATTAACGAAATCCACGACCGGATCTGGGGTGGTAAAACGCCCCGGCTTTCTCCGGTGCGCGGTTATTCTTGAGGTGGTTTCGTCGGTGATATGAACTCTTTTTCAACGTACTTTAGGATGCTGTCCTTATAATAGAACAGATAACGATAGACTTTTACCTCATCTAAGACATATGCATAGAGCT
The DNA here is from genome assembly GCA_965555375.1 of uncultured bacterium. Classification (GTDB taxonomy): domain Bacteria; phylum Zixibacteria; class MSB-5A5; order UBA10806; family UBA10806; genus CBDVBL01. Next base: position 3,251 of record CBEWDL010000022.1, read on the forward strand.
CAACCTCAATATGGCCGGCTTTGCGGCGGATACAAGGAGCAGTTATGCGCTTCGCCCATTCAGCCCCTGAGTCAATTAGGTCTTTGCTCGTCAAGCCCGACGAGTTCTGGAACCCTGGCCCCCCTGCAAAGGCGTGGGCTATCCCTGTGTCAAAAGCGTCTTCGACGAAATAGATATATTTATCCATGCCGCAGAAAACGAGATATAGACGAGAAAGAAAAATGTAATCTATATTATCGTCCTCTATAAAATAGTCGCTCCAAAAGAAACTGAAAGACTCAGGCGATATGTTGTTCAAGAGAATCCTCCGGTCCCTTTTCGTATCTGACAGAAGAAAAATAGAATTGTGTAGGCCCGCCCGACCTTCATACCTATGCACGAAAATGGAATCAATGCCGATCAACTTAAATGTTCGGACAGGCTCCAGGCCCTCGAGCAACCATTCACCGTGCTCGAGTGCTGGAACGTGCTCTTCCAAAAACTCGATGTCCCCCTCGAAAATAGGATTATCCGCCTTCAAGTCATAGAGAGCATAAAAATAGTCACCTGTAACCGGACCCGGAGCATAAATAAGGCTGTTTCCCCAGTGAAAAGTCGAAGTCTTAGCTGCCACTGCTGAATTGATCCCAATGGCGATCGCAAGCGTGTATAAAAACGCAAATCTTCTGTTCATGCTTACCCTCCGTTATCTTGACCAAGGATCCACGCGCCACTCAGTTAAGCGAGCCGCGTGCTCATACCATTCACGCAATACCTCCTGATAGTGAAGCTCGTTTCCGTGTTTGAGATAGGCGATCGAAGTAAAGTACCTTAATCTGAATTCCCTTAAGAACATATTGGGATTGTACTGGTTTTGTTGATCCCTGTCCATTTCCTCCTTGTTGAGCTTTTTCCCCATTCTATAATACATGCCGAATTCCATTCGAGCAGCGAAATGTTCCTCATTTCCCCCATATTCGTTTCGATGAAAGGATACATGCGCTACCTCATGGACAACATATGACATTTTCCATTCTCAACTCATCTTTTCGTCGGACATATATCTATTGAATTCGCCGGGATTTAACATCAGGTATCCTTGCCCCGCGCATAGAGGCCTCCCTTCATCTGTTAGCCGTACAAGATCGGTAAAGTTCCAGGCATCCAATTGATCTATCATATTTTGCATGAGTACGGCCATGTCGGCCCATTCCTGTTTATCATCCACCAACGAATTCGATGCCAGATCGTCGGCTACTTCTTTTGCCTGCGCTAGTATTTCCCTTAGTTTTCTCGCCGCCTCAGTAATCGAGGTCAATACGTCAAAAAATATATCTTCATTATCATTTTTGAACTGCGTAAACGTGTCAATCCATATCATGTTGTATATCGTGCGTGGTGCCGATGCCGTCCCCGTCGGATCTATCCGGTTCATCGGATTATTCCTCACATAGCTGTAAGGATTTATGAAATCCTGCACCGGATCTGGCGTGGTGAAGCGCCCTAAGCCAGGGTCCATATAGCGGGCTCCATAGTAATAGAGGTCGAAGCCATATTCATCGTCGAACTCATTCCCATTATATGTATACCGGCCGGGCGAGCCCGTCAAGCTCAATTCGTCGCCGAAGATTAATGCGGAAAGGTACCGGATGCAGAAATCACAGGGTTCTTTACTGAATAGAAATCTGTCACATATGGTCATTGGGTCCGGCAAATAATGGCCCATGATGGCAAAACCGTAATTCGCTAAAATGGCTTTTCAGCGAGGAAAACTATCAATAGGTCCCACCTGCTCTAGCACTATTGAATGATCGGACACCTTCATAGAATACGGCTCAATTTCGAAAACCCAATATTCTATTTGACCCGTGCAACTGTTCCAGGTATACACGAATATGTCGTAACCATAGAGGGTTTTTTTGATTGCCATCGGCTTTGTTTTTTCCCTCACCAATCGAATATCCTTCTGCCGATCTTCTTCGCTATAGGGTGGCATAATATCTAACTCATCCAAGTCTACATGCCCTTGAATCATAGACGCAAAATCCTCATATGTTCTTAGTATTAAAGTAGGATTGTACACGGATCGGGTGTTGAGATAGAGCGCCAATATATGCACTATCGAAGAATCATCAGAAGCAGCTGTCAAAAATGACTTAAACACCCGTGAGAAATATACAGGGCTACTACCAAACACGTACAGGGATGAATCGCATCCATTGAAAATAATCCAATCGGATTTTAGGCCAACTCCAACGAACACTACAGGGGATGTCCCCAGATGGTAAATGCTTGCGCAGGGAATCTCTACAAGTGAGTACCTATCCGTAACGTAGGAATATTCGTATTCAACTCCATCAACATCACCTCTTCGCCGGGAACCTAACATCTCTAAAGCCAACGCCTCCGTGTCAGGCGATGATACCGTGTCCCTGTATATTCCGAACAATCCGCTATCAAGCAGATAGTCTATGGCATCGCACCTCTTAGCATCAGGTGCAGCGTATAGACAAAGCAATGACAAAATAACGGCTATCATATCCGCCTCCTATACCTGTCCTTAATCAGCAGCCACCTGTCTATCGATAGTAATTTTGCCAAATCCAGTCGAAGACTTTATCAAAGCCCTCTTTCTGATATGCGTCCAGAAGCCCATACCAAACTGCAGCATCCGGGTATCGTTTTCTATTTGATTTGTCCACGAACGTGCTCATATATGTTAGCTGATGTCGCCAGCCGAATTGTTCTGAGGCTCTGGTATATCGCTCCACAGCTGCTGATCGGACCCCAGAAGTCAGTTCCCTTGCGCTTCCTATCCCGAATTCACTTATATGATGTTGTTGCGCGAATCGGACTTGAGCAGCCTCCTGTATGATGTACGATGTTAAGAATTCTGTAGGATAGCTGGAATTAGCAAAAAGTTCGTTGACCACTAGGTTAGCGCGCGTAAGATCGCCAGTCCCGGCATCATGGACTAGCTCGGCAGACGCCACATCCGATTGTTTAATGTCATATTTCTCCCTATCTGAACAAAGTAGGGGATTTGCCAGAATTAATTTGCCCGGTTTATGGGGATCTAAAATGTCTATCAGCCATTGCGCCATCGCCGCCCAGTCTGCTTTGTCCTGCTCCGAGCCATATTTAGCCTGCATCCGTTCGAGAGCTTTTATCCCTTCTATAATTGCGTCTATTACTATGTCTTTTTTGCTTCTAGTATCAAAAAACGTATCCTCATCATCATTTTTGAATTGCGTAAACGTGTCAATCCATATCATGTTGTATATCGTGCGCGGTGCGGATGTCGTCCCGGTGGGATCTATCCGGTTCATCGGATTATTGCGCACATAGCTGTAAGGATTGACGAAATCTCTCACTGGGTCCGGAGTGGTGAAGCGGCCTAAGACTGGGTCCATATAGCGGGCTCCGTAGTAATACAGATCAAAGCCATATTCATCGTCGAACTCGTTCCCATTATATGTATACCGGCCGGGCGAGCCTGTCAAGCTCAATTCGTCGCCGAAGGGATAATAATCGACCTGGCTGATGATGGAGCCGGTTTCGGAGGTCAATGCCCTGACGTTTCCGAGATGGTCGTTATGGTAGACCTGTCTTACAGTGTCCTGGGTGGTGTATTTGAACCTGGCCAGCTGCTGTCCGAGGCCATAAACGTAATTCCAGACCAGATTCCCGCTATCGTCGTATTCGGCGAGGACCTGTCCGTTGCTGTAAATATAGTAGGTGCTTACGGTATCGGTCAAAATCCAGTAGCAGCACTTGGGCGGCATGCTCCCGCCGTAGTTTATGTAGTTATATAGGTAGGTATAGTCGGTGCTGTTGATTACCCCGTCGCAGTTGACATCGGCCCGAAATATAAGATATGGTGGGGCAGGTCCTTGCTTATACAGGTATGCTTTCAGGTAAATGCAGTCTGCTGAATCGCAATCGGCATCACCATCGACATCGCCCGGGACGACAGCTGAATTCACCGAATTAGTGGTTCGTATACGCCCCCGTGCGCCAATCCCGCCGTAGGCGGGACAGACGAGGACCCCGCCGAAGGCGGGGCCGACCACGTAATATTATATAAGGCTAATTATTACTCTCCGATACGTTTCGCATAAATGTCGGTACCTGGAAATCCTCCTCCACGTAATTGGGCGATGTTACCCTATCCAGAATCTGTCGCTTCGGACGAGCCCTGCGCGTCCTGATTCGTTTGCCGCCCTCTGTCTTGAATCCGAAAAGATCAATCTCCTCGCCCGGATCATCGCTCTTTTTGCTTTTGCCGAATCCGGTGGCAATAACTGTTACAAACAGCCTGTCATTCAAGGAATCGTCGACGACGGCGCCGAAGATGATATTTGATCCGCTTCCAGCAGCCTCATGGACGGTCTCCGTGGCCATGCTGACGTCGAACAAGGTCATATCCAAACCACCGGTGACATTTACCAGGACACCGCTGGCGCCCTCAATCGAGATTTCCTCCAGAAGCGGAGATTGCAGTGCCATCTTGGCGGCAATCTCGCCCCGGTTATCGCCCGAGGCTATGCCGGTGCCCATAAGCGCCTCGCCGGCATCGAGCATGATCGTTTTGATATCGGCGAAATCGAGATTGACCAGACCGGGTATCAAGATTAGATCCGAAATCCCTTTGGTTGCCGAAAGCAACACTTCATCGGCTTTCATGAAAGCATCGTTAAGAGGCGTGCTTCTATCCACCAGGCAGAGCAACCCATCGTTAGGAATAACTATGAGGGTATCCACGAAATCCCGCATTTGATGAATTCCCGAATTAGCACGTGAATTTCTGAGATGCCCTTCGAACATAAACGGTCTGGTGACCATTCCAATCGTCAACGCCCCCTGGTCCCTTGCCTCTTTTGCGATCAGCGGTGCCGCACCTGTCCCGGTTCCTCCTCCCATACCGCAGGTAATGAAAACAATATTGGAGCCTTCCAGCACCTGCCGGGTCGGCTCAGGATCCTCCTCGAACGCTTTCCTTCCTATATCCGGATCGGCTCCGGCGCCCAATCCCCTGGTTAGTTTTTTGCCGATCTGGATCTTGAGATCGGCCCTCGATGTCTCCAGCGCTTGTGCGTCAGTGTTGATAGCGATAAACTCGACCCCGTTGAAACCGGATCGTATCATCCGGTTGATCGCGTTCCCACCTGCGCCGCCAACTCCGACGACTTTTATTTTGGATCCGTTGCTCTCGCTGAAATCATACTCAAATACCATAATTCTCCTTCCTGCTTTCCCCTCCAAGGAGACATAGGTGTTATTTAGAAATATTCATTTAACCATCTTTTGATTTTGTCAACGCTCCGGCCCAATCGCCGCGGCCTGGAACGGCGGCCGCCCCCGTTAGGCCGAGACATAGCATAATGTATCAAACCTACTCCGGTGGAGAATGCCGGTCCGGGGGTGATCTCGGCACTGTTCTCGAACTGCAGAGGTGTGCCCAGCTTAGAAGGCAGATCGAATATCTGCTCTGCCAGCTCCAACGCTCCCTCGAGCTGGGCCGCCCCACCGGTTAATACAACGCCCGCAGCCAGCATCTCGGTGAAATGTCCCCTCTTCAATTCACGGGCCACCAGAGAGAAGATCTCTTCCGTTCGCGGTTCAATGATCGATGCCAGCACCGACCGCGACACTTCCTTCGACTCACGGCCCGCCACTCCCGGGACGATAACCATCTCGGTTGCATCCACCAGGGAAGACAGAGCCGAGCCATAGTTGCATTTCAATCGCTCGGCCTGATCCAGCGGTGTCCGCAATCCAATGGCCAGATCGCTGGTGATATTCTTGCCCCCTATGCTGACTACCGCGGTATGTTTCACGGCTCCTTCATGGAACACGGCGAGATCGGTCGTGCCTCCACCCATATCTATGACGACGCTGCCGAGCTCCATTTCATCCTTTGTGAGAACAGCATAGCTCGACGCCAGGGGTTCGAGAACAAGTTCGTCCACCTGGATTCCCGATCGCTCGACACATTTCAAGATGTTCTGCGCCGCCGATACCGATCCGGTCACGATATGGATATCCACCTCGAGACGGACCCCCGAAAATCCGACCGGATCTTTAATGCCGCCTTGATCGTCAACAGTATATTCTTGAGGCAGGACGTGTATGATTTCCCTGTCCGATGGAATAGCCACCGTTTTTGCAGCTTCTATGGCCCGTTCCACGTCGGAGGGCACAATCTCCACACTGTTCTTTCCGATGGCGACAACTCCCCGGCTGTTTATACTCTTAATATGGTCTCCGGCTATGCTAACGTACGCTGATTCGATTTTCATACCGGTGATAAGTTCGGCGTCATCGAGCGCTTTTCTCACAGATTCCACTGCGGTTTCGAGATTGACGACCACGCCTTTTTTCAAACCCTCGCTGGGGGCGTTTCCGACACCCAGTATTCTGAATGAATCGTTTTCGGTCGGCTCTGCTACCACCACACCGATTTTCGTCGTGCCTATATCAAGCCCTGTTATAATCCCGTTCTTGCTCACCTTACAAAATCCCCTTGCGGGACGATGATTCCACGGCAACCGAACCGAATCGAAAATCGAACGTTTTATCCCCTTTTAGAATACCGTTCTCATCCAGCACAGCAACCCTCTTAACAGCATCATAAAAATCACGTTTATCGACAACGACCTCCGTTCCCCCCGGCGAGAAAAATAGTTTCATAATATCATCAGACATGAAATTAATTTCGGAAAGCCTGCTCCAGAGATCCGGAGAAGCAGCCATCAATTCATCATACAGCTCGACGGCATATGCGATATCAGGGTCTTTCAGGCGATCGAAGCACCTGGCACTGGAAAATCTGCGACCGGTAACCAGCGGAAGAACCGGTATCTGCTTATCGAAAGGCAGGATTATTCCCTCCCTTGATAGCCCGTAAAGCCTATCTCCTTTTATTAACAGTGCTGGTTCAGCCATGCTGATCTCTACATAGATCGTCGAAAAAAAGCCTTTTTCTACGGAGCACTCTATCACCCCGGGTTGCTGCGAGAGTTTCGATGCTGCATATTTAAGATTTTGTTCATAAATCGACTTTCCTTCTTCAAGCCCGCTTATTGCCCGAACGGAATCTGGAGCAATATCACAGTTTCCTTTCAATTCAATTCTATCCAATGCAAAATGCGGCAAGGCGATAGCCTTTTCATAAATAAACCGGCCCACCGCCATCGCTAAAATAAATACTACCAGCTTCGCCAGAAATTTCAACATTATTCCTTTAACAACTCCAATATTTTCTTCGTGTATTTAAAAATGTCACCGGCGCCGAAAAGAATCACTCGATCACCGCCATGGAGTTTACTTTTTAAGAAATTCGGGAGATCCTCCTTGTCTTTGATATAATTCACCACGGCATGACCGGATTTTTTCGCAGCATCCGCAATCATTTTTCCGGAAACGCCGTCTATAGGCTTTTCACGCGCAGGGTAAACATCAAGAATAACTACCATATCCGCGTTGGAGAACGACCCGCCGAACTCTTTATAAAATCTCTGGGTTCTGCTGTAGAGATGCGGTTGAAAAACAGCTACCAGGCGGCCATCGAATACTCTTCTCATACCTTCAAGTGTGGCTTTGATTTCCGTGGGATGGTGAGCGTAATCATCATAGAGCCTTACGCTGCCGACTTCACCTGCAAGTTCCAGCCGCCGGCTGACACCTGAGAAGGTTTTGACTGCCGGGACAACTTCTTCCAGAGGAACCTCCAGATCGTAAGCCACGGCTATGGCCGCCAGAAGATTTCTCAAATTGTGATAACCCTGCAGCGGCGAATGAGCCGTCGCGATGCGAGAACCTTTATGATGCAGCATGAATGTCGTACCGTCATCGCCGAATTCGATATCGGATCCGCTGAATTCGGCGTCCGAGTCAAGACCGTATGTTATCATGGGCCGCGTAATCCTGGATTCTATACGCCGGATTCCGGGATCATCCACGCAAATTATAACGCTTCCGAAAAACGGCACCCTGTTGGCGAATTCAACGAAGCTGTTCTCCAGGTCATCCAGATCGGCGTAACACTCCATATGCTCCGGTTCGAGGCTTGTTATGACGGCCATCGTGGGGAAGAATTTACAGATCGATCTGTCGAACTCGTCCGCCTCGGCTATGAGATAATCTCCCTTTCCGAGGTAGGCATTGGAACCAACGCCCAGAACCCTGCCTCCGACAATGACCGTGGGATCGAGACCGCAAGCCTTAAGTAGATGTCCAATCAATGATGTCGTGGTGGTTTTTCCGTGAGTCCCGGCTACCGCAACGGAGATCTTCATCCTCATCAACTCGGCCAGCATCTCTGCTCGTCTGATGACCGGAATTTTCTGCTTTTTGGCTTCGACAACCTCCAGGTTATCATCCCCTACTGCGGATGATGTCACGACTACGTCGGAGCCAATCACATTTGACGGCTCATGCGAATACATAATCTCGATACCAAGCTCCTCGAGGTGAGTTGTGGTCTCCGTTTTCTTCAGATCAGAACCTGTCAGTTGATAACCGGTATTATGGAGAATCTCGGCGATGCCGCACATTCCTACACCGCCGATCCCCACGAAGTGAAGCTTCTTTATTCTCTTAAATTTCATTTTATCCTGTCGAGGACTGTTCGGGCGATAACCCTTGCCGCATCCGGCCGGCCCATCTTTCGAGCCGCAGCGGACATTTTCCTCCTCAGACCGTCATCTGTAAAGAGATAATTCAAAGTATTGCGCAATCTTTTTCCCATCTCTTTTTCCGGCACGATTACCGCAGCCCCGGCATCCTCGAGCCTCTTTGCGTTCAGGGTCTGATGATCGCCGGTGGCATAAGGATACGGTATCAATATGGCCGGAAGCCCGATTGCAGATATCTCGGATAAGGCCATCGCTCCGGCCCTCGAAAGCGCCAGGTCGGTAATTGCGTAGGCAGCGGGCATATCATCGATAAACGGAACGATTGCCCCATTTAAGCTATCAGCAGGTATAAAGCGGGATATATCAGAATAATTCCGGTGTCCGGTTTGCCATAGCATCTGCCAGTTCGCCGGGAAAAACCGATCTGATAGCATGGCGGCAACAATTGCATTTATGCTTTCGGCGCCGGAGCTGCCTCCAAGGACCAACAGTGTATTTTTTTGAGGATCGAGGTCGAATTGCAAATATGCCGATTCCCTGTTCCCGCCAAAGAGATCCTGCCGAATCGGGTTGCCCACCATCTGACACTTATCCGCATCGAGATATTTCGCCGCCGCTTCGTAAGCCGTGAAGACAATATCGGCATACCGGTTGCCTATCCTGGTCGTCAGGCCCGGCAGGCTGTTTTGTTCCTGAATGTAGATCGGGATATTCAATTTATGTGCCGCCCTGACCGCCGGAGCGGAGACGTAACCACCTGTACCGACTACGGCCACCGGCTCGAATTTTTTCATTATCCCAATCGTTTGCCTGTAACCTCTTCTCCAATTCAATATAAATTTCAGGAGGCCAACCGGGGTCCTTCGCATACCGACTGCATCGATCTCCCTTATATCAAATCCGAGTTTTTCCACTATCTCTCGCTCAATTCCATTTCGTTTTCCTATGAAAAGCGGCGTTGCTGCATCATCGATACCTCTCATTGCCAGGGCGATATTTATGGCCGGTAGCAGATGTCCGGCGGTGCCTCCTCCCGCAAACAATATTTTCTTCGACCGGGTGCGTCCATTCATGCTTTCAACCGCTTAAAATATCTCCGCGGCGATTTCCCCCGGCGCCATACCGACGCTGTTATGCCGACTGCCACAGAACAGGCGACCAGAGACGATCCGCCATAGCTCAGAAAAGGCAGCGTTATCCCGGTAATCGGAAAAAGCCCCAGGGCGACACCGATATTGATCGTGCTTTGCAGGATCAAAAAAAACATCATACCCCACGCCAGCAATGATCCCTCGATATCTACAGCGGAGGTAGCGATCTTACCGCCCGACCAGGCTATCAAACCGAATAGACTAAAGATTACAACAACAATAAGGAATCCTCCCTCCTCAGCGGCGGCAGAGAGGATAAAATCGGTGTGACGTGCCGGCAGAAAGAGATGCTTCTGGCCGCCGTACGCGAGGCCCTTGCCCACCAGCCCCCCCGAGCCGAGACTGACCAGCGATTGGCGCGTCTGATAGCTGGCATCCGCCGCAAACGGATCTTTCAAAGTCACCAGATAGGAATCCACCCTATGCTTTTGATACTTAAAGCCAAAAACTAAGGCTGAGGCCATCATAATCGCAGCCAATAATAGTAATAACAAGTATCGTCTCGGAAATCCTGAGATATAGAGAAGCGAAATCGTAACCGCCAGAATCAAGGCGGTCGTTCCCAGATCCGGCTCCACGAGGATCAATAATGCTCCCAGCAATATGACACCAAGGGCAGGAATGAACCGCTTATATATCTTTTGCTGCCCGGTCCGTTTGGCCATAACCCTGGCCATAAAGATTATAACTGCAATCTTAAAAAACTCCGATGGCTGAATCGTAAATCCGCTGAAGCTAATCCAGCGTCTGACCTTGGCGCTGGAAAGAGGAAATACTGCGATCAATAGGGCGATTGCCACAATCATCATGAAAGGCGATATTTTCACCAGCAGCTCATAATCAAATCGATAAGCTATATACATCGCCGTCAGGGCCCCAACAGCCCAGAGGCTCTGTTTCATGAGAAAATGCCATGTCGGCTTCGGAGGCGTCATGAATTTGGAAAAAGGTCCGGAGGCGGAATAGATAAATATTATCCCCAGCATGATAAGCGCAATGGAAGAAAACATTAATACTTTATCCTGATGTTTTTCAATGACTGCATTCACCGGGGAACCTTTCTGGATGCAAGCTTCTCTACGGCCTGCTTGAAAACTCTACCGCGATGTTCGAAATCCTCGAACATGTCGAAAGAGGCACAACCCGGAGAAAGGAGAACCGTATCGCCCTTGACCGCGCCGGCGAAAGCCGCCTCTACCGCTTCTTCCATATCGCTGACGGTCCTGCACTTCGTGATCTTCTCCCATGTGGACTTGATCTTAGATGCTGCTTTCCCGATCAAAACCGCACATTTTACCTTTTGTTCGATTAAATCGTTGAGAGAGGAAAAGTCCGAACCCTTATCCTTTCCCCCGGCAATTAATATTACCGGGGCGGAGACCGCCTGTAACGCCCAATAGACCGAATCGACATTGGTGCCCTTGGAATCGTTAATAAAGCTCACCCCTCCGATGAGCCGCACAGGTTCAAGGCGATGCTCCACCCCGGGGAACGATCTTAATGCCTCCACGATATCATCTATTTCTATCCCGACCTCCAGCGCCGCCAGGGTGGCAGCGCAAGCGTTGGAGAGATTATGCACTCCCTTGATTTTCAATTGGCGGGAGTTCATCATCTTTATCGTGCCCGCCAAAATATCGCCGTCGGGATCGGCCCAGACCCCATCTTCCATGGGCTTCTGGACCGAATACCACGCGGTCTTTGCTTTCAGATGGTTACAACGTTCCCTTAATGTTACATCATCATAGTTGACGACAGCTTTATCGATTTGTTTTTGATTCTCAAATATGCGCATCTTCGCCGCAATGTAAGCCGCCAGGTCGCCATGCCGATCCAGATGGTCGGGGCTTATATTCAAGAATACGGCGATATCAGGCCGGAATTCTTCGATCAGCTCCAGTTGAAAGCTCGAAAGCTCGACCACCGCAAAACCATCGACACGGACTTCTGCTGCAATTGAAATAAAGGGGTGTCCAATATTGCCGCATACGAACGTTTGGCGTTTTCCTTTTTTCAGAATCTCTCCTAAAAGCGTGGTTGTAGTTGTTTTTCCGTTCGAGCCGGTCACCCCGATTATCTTCCCCTCACAGATTCTATAAGCCAGTTCAACCTCGGGCCAGACCGGTATTCTCCTGGATTTCGCTTCCCTTACGATTATGGAATTCGCCGGCACTCCGGGGCTGACAATCATCAGCTCGCTTTTAAACACCTTGCCCGAATGCGTTCCGAATTCAGATTTAATATTCAACTCAGATAACCGCTGATTCGCCTTGTTCAACACATCCACATCGTTATCGCTAACGAACGGAACCCCCCCGAGCGATTTCACCACTTCCGCTACGGCCATCCCGGATCGACCGGCTCCAATCACCGACACTTTTTTATTTTGCAGATCGATATTCATTTTATCTTATCTTCAAGGTGCTCAGCGTAATCAGTGCAAATATGATTCCGATTATCCAGAACCGGACGACGACCTGTTGCTCCCTCCAACCGGAAAGTTCGAAATGGTGATGCAACGGGGCCATCTTGAATACTCTTTTCCCCGTCGCTTTGAAATACAAAACCTGGATTATCACCGATGCCGCCTCCAGCACGAAAACGCCTCCGATGATCACCAGAAGAATTTCTTTCTTCACTAAAAGCGCCAGCGCTCCCAGAGCGCCCCCGAGCGCCAGGGCTCCGGTATCTCCCATGAAGACCTTTGCCGGATTGGTATTGAACCATAAAAAACCCAGGCAGGCCCCCACCAGAGCTCCGCAATATATCGTAAGCTCTCCCGCTCCTTTAAGATATCTGATATCAAGATAATTAGAAAAGTCCACTCTGCCGGTGATATAACACAACCCTGCGAAGGCCATGGCGCTGATCCCCACCAGACCAATCGCAAGACCATCCAGTCCGTCGGTTAAATTCACGGCATTGGATGATGCGGTTATAACAAGTATAACAAACGGAATATAAAAGAACCCAAAATCAAGATAATAGCTTTTTACAAAAGGGAGTTCGGTGGTTGTGCCAAAGCCAGGATCGGGAGGGAAGAAATACAGGATCGCTCCAAAAATCAGGCCCAGCGCCACCTGCCCCACGAATTTCTTCCGGGCCACCAGTCCTTTCCTTTGCTTGAGCTTCGCCTTTAGATAATCATCCATAAATCCCAGCGCTCCCATCCAGACTGTGACAAACAGAATCAATTGCACGTACCGATTGGTCAGATCAGCCCATAGAAGGGTTGGCACAACGATGGATAACAGTATGAGAAGACCTCCCATAGTCGGCGTGCCTTCTTTTGCCAGATGTGTCTCCGGGCCGTCGGTTCTGATGCTCTCCTTTACACGACGCTTGCGCAGAAAACCGATAAAGAGGCTTCCGAATAGAAAGCTTATGAGCATCGCCGAAACAGTGGCATATGCCGCCCTGAACGTTATATATTTGAAAAGATTGAATCCCGAAATATACTCACTGAGCGGATAAAGCAGAAGATATAACATATTATAGCGATCCCATAACCCGGTTTGCGATATTTTCCAGGGCCATCCCTCGAGAGCCTTTGAATAGGACGATATCGCCCTTGACGATCTCTTTCAACAGGCGTCCGGCCAACATTTCCTGCTCGTGGAAGTGATAAGCTCCTTCGCCGAACGATTTAGCGATGATTCCGGCTGATGGCCCATTGCAAAAAACGCTGTCGATTCCTCTCTCAGAAGCGTATGCGCCTATCTGTCGATGATACATCTCGGAGTGCCCACCCAACTCCAGCATATCTCCCAGTACGGCAATTCGACGGCCTTTGCATTCCATTTTGGCCAGAGTATCCAGGGCATATTTCATGGAAACCGGATTAGCGTTGTAGCAATCAATTATGAAGGTTATTCCCTTCTCAATTATAATTTCCGATCTCATTTCATCAGCCCGATAGCGAGCTATGGCAACCGCGGCCGGCTCCGGCGGAATCCCTGAAGTCTTCGAGACGGCAAATGCGGCCAATATGTTATAAACATTATGGATACCCGGCAGATTGGATCTCACAGGTGTTCCGGCGATTTTAAAGGATGGCAGCTGATTCTCGTCAAAAGTTAGATCCTGAGGACAGATACTGTTATCACCGGCCAAGCCGAAACGAATGATTTCATAATCTCCTTGACGAATTTTGCCCATTAGAATCTCGTCGTCACCGTTGACAATTAGGGTTCCGCCCGGTTTTATCCGCTCCAGGATTTCGAGCTTCGCCGCCGCAATTTCATCGACATCATTGAAGAATTCAAGATGCACCGGCCCCACGTTGGTTATGACGGCGATGTTTGGCGAGGCTATCTCCGCCAGCCGGGATATCTCTCCTGTGGCGCTCATTCCCAGCTCCAACACCGCGGACTTGTGATGACGGCCAACCTGAAATATCGAGAGAGGCAGGCCGAAGAAGTTATTGAAATTCGCTGGCGATTTAAGCGCCGGGCCATTCCGGGACAGGATTTCATAAATAAGATTCTTAACCGTGGTCTTGCCGTTAGAGCCGGTCACGGCTACTACATTTAGATTTAGCTTGGTGCGATGATGCCTGGCGAGTTCTCCAAGAGCATAAATTGTATCCTCCACGGCAATATAACGGTTATCAAGGAGCTTCCTGCGTTCCGCCACCTGCCTGGAGACGACCACCGCCGCCGCACCGTTAGCCAGGGCCGATTCGATGAAATCGTGACCGTCATGTTTTGGGCCTTTGATGGCAATAAACAAATCGTCTCTTTCGATTTCCCTGCTATCGATCTTGATTCCTCTGATGGAGGTCAGGTGAAATCCGGGATCCCCCTCCAGTTTCGACCCCAGGATTTCACCAACCTCTCTTATGGTAAATAACACGCCTTTTCTTTCAACCATTATCGCCATATCCCAGCTTTCGCAACACTGATCTGGCTACTTCGATATCGGAAAAAAACTTCTTCATGGTGCCGATCACCTGATAGTCCTCATGCCCTTTACCGGCAATGGCCACGATATCACCCTTTGACGCTCTGAAAATTGCCGTTTTGATCGCCAGCGACCGATCCTCAATCACAGTGCATTTCTTGCGATCGGCAATGCCTTTAAGCGTATCATCGATTATGGCTTCTGGATCTTCGGTGCGGGGATTATCCGATGTCAGATAGATATGATCGGCCAGATTCGATGTTATCTCTCCCATAAGCGGACGTTTTTTCCTGTCTCTATCGCCGCCGCATCCGAAAACCACATGGAGCCTGTTAAGGTTAAACCGGCGAAGGCTTGAAAGCAGCCTTTCCAGAGCATTCGGCGTATGTGCGTAATCTATATAGACTGCGAACGGTTGGCCAAGATCAACCGGTTCCAGCCGTCCGGGAATGGGGGATGATTGACATAATCCCTCTACCGCCTGGTCAAGCGTCAAGCCCAGACCAATAGCCGTCGCCGCCGCCGCTGCCGCATTCTGGTGGTTAAACCAGCCGGGCAATGGAAATCTGAAACTTATATCCTCGCCGCCATGGCGAAACTCCAAAACCGATCCCAGCATATCCGAATCTATACAGCCATACCGGAGATCGGCGTCCGTCTCGGACGAAAATGTAACAACCTCTCCGCAAATTCGATCGATCAGCTTTCGCCCGTATTCATCATCGATATTGATAACCGAAACGGGGGTATCCACGAAGAGTTTTGCTTTGGCCTCAAAGTAACTTTCCATATCCTGGTGATAATCGAGATGATCCTGGCTTAGATTGGTGAAAGTGGCCGAAGAGAAATGGATATTTCCAGTCCGGTTCTGATCGAGAGCATGCGATGACACCTCCATGGCGCAGCCGGTAAGTTTCTTTTCAACCATGAAGGCAAAAAACCTGTGAAGATCGATGCCGCCGGGGGTGGTATTCCCACAGGTAATACGCCGACCGGCTATATCGCAGCCGATAGTTCCTATCCTGCCCCATTTTCCCCCTGATGTTTCAAAGATGGTCGCCAGTAAAAAGGCTGTGGTCGTCTTGCCGTTGGTGCCGGTGATTCCAGCAACGGTTATCTTCGACGAGGGGTGATCGTAGAAGCGATCGGCCGCTGCGCCAAGGTCCGATCTGAGGTTGTTGGAGAGGACTATCGGTATATTCGCATGCAAATCCTCGCCTGGCGACGTCAATATAGCTACCGCCCCCAGGGACGAAGCCTCTGCGATATATTTCCGCCCATCGGTATCATGCCCGGGAACCGCAATGAATAGATCTCCGGATTTTACCTCGCGTGAATCGTCGGCCAGGCCGGAAATTTCGATATCGTATGAATCCTCTGGTACTGCCACATCGAATCCCGCAAAAAGCTCACGCAGAGTCAGCCGCCGACTTGATTTCTTAATTTCATTCATAACCGGAATAATCATCTCAGCCCGCCGATTAATTCAAGAGTCGCAGCGTTGGGGAGGGCGACGCCGGGAGCAGGACTTTGAGATATCACCACCCCGCTTCCAGCAATCGTATAATCTAAACCCAGCGATCTGGCTAACCGCATGGCATCCCTGATGGTTTTGCCTCGAAAATCCGGCAGGACGATATCGGCAACATCATCGTATGGGAAATCCTCTCCTCCCAGAGGGCGGGTCGCGGCCAGAGTCATAATTTGTGCGCCCTCCCGGCTGGCAAAACCTAAACGGGTTTCGTATGCAGGCTCTCGATTTTGGGCATTAGCCAGCATACTCTTGCGAGGAAGGCTGCTGTATCTTTTAGCTATATCTTTGAGCACCGGCGCTGAAACCTCGCCGCCATAAATGCTGGTCTGTGGTTCGTCGAACATAACTAAACCGACCACTCGAGGATTCCCCGCCGGGAAATAACCTACAAACGATGCCAGCGACCGTTTTGGATCATAACCTCTGCCCTCTTTTCTCGTTCTAAGGGCTGTCCCCGTTTTGCCTGCGATCAGATAGAGATCGTCTCTGGCCTTTCTAGCCGTGCCTATTTCCACCACCCCTTGCAAAATATGATCGAGAATTCTGGCCGTGCGCCTATCCGAAATCCTCCTGACAGCCGTTTTTGAATTCAATGTTTTTTCAGTTCCATCCGGCCGAACCATTTTTGCGGCGAAATAAGGCTTGTGTAGTTCGCCTTCGGAAGCAATCGCTCCATACGCCGATACAATCTGGATACCGGTTGCGGCGATACCATATCCAAAACAGATGCTGGCCAGAAGATGATCACTCCAGTCGTCGGGCTTTCGAACCGTACCGGATGATTCACCCGGGAAATCAACGCCGGTTTTGGCTCCAAAACCCAATTGCACAAGCGTCTTATAGATTCGCTCCGCTCCCGCGGCTATGCCCAATTTCGATACCCCTATATTCGACGAATAAATGCCTATCTCGTCACAGCGAAGTGAATCGTACGGATGATCATCCCTGATAACGCGCCGTCCGACCGTGAACCTGCCTCCTTCTACGTTTATTACGTCGTCAGGTTCAAATAAACCCGCCTGGAAGACAGTGGCCAGAGGTATAATCTTGGCCGTGGAACCCGGCTCGTTCATATCGACGATGCTCCTGCATCTGGGAAATTGAGGTTTGACACTTTCAACGGTGGCGCATGCGAGAATGCCACCGGTTTCGACATCAAGGAATATCGCCGAACCATAGATCGATCCGCTGGAATCGAGCATCTTGTTGAGTTCCTCTTCAACGATCTGTTGAAGATCGACATCTAAAGTCAGGTAGATATCGGCGCCGTCCTGAGGTTGAACGATGGTATGCTCCCAGGCCGTGACCTCTCTGCCTCTGGCATCCCGAAGGTATATGCTGCTGCCGTCGATGCCCGATAGGATACCCTCATAGTACATCTCCAGCCCTGATACGCCGATATTATCGGTATCCGTTCGACCGATAACCTCGGAAGCCAGATCGCCATAAGGATAGATTCGCATCGTCTCAACCCGGTATTTCAGAGTCTCTAATCCGGCATTCTCAAATTCAGATTCTCTGTTCTGGGAAACCCGGCGCGCTATGACCAGATACCCGCGATGCTTTTTAAACTGTTGTTTCCAGTAGGAAACCGATTTCCCGGTCAGTTTTGCGAGTTTACGGGCGGCCTCCGGCGGAGCGCTCATATACCTGGGGTTGATGGTATAAGTCTTGGCTTCAACATCGTATGCCAGCGTTCTGCCCTCGCAATCGTATATGGCGCCGCGTTTGGCTTTCAGGGGCATCGCTGATTCCTGTTGCGAATCGGCATAAGCGGCGTATTCCCCATGCTGGATTATCTGAATCTGCACAGCTCTGGCAATGAATATGGTACAGATAAAAGCCATTAGAAATATGACCGCTTTGCCTCTGTTGCGTATGGTTCTTAGCTCTATCATTTTCTATTTTTCCCCGCCTTTTCATTTTTTTGCTCCTCTGCGGTGATGTAGCCAGACTTGAATACCGCCCGCTCCAGCCAATCTGTAATCTTCGGCATATCTACAAGATGAAATTTGCTCATTCGGCCTGTGGGTTTGATCGGATCATGGAAGAAAACTCTACTCGATACGTTCTGTGTCAGGCCAAATCGTTTCGTTACAATACTATTTACGTTTGTAAGCGACTTCAACTCTGCGAGTTCACCTTTCAGACGGGAATTCTCAGTTCTTAAGGTCTTTTTCCTGACCTCGAAATTCTTCATTGTGGAATAATGCTCTTTGACCTTATCCGCCTTCCATATCCAGGCTAAGGATAACAGCAAGACCAGAATCGGGATGATACTGAGAAGCCCCCCTCGGCCGGTCTTCGGCTGCTTCCTTCTATATCCTTTCCGCATATCTCAGCCTCGCGGGACGGGCACGGGGATTGGCCATGATTTCTTTTTCAGACGGTCTGAGCGGCCTTTTCGTCATGACCTCGAGCAGGTTGCGCCTGCCACAAACACATTCGGCTACTCCCGGTCCGCAAAAGCACTTTCCGGAGTTGAGCAAAAAGAGCCTTTTGACGATCCTATCCTCCAGCGAGTGGTAGGAGATCACCGCCAGACGTCCACCGACCGCCATCAGCGGGATAACCCCCGAAAGGGCGGTTTTTATCTCCTCGAGCTCATCGTTTATGAATATCCTCAGCGCTTGAAACACCCTCGCCGCTGATTTGATAAACCGCCGCGGACCCACGACGCTTCTTATCAACGATGCCAGCGATTCGGTCGTCGTCGGCCTTTCGGCGATAACGGCCCTCGCAATAGCCCTGGCTTTTTTTTGCTGACTATATTCCTTCAAAATTCTTATCAATTCGTCTTCATCGATACTTCCGAGTAGCTCCGCCGCAGACCTGCCGGATTCCCTGTCGAACCTCAAGTCCAGGGAGGCCGGCTTCTGGAACGAAAACCCTCTTAAAGGATCGTCGAGCTGGGCGGAATTCAATCCTAAATCAAACAATATTCCTGTTAAAGGTTCGATCTTTTCCTGCCGCAACATTTCGGGTATTCCCGAAAATTCCATCTTGTGCAAGACCACCCCTGCCGGCCGATCCGGTTCGGCTGTTTCCAGAATTTCGCCGTCACGATCGATTCCGATAAATTCGAATTTTTTTCTAAAACTGCTCAGCAGCGCCCTGGTATGGCCGCCCAGTCCATAAGTGGCGTCTATGAATACGCCGTCAGGTGCATCAGCGAAAATCGATACGATCTCACCGGTCATAACCGGCTTATGATCCATCGTTAAATTAATAGCTCTCCAGCCATGTCCTCATAAGACTCCGGCTGGCCTTCCTCATATTTTCTCAACGTTTCAGGGGCCCAGAGTTCAATCTTGTCTAAAATGCCGCGCACCACGACCTCTTTTTCTATGCCTGCCAGGTTCAGAAGATTCTGGGGAATAGCGATCCGACCCTGTTTGTCGAGCTTGGCGTCAGAGGCATTGGAAAGCAAAGCGCGAATAAAACGGCGTGCTTTAGTGTTGGAAAATGTCTTCAATTCCGAAAGCTTCTCTTCGATCCTGAGCCAGGCCTCATGAGTATATACGAATAAGCAACCCTCAAACCCGCGAACGACCACATAATGGTCGCTGCCGGGGGTATCCGGCTTGCCCCTGAATCTGGCCGGTATGTTTACTCTGCCTTTGTGATCTATGGAATAATTGAATGTGCCTTTTAGCGCCGTCATTTTCAGGTCATCTTTCCCACTTTTACCCACTATCTTGGGATTTCTTCCCACCAGAGTCAAGTAAAAAAACTCCTAACCTGTATTTTGATAGAAGATATAGCGATACAACAACGAATATGGGAGTAAACCCATAGATCGGCATGCCAGAAGCCCTATTCGATGGCGAATAGCTTATTGTCGCTCAACATATCCCTTTATGGTTAAATACGTTACAAGGCCGTTTCAATCCGGATCACCGCTAAATGCCTATGGCATCTGCGTTGCTGAATTGATTTACGAGTTTTGAAATAATCACTGTTTCTGGGGGGGAAAAAATGAAAAGGATCTCGAATCTATTGATGATAATGATGCTAACTGCCTATAGCATGGGCGGTTCTGCCGTGGCTGGGGATGAATACGTTTATACCGTGGCCACAGACCAAAGCTCTGTTAACATGGCAGACGGGAGGATATCGATAGAAGGCGGCGAAATGATCGCCGCTCCCGGTGCGCCGGCTCTGGGATACAGGGTCATAAAACTGGCTCTGCCTCCCAATACCGAAGTGATCGACATAACCTATGATATTCCCGATTCCCTGATAATCGGGACGGCCGAGGTCGATTTCATAAGAGGCGATATTAGGCCCGGAAATTATCCCGCTGATACGGCGGCATTTCCCGATCCATCAATCTATGAGTCCGACCAGATCTTCCCGGAAGAACGCGCTAAATTGCTAAGCTCCGGCAACTGGGGCGATATCCATGTCGCCGATCTTGCGGTTTACCCTATAGGTTACAGACCGCTATCAGGGAAGATCCTGTTCTATCCGGAGATTACTGTCCGTATTGGCCTTACGGCCAGATCGAACGGGAACGGCTTAACAATCAGAAGCGATCCCCATGCTTATGGAGCGTTAGTGGGTATGGTGAGCAACCGGATGGATTTCGCATCGATGGCCTCGCCACCGGCGAATGATCCGCCGATAATACTGGGCAACATCCCCGCACCGGAATTTCTGATAATCACCTCGGGCGAAATAGCCCCGGGATTTTATCCATTCCTTGCCTGGAAGAATCAGAAGGGATTACCGACGGATATGATCTTGATCGAGGATATTCTGGCCAATACGGCCGGCGGCGATCCCGCCGAACAACTCAGGAATTACCTTATTCAGGCTTACAGCGAGGGTGTTCGCTATGTCCTTCTGGGCGGCAACGACGATGTCGTCCCCATTCGTTATCTCTACCCGGGCAATGTCAGCAATTACTATCCTGAACTAAATTATCAGCATATATCCGATCTCTACTTCGCCGATCTCACCGGCGATTGGGATGCTGACGGCGACGGTGTCTGGGGCGAATCGTATCACGATCAGCCGGATATCTATCCGGAATTGTACGTCGGTAGAGTGCCCGCCTGGACCGCAGAGCATGCCTCCATCTGGGGCAACAAGGCCATCATATATGAGAAGAATCCGGGAAACGGCGATCCATCGTATCTGACAAAGGCGCTGTTTATATGTTCTGATCAGATGCGCGACCTGAATCAACACAATGTCCTGGCAGATATGATGCCCGATAACTTCGTTACCGATGCCAGCCGCCTGATCGAGGAACCCAGTGGAAACGATCCCTCGCCGACCAGCCCGACCGCGCAATACGTTATAGAAGTTATGCAGGAAGGATGGGGATTTATTTCCAATCTCAACCATGGCGATTACTCGTGGTACTCGTCGAAAGGCGCCTACTATAATCGCTATGGATGGTCGGGAGTCTGGGGGGACACGGTTGTCTGGAATGGCTGTGGAGCATTGAGCCATCTAACAACCTATGACCAGCCGGCCGTGCATTACTCCATAAGCTGCGATCTGGCCGCTTTAGATTTCGACACCGGTATATTCCGACCGCCCCCATATATTAGCCCATACTGTTTTGCGGAATCATATATGTTCGAGCCGGGCTCCGGTGTGGCCTTCCTTGGAAACACGCGCTGGGGATGGGTCTCATCCTCATACAATCTGGAAAGGAGATTCGTAACCCACGTCCTTACCGATTCCACCAGCAGGCTCTCCGTCGCCGAGGCTCTATCGAAAATCGATTACCCCAACTACCGGGATATCACATACTGTCACAATCTCTTCGGTGATCCGGAGATGTCGCTATGGCTTTCAGTGGATGGCAATCTCAGAATCGAGGGCCCTACCGAGATCGAGTTTGGCGAGCCGCAAAATCTTCTATACCAGGCGTACGACGGCGATAATCGCTTATCTGGCGTCAAGGTTTGTCTGTATATGCCCGACGAGATATTCGAGGTTGGCATCACCGATAACGCCGGCCATGTCCGCTTCGATATCGAACCGCTAAATGAAGGATATATGACCGCTACCGCCACCAAGCCGAGGTATATTCCGGCTCAGATGACAGCTGCGATAGGAACCCCTGCGGGCGTCGACGATGATGTCGAACTACCTGAAAGCCCGGTCGTTCATCAGAATTTCCCCAATCCCTTCAACCCATCGACAACAATAGAGTTTAATCTCCCCGAACAGAGCCGGGTCGATCTTAAAATATACGATATCAGGGGGCGGCTGGTTAAGGACCTGGCCGCAAAGGAATTCCCGGCTGGTTTGAACCAGGTTATATGGGATGGAAAAAACGACGCTGACGAGAACGTCACAAGCGGCATTTATTTTTACAAGTTCATTTCCGGACCAACGGTTTCTGTAAAACCGATGACTATCGTAAAATAGTCATTCATCCCTCCCATGCGGATCCTGCCTTATCCAGCGAACGGCCAGAGGCAGGATCCGTATTTATTCTGCCCTTGACGTCTAACGGGATCTTACGAAATGTTATTTACCCTTTGGCCGCTCCTCAATTATCTCCCTGAATAATTTATCGAATTTCTCTGATATAACATCCCAGCTATATTGTTCTGCTACTTTCCTGCGAGCATTTTCACCCAGCCGATCGGCAAGATCATTGTCGGTTAAGATACTGATCAGGCCGTCGGCCAGAGACTCGCGGCTTTGATCGACCACCAGCCCGGTTTCTCCGTGCACCACAAGCTCCGAGGTACCGCCCAGGCCGAAGGTGACAGTCGGAACCCCACACGCCCCCGCCTCAACCGCGGTCATTCCTAATCCTTCGGGTATCAGAGACGGCAAAGCCAGCACCCTGGCGCTACCGTATCTCTCGGGCAGCTCATCATAGCTGACCCGGTCGCGCAGGCTGACTGAATCTTCCATCCTGAATTCCTTGATTTTCTTGACGAGGGCATCTTTTTCAGGTCCGTAGCCAATGATTTCGAGTTCAGCCTCCGGCACTTCTCTAATAACACTGCTGAAAGAATCGATTAGAATCTCGATCCCCTTTTGCTTTATCAACCTCCCCAAGAAAATGATCTTTCTGGATCGGGATGGCTTATGCGATCCCGGATGAAATTTCTCCGTGTCAACCCCCATCGGTATTATCTCTGTCCTCCCCGGCAGATCAAATTCTTCCAAAAGACCCTTCATATATTTGCTATTTAAGGTCAACGCCGCCGATTTTCTCAGACCTGCAGCGGCGAATATGCTGAATAGTTTCTTTATGGCGAGACGGACGTCCGTTCCGTGAGCGGTTAGAACAACCGGCACACCGGATCTCCGGCTGAGCTGATCAAGCCAGAAACAGGCTGGAAACAGCCAGTGAAAATTGACAAGATCAAAATCACCCCTATCTATGGAGGTGAGTGTTTCTTTATACATCGAATATATGAAAAACGGGACTTTTGTTATTTTCCACGGTTTCTCTTTCACTCCGGGCATTATTCCACCGGAGTATGCCATATCCTCGAGCCTCTGCGGAAGATACTTAAACCTTTTGATTATAATGCCATTCCAGATATCCTCTCTTTCGAGGCCACTATGATGCGGAACGATCGCCGTAATATCCCAACCGCGTTTCTTCAAATGCACGCAATATTCCCAGATGAAAGGTGATAAACCGTCACCCAATTTCATCGGAAAACTGCTTGATACAACCAGAAGCTTCATCAAAAGCCCGATGATAATTAAAGATTAAATACGCGTTTCATTTTTGTCCTTTTTGATATCCGCGGGCGAGGCGGCTGTAGAACAGCCAATCGTAAAAGATATTCAAAAACAATGCCCCGCCGGCGAATCCCTCGAGAGCTTTAAGCATCGAAATGGCGGAATCGGATCTTAAGGGAGCCAACATCTTTGAAACCGCTCTTTTCAACACTCCGGCTTTCGGATCGGGCAATCCCAGCATCCAGCCTTTTTCAAAAATCAGATGATCGGGATGCTTTTCGAGCAGCACTCGATAGCTGGTTCGGCCGTATCTCTCATATTCCCCCAGCATTTCTTCGAGAGACTTTCTATGGTAATGATAACATATCGCATCGGGGTTATACCATATCGGAATTGACTCCTTTTCCAGTCGCAACCCGAAATCGGTATCTTCTCCTTTCCAACCCTCGAACGACAGATCGAAGCCCGATAACTTCTCGAATACGCCTCTATCGATAGAGAAATTGCCGCTGGTAAAATACTTTCCCGGGATCTGAGTTTCTGATTTAGAAGCCAACCTGCCGCGCGATGAAAGATATTCATACAGGCGATCGTTTTCCCATTCAGGCGGATTACGCCATGATCCAAGAATAACGGCTGTCGGATGCTTATCCCAGGAGGCCAGAAAAGAATCGATAAAGTTGGGGCCGGGCACCATATCGCCATCGAGGAAAATCACCTTTTTGCCCGCCGTCTTTTGAAATCCCATATTGCGGATAACGGAACGGCCGACGTTATTGGCGGCACGCTTGTATTTTAAAAATATAGGCAGGCGTAACTTTTTTACAAAACTCTCGGTGCCGTCGTCGGAACAATCATCGGCAACAACGATCTCGAACAACTTCGGGTTCTTAATCTGTCTTGCCAGGCCGTTTAATATCTTCCCGAGAATTTCTTTTTGATTATATGTAACAATCAAGATTGAATAGCTGATCATCTTAACGATTCCAGATCTCCATATATTTCAATCCATTTTGTC
>CBEWDL010000023.1:0-28025 GCA_965555375.1 uncultured bacterium
GGCGAAGAAGGATGGATGCCAACCACCTAAGTTCAGAAATCTGTTTCAATGGCCGGAGGTGATTCTCATCTGCGAACCTAGCCATAATACCATACAACAAGAATTGCCTTCCTGGCAAATGGAATTCAATTAATGGCAGGTTTACCTGTTTTCCCCCCAGAATCATGCCCTCAATAAGAAGGTATGTTATTCGGGGTGGCTTTGTTTGAAGGTATCCATGCTTCGTCTTATATCCAAATTCATAAGGATAACTGAGCATAGTTCGCTTTCGCTCACCTGGAGACAATTTGAAAAAGGCCTCCTGCCTAGATTCTTGAATTAACGTATCCGCTTTTATTATTAGCATGAAATTAGATGTATTGAACTGGAGAATCTGGGTTGAATCGAAATTTGCGATCTCAATATCCAATCTCGGATTGCGATGTGCGTTTACAAATCCGAAGTAGTGAATTTTGATTCCGATGTTTTCATAATTGACAGAGAGACTTTTCTTAGCCACCATATTATTGATTCCCGGATTCCAGAAAACAACTCGCGTGCAACCCTGAAGAGTAAACATATAAGATAGAATTGTCAGCAAGATGGCACGGGACATTCGTTTTGAAATATTTATCCTAAATCCCTCGTCTGCCAGCCTAACCATAAAAACAAAATCGTCTATCAACGTTAATGAGCCTTTTGCGTCAGTTTTGTAGGTCGGCCTCCGAGCATAGGGAGATTGCCGACATTATTCAATGTGATATCAGTTTTTTCTCCTACACCCGTGCTATCCTATGTGGCAAACCATATACGCCAAATGTATTTCACAAGAAAAAAGTACGCTAGGAGAATCGTTATTAATTTCAATACAAAGAAAATGTTTAGGGGCCATTTGAAATAGGAAGGCGTATCAAGGTCAGGATCATCCAAGACGTTTTCCAGTTTTCTTTCCTGATACCACTGGAAAAGACCCCATACTAATGTGGCAGATATGTAATGCAAAAGGTCAAATGCCAGAGAGAGAGCTAAGAGAGCAAGGGGAAAGAGCAAATCCGGCTCGATTCTTATTCCCGCCTCCTGCTCAATCCTGAAAATCCAGATAACGGCGATTCCGGCAAAGGCAAGGTGGCGTGCAACGTCACTGGCCTTGCCCGAAAACTCGTAGTAATGCTCTCGGTATTGGCTTAATTTCATTATTATTTTCTCATAGCCTTTCTAGGGCCTGTTCCCTGTGTTCTTCTAGCTTTTTTCCTTTTGGCGACTTTCTTTCTGGCCGTCTTCTTTTTAGCTGTTTTCTTTTTAGCTACTTTCATTTGTATCTCCGCTGTGATTGAGTTAATTATATTATTCCCTAATTTCCCTTCTATTCGTTTTGCCACTTACAAAAAACACTAATATTCACTGTTCCCACAATAACCTCATCGTGGGAATCCCGGGAGGTAATCGAAGAACGGGTTTTTGGACAAAACTGTCAAGGTATTTTTTCGGCCATCGGGTGGGTGGCATGCTCTGGTCGAAGACCTGAGCATGCTTACCCTGCGGGAAAGCATGCCACCCATAATATTGTGTGCGGTCAAGTCCGGTTGTTTTCATGTGCCTCAGTCCCGGTTGTTGGGAGACGAGCTCCCAACCTACGTAGAGGCGATTCGATTTCTGGATGGGGCTCAGAAGATAGAGAAATGTTTCACAAAATAAATTGCTTTGCCGAGGCAGGTTATTTATTATAGCTTCTGTTCTTCAAAGATGAAAGGCGGATGTTGGGGACTTAAACGAGGATAAATAAATGCAGAACAAAGATCAATTGTTAGCCAAAGCCGATCAGCCGGGGGTGGAGGCGATGAAGCTTCACCCGTTCTATAAAGGCAAAATAGAGGTCGTCCCGAAGGCCTGCATCAGGGACTTTCAGGATTTCGCCGTCTGGTACACGCCGGGAGTGGCCAAGCCATGCCTGGATATCAAGGATAACCCGGAAAAGGTATTCGAGCATACCAACAAGGGCAATACAATCGCAGTCATCTCCGATGGCACCCGCGTTCTGGGGTTGGGAGATATCGGCCCGGAAGCCGGGTTGCCGGTTATGGAGGGGAAAGCGCTGCTTTTCAAATATCTCGGCGGTGTTGATGTTTTCCCGATCATGCTCGACACAAAAGACCCGGATAAGATCATAGAAACGGTGCTGATCCTTCAGCCAACATTTGGGGGTGTGAATCTGGAGGATATCGCCCAGCCGAAATGTTTTCGGATCTTAGATGAGCTTCGCGAAAAGGCCCGTATCCCTATCTGGCATGACGACCAGCAGGGCACGGCGACCGTCACCGTGGCCGGATTCATTAACGCTCTCCGGCTGGTGGAGAAAAAGATCGATCAGGTGAAGATCGCCATGGTCGGCGCCGGCGCCTCGAATTACAGGATTGCCAAGCTCTTGATAACCGCAGGGGTCAATCCGGAAAATATAGTTATGGTCGATTCAAAAGGGATTCTTCATAAGGGAAGAACAGAGCTGAAGGAAAAATATCGGGAGAAATGGGAGATTTGCCAGATTAGCAATAGGAAAAACCTTAAAGGTGGCACAGCGGAGGCGATGAAAGGGGCGGACGCCGTAATCGCCCTGTCTACGCCCGGTCCGGGCGTAATCAAAAAGGAATGGGTGAAGACCATGGCGAAAAACGCTATTGTCTTTGCCTGCGCCAACCCGACTCCTGAGATCTGGCCCTGGGAGGCTAAAGAGGCGGGTGCCCGCATTGTGGCCACGGGCCGCTCGGATTTTCCTAATCAGGTGAATAACTCTCTGGGTTTCCCCGGCATTTTCAGAGGCACTCTCGACGTCCAGGCGACCACCATTACCGACGAGATGTGTATCGCCGCCGCCTATGAGCTGGCGCAGCTGGCAGTCGATAGGGGCCTTACCGATAATTACCTGCTTCCCAACATGGATGATTGGGAGGTATTTCCCCGCGAAGCGGCGGCTGTTGGCTTGAAGGCGATCGAGCAGGGCGTGGCTAAAAAGATTCTGTCGAAAGAAGAATTGCTGAAGATGGCCTCGGAGAAAATCTCCCGGGCCAGGAACCTAACCCGCACCATGATGGATACCGGTTTCATCGAGATACCGCACCGCTATGTGGTGACTGGTGGTTGATAAAAGCTGGAGAAGATCCGTCAGATGGCCCGGGCGAACATAGATAGATACGGGCTGGAGTCAGCTTGGCTGGCGTTAGGTTCGGAGACCTGACGCCACTTCAAGGGGGAAAGACCCAGGCCCCAGAACCCCGCCTGGATTCCCGATCAAGTCGGGAATGACAGGCCGGTTGTTGGGAGACGAGCTCCCAACCTACACGCCTTCTAGGTCGACCATAATCACCTTACCCCTTGAACCGTATGGAACCGTATTATATATTTTGACGTTTAGAATTTCGGATTCACTTGATTGGGGAGAGTTCCGGAGTAATAATGGAAAAGAAATCCGAAGGAAAAGGATTGGTAATAGTCTACACAGGCGACGGCAAGGGGAAAACCACCGCCGCGCTGGGCCTCTGCATCAGGGCTGTCGGGTATGACGAAAAGATCTGCATAATTCAGTTTATCAAGGGTAGCTGGAGATACGGCGAATTGGATGGCATCAAAAAGCTAGCGCCAAACGTGGAATTGCATCAGAAGGGGCTGGGTTGCGTTGGTATCCTGCGCGACAGGCGTGATAGATCCGAGCACATAAAGGCCGCCGGTGAGGCGCTGGCGTTTGCAGAGGAAAAGATTCAATCGGGAAAATACGACATAGTCATACTCGATGAAATAAATGTGGCAGTTGACCTTGGTCTGATTAAAATCGAGGATGTATTAGAGTTAATCGAAAATAAACCGGAGCTTTTAGACCTGGTTTTAACCGGCCGGAATGCTAAACAAGAAATCATTGACAGAGCCGATCTCGTTACGGAAATGCGCGAGATAAAACATCCTTTTCAAAAAGGGATGAAGGCTCAAAAGGGGATAGACTTTTAGGAGATTGTAAGTATGCAAGACTGGGACATAGTGATAGTCGGTGCAGGTCCTGGCGGCCTTTGCGCCGGATTATACGGCGCCAGAGCCAACAGGAAAACCGTTTGCATAGAAAAACTGATGCCCGGGGGCGAAATCGTCAATACCGAATGGGTGGAGGACTACCCGGGTTTTGAAATGATAGGCGGAGCCGAGCTGGCTATGAAATTTGAGCAGCACGCCCGGAAATTCGGGCTGGAGATTGTCACCGACAACGTAACAGAGATTTACTCTGATGGCCGTCATAAGATCGTGAAAGGTGATGACGACGAATATCGCGCCAGGGCGGTAATCGTGGCTACCGGCGGCAATCCACGTCGGCTTGGAGTTCCGGGTGAAGAAGAGCTGGCCGGCAAAGGGGTTTCCTATTGCGCCTTATGCGATGGGGCCTTTTTTAAAAACGAGATAATTGCGGTTGCCGGAGGCGGGGACGCGGCCGTTGAAGAGGCCGGGTTCCTCACCAAATTCGCAAAAAAGGTTTATATCATACATCGGCGTGACCAGCTCAGGGCACAGAAAATCATCCAGGATAGAGCTTTCAAGAATGAAAAAATCGAGTTCGTATGGGATTCTGTGGTCGAGAAGATTAACGGCGGCAGTAAAGTTGAATCGGTCACAATTAAGAACGTAAAAACGGGAGAGGTTAAAGATCTGGCTGTCGGTGCGGTTTTCCCACTCGTAGGTTTTGTCCCCAATTCGAATATTTTTCGCGAGGCGATTAACAGAGACGAAACCGGCTATATAATTACCAATGAATATATGGAGACATCGGTAAAGGGAATCTGGGCCATAGGCGATGTTCGTAGGCAGCTCTGCAAGCAGATAACCAACGCTGTTGGAGACGGCACCACTGCTACGGTTGCGGCGGAAAAATATCTCGAGGCCTGGGATGACTAAGAGGAGCGTGAAGAAACTCTCATGCGGTTAGCGGATAAGGACGCGGTTTCCAAACCGCGCTGGCTCAAGATAAAACCTCAGTTCGGGGAGACGTATCGCAAGGTTAAAAGCCTTATAGGCGAGATGGAACTGCATACCGTCTGCCAGGAAGCTACCTGTCCCAATATTGGAGAATGCTATTCTGCCAGAACTGCCACGTTTATAATCCTGGGCGCTATCTGCACTCGCAGCTGCCGTTTCTGCAACGTTAAGAAGGGAAAACCTGCCGATTGCGATCTCAGCGAACCGACGAGAGTGGCCGATGCCTGTGGAAAGCTTAATATGAGATTTGCGGTGATAACATCGGTCACGCGCGACGATCTATCGGACGGCGGCGCTGCTGTGTTTGCGGAGACGACCCGGCTGATAAAAGCCAGAATTCCCACTTGCGGTGTGGAGCTATTAATACCCGATCTCTCAGGGAACACGGATGATTTGAAGACGATACTCGATGCCGGGCCGGATGTTCTGGCTCATAACCTGGAAACTGTACCGCGGCTTTATCCCGGGGTCCGTCCTGAAGCAGAGTATCAGAGATCCTTGAACATCCTGAAGGCCTCGTCGGAATATGGAAACGGTGTTGTGGTGAAATCCGGTCTTATGGTGGGATTCGGCGAGACCGAGGAGGAAATTCTAAATGTCGTATCCGAGGCTGTCGAACATGGGTGTCAGATCATGACCATCGGGCAGTATCTCAGGCCCTCCGAATGGCACCTGCCCGTTACGGAATATTATTCTCCTGACAGGTTTAAGAGGCTCAAAGAACGGGGAGAAGCGCTGGGCCTGAAATATATTGAAGCCGGCCCGCTGGTTAGAAGCTCCTATATGGCTCATCGCCAGATAGCCTCTTTTCGCCATAGGCAATAAATTGAGATTTCCGGATTGTGCGATTTCACAATCGTGCAGTCGATAAATAGATAATATTTGCAAAAGACTGCGCTCTCTGAAACAACGATGCATATCGCTTTGATGAATAACGGAACAATTCGTCTGGCGATGTTTAGTTTCGCATCCGTTTAACGATTTCATACTGCAAATTTCATATTCGGCTAATCAAGAATTCTCCCTACAACCGATAATTTTAAGATGGGAAAGGTGGAATTATATTTTGATTACTGAAGCAGTCAAAGAGCCAAAAATAGCGCAAACCTGCAACGTGCTTGTTGTCGACGATGAGCCCAATGTCCTGGCCGTTATCCAGGAGATGCTTGAAGACGAAGATTACAAGTTGATCTCCGCTTATTCGGTGGCCGAGGCTCGCAGCATTCTTCATCGTCAGAATATCAACATCATCCTGACGGATATTTTCCTGGGTGATGGTTCAGGCGCCGAGATAATGGAGGCTTCTAAGAAAATTCACCCGGAATCCCTGACAATTATCATGACCGGCCGTCCCACAATTCAGAACGCCATCATGATGATGAAAAAAGGGGCCTACGATTATCTGGCAAAACCGTACTCTCTGGAGACTCTCAAATTAGCGTTACGGAGGGCTAATGAGAAGATCAGGCTCGAGCGGGAAAATATCAATCTTAAAGAGATGATGTCATTTTATAAGATCTCCGAGGCGATGGGATCGACAATTGAGCTGGACGCCCTTTTAAAACTGATACTTGACTCCACCATAAAGGAATTCGAGGCGGATATTGCATCGTTGTATTTCGTGCGAAAAAATGGAGGAGGCCTGGATCTGAAGGCGACGGTCGGGATGAAAGATGAATCGATTCAACAATTAGTCTCAGATCATAGTTATTCTTTTTGTCAGAAAACGGTGGCGACAAAATGCCCCATGATTTTCAACGATCCCGATCCCGATTATGCGAGCGATGACCGGACAATAAAATCATCGCTCTGCCAGCCTCTGATGGCCAGAGGGAAAATCCTGGGAGCGCTCATAGTGGTCAGGATTATAAACCCCCATCCTTTTTCGCAGGGGCAATTGACGGGCCTGGGACTTCTAACATCGAAGGCGGCCGCGGCGATCGAGAGCTCCAATCTATATGAGGATCTGAAAGAAACATATATCGCCACCGTGGAGGCTCTGGCTAACGCCATCGAGGCCCGGGACAAATACACTCGCGGCCATACCGAGCGCGTTTATATGTTATCGAAGATACTGGCCGAAGAGCTCGTGTGGACTGAAGCCGAGCTGGGGGATCTCAGGATCGGCGGAATACTTCACGATATCGGCAAGATCGGCGTCCCCGATTCGATACTGAATAAGCCCGGCCGATTGACGGATGAAGAATTTGAAATAATGAAGACCCATCCCGAAAAAGGCGCCCGCATGGTGGAATCGATACCGTTTCTCCGGCCCGCCCTGCCGTATATAAAGTATCATCATGAAAGGCACGACGGCAAAGGGTATCCTTACGGCCTCAAGGGCGATGGGATTCCTCTGGCCGGCAGGCTGCTGGCGGTAGTCGATACGATAGATGCCGTCACCTCCGACCGCCCCTACAGAAAGGGCCGCACTCTGGCGGAGGCAATCGAGGAGATCAAAAGATACTCCGGCACCCAGTTTAACCCGGAGGTTGTCGATGCCTGCCTGAGTGCCTATTCCAAGGGCAAGCTCGATTCCCTCTTCCAGGAAGACACCTGATAAAATAAAGCCCCGGAGTTGCCGGGGCTTTTCATAGCTATGTAAGACTCTTATTTCAATAACGTCATGCGTTTTGTTTCACTATAGTTGCCCGCTTGAATCCTGCAGAAGTAAATTCCGGACGAAACGTTTGATGCATCCCAGATGATTTCATAGTAGCCTGCAGGCGAATGAGCTTGCCGGAGAGCCTTAATTCTTTGCCCTGAAAGATTAAATATTTCGATTTCTACGAATGAAGGTTCAGGCAAAGCGTATTCAATTACGGCTTGAACATTGAAAGGATTAGGGTAGAACGAAAGGCTGAAGTCATGGGGCAATTCGTTCTCGTCCAGGCCAAATTTGCTGGGCGTTGGATAGGGATATGCGGGGACTACTACCAGAATAGTAACGAATGGCGGCATTTTCGATTCGCCCCCTGCATTATCGCAGGCTGTGACCGTATAGTCGGCATCATCCTTCCAGTAAGCATAAGGGCCCGGATGAGGGGTCGAATACTCGGTATCCTCGAAATAATTAGTGCCGGCAGGGACATCGCCTATAAGAACCCAGTCTTCCTCTATGCCGTGGACCATCCTGTAAATCTTATAGCCAAGAAGATCTGCTTCCGCGTTGTGATCCCATTGCAGATAAGGATGATAATCTGGAGAAGGGGCAACAGATAAGCCGGTTGCTGGTGCAGGAGCAGCGTTACCGATAACCGTATACATGAAAGAGACATCATCCGGTTGCCGAGGTATGAAACCATAGTAAACGGGCGGGTCATCCATGCTCCAGACTTCATACAAATATGATCTGAGCGTGGCCCCTTCGCCGTCCAGAGTGCCTGGCACTATGTCGAAATAACGGACAAAGTACTTAACATCACCAGGCCCGGATGGCTCGATACCACTGGAGAATTCCACTAGGATGGGTGTGTTCCCAAAATGGGTCTGTATGTCGTCCTCGAAGACAACGTCACATCGCACCTCGTATTTCTTGACGCGGTATACACCGCCCTGCTCTAAGCCGGGCCAGTCCCAGCAAGTGATCGGATACGGATCGCTTATGGAATGTACGTAGGGTTGGGCCAACGAATATTCATAGCGGAAGATCTCCTGTGGAAAAGTAACCAACTTTAGAGCTGAATCGGCGTTTATGCGGCCCCAGCCTGACCAGATATCGTAACCCTCAGGGTCTATATCTATGCAGGAATTCTTCAAGATTGCCTCGAATTCATCGGTTACTCGTAAATCGGTGTAATCGTGAATGAGTGAGATAACTCCTGTAACATGAGGCGCGGCCATTGAGGTTCCAGAGGCCCATGCATAACCTCCATTAAACCAGGTTGAGAGGATGGCATGAGGAGAGATTGAGCCGACCCCGCCCGGGGGCAAGGAAATCCATGCCGCCGCCGTAAGACGAGTAGCCGGCTCGTGTGTTCATATCGGTGTGAATGCGCCGACGGAAATCATCCAGTCCCCGAAGCACGCGGGGTAAGTAGGATCGGGTTGGCCAGCGTTCCCTCTCGACGCCACTAAGGCAACTCCAACGTTATGGGCAAAGGCAAAGGCGCGATGAACTAGAACTATATCGCCCCATAGCCACCAACTGCAATTAATCGCCTCCAGCGTATTATACCCCAGTAATTCAACAACCGCATTCCAGGTATCCGGATGATCGCCTCTACACTTCGATATAAAGTGTGCATTCCAATTAACTCCGGCAATTCCCGTATTATTGTCTGCCCAGGCGGCGGCGATGCCGGCCACATGGGTGCCATGAGAACTATAGCCATAGGATTCTTCCAACACTTTCCCAGCGAGATCCTCGTGGTCAAGATCTACACCCCAATCGACAATGCCCATGACAATCGTGTTATCCCCCGTCTCAAATTGCCAGGCTTCCGGGGCGTCGATGTCGACATCCGGTGTTCCGCCGGATTGGCCCGTATTATGCAGGCCCCACTGTTCGCCGAATCGCGGGTCGTAATGCAAGATGACCGTTCCGTTGTTTTGGGATGAGGGTATTTCATCGTAAGCGATTAGTTTGGTATTCAGAACGTCCCTCTGCTGTTCGTCCGACAAATAGATTTCGTAAACCAGATGCAAATCGAATTTTCTGACAATAGTATTCCCCATGAGAGTCACAAAAAGCGTATCGGATGGATCGTAATCCGGGAAGGCTACTGTGACGCTTTGCGCCGTGTGATTCAAGAGAGTCTGCTTTATTGCTGGCCGGTTAAAGATCACGTCTTCAACGGCTGCCGTCGTAGCCCCCGGGGGCATCTGAATCGTTCCATCTTTGACTATAACGACGATTTCATGATCATATTGCGGCGCTGCCCCCGGTGAACTTACCATCGCGAGCGTAATAATCAAAAACCATGATATTGTCTTTGCGGTCATTTTACTGCCTCCCTCTTTTCAGATATTTTTTTGCCTGCTAAACGGTGGATGAGCGAGATGCGAGATTACCTCAACCATAAGCGTTGAAGCTCATTTGAACCATTTAATCCCTCCTTCCTATTGGTATAACGATTCCGTCAGTTCTCTCAGCCCCGTGCCATTCCAGTTAATTATCCACAGGTTGGCGTATGGGCTTCCGATGCGGGTCAAGACCACTTGGTTGCCGTTCGGTGAAAATTCGGGGTATCCGGCTTGTTCAACCAATATCGTGGGGTCAGTGCCAGGAAGTTGCAGTTTCCAGATACCGGGATATTCACCCGGCTTCTGTGCCTCGAAGATTATTCTCCCGGTTTCTGTATGCATCCTGGGCAGCACGTTGGAGGTAAAGAGACCTTGGGGATCATAAACTACCCTTTTGCCTGCACCTGTTGAATCCGCCATGCATAATGAAACAAGCGGCAGCTCGTAATCTAGATTAAGGTATAGAAGGGAGTCAACATAGGGCCAGTCAGCCGCGCTGGAATGTGGAATTATGCGCCTGTAGTTCAAACCATTGGCGTCTACTACATGTATTCCAGCATCATTGCCGGCGCGCACCGCGTACGTTATATTCGTTCCGGCGGGAGACCAGGACGGGTAGTAGTATTGACCGTCGGTCAATAATGAGTCAACCAGGCCTTCCGGATAAGATATTTTCCAGAGTTCGGAGCCTACGTTGGCCACAATCCACTGACCGTCAGGAGACCAGTCTATGCCATTTACATGCTTGGCCATCAAAAACAGCCTCTTCGCGGTCCCGTCCGGATTTATCAGATAAATCCCCGATGAATCCGGATCATCGAGGTAAGTCCAAGCTCGCGCGTGGACATAAGCAATAAGATTATGGGTTTCCGACCAGGATGCCCTTTTATCGAAGGCGGAATAATCGGGCGGCGGGTCGATATCTGTAAGCGGCCCGTCCTGCCCTTCGCTGCAACTTATGAGGCAAAATAGGGCGGAACAGAGCACTGCCAGCAATCGCAAGTAACCTGTCATATTTATCTCCTTGACGGCTCCGTTAGCTGTCTTAACCCGGTGCCGTCCCAGTTAATTATCCAGAGGTTGGCGTACGGCCTGCCGTAACGGGTGAAGACTATCTGGCTCCCGTCCGGTGATAATTCAGGATACTCGGCCTTTTGCACCAGTAATCTAAAATCGGCTTGTTCTGCAGGTAGAACCCAAATATCTATCTGCGTACCCGGAATGATTGGGACGCAGGCGATATGGCCGGTTTCGATATGCGCCTTGACGTATGTGAACTTCAATACATTGTGCGCTTCGGCGCTTTTAAATAACCTCCTGTTTTCGCCATTGCTATCGCAGAGACATATGGAACCGCTGGGGAAATCGAAGGAGTAGTTGAGATATAAGATGGAATCAGAATACAACCAGGCCGGATAATCGCCGAATGGTATGATCAATCGTTGATTTGCCCCATTGTTATCTGTTAAATAGACACCTCTATTGTCCCCGCCTCGTGCCGCATAGCTAATATTCATTCCGTCGGGAGACCATGAAGGGTAATAGTATTGCCCGCTGATCAATAGGGTATCCACTGCTTGTTCCGGATAGGATATTTTCCAGAGTTCGGAGCCTGCGTTGGCGACGATCCAGCAGCCGTCGGAGGACCAATCTATGCCAAATACAAGTCCGACCGGCAAAAAGAGCCTCTTCCCGGTTCCATCCGGATTTATGACGTAAATGCCGGAGGAATCGGGATCGTTAAGATCTACTTGCTGATTGTGCATATAGGCAATGAGATTATGGACTTCAGACCAGGACGGGTGTTCGTCAATGGCGCTGTAGTCGGGCGGCGAGTCAATATCGATCAGATCATTCGAATTTTCAGGGCTTGATCTGCAGCACAGACAAAAGCATACAGTCAGCGCCAAAAAGCCGTATGCAAATGGATTCATTCGGTTAGTAGCATATATACTCATCTCCGCCTCTCCGCTTAAATTAAGAAATCGAGAATATCTCTGTCAAGAGAAATATTGAAAAAAACGATATAATATTTTACAATGAACTAAATATATTGTTTATTTATTTTCTGTTATAAATACAAAACATATCAATATAAAAAATAGGGGCGCATTGGAATACGCCCCTACGACAATTGGGTATTTAGTTCTTTATTTCAGCAGCGTCATCCGGTTTGTCTCGGAGTAATCTCCTGCCTGCAAGCGGTAGTAATAGATGCCCGATGCCACCGGTTTGCCGCCGGAGTCACGGCCATCCCAGATGATATCATGGTGACCCGCCTGACATAAATCGTCAGCCAGAACCGTTACCTTCTGACCGACAATGTTGAACACCTCTAATGTAACATCAGCAGGCTGCACAAGAGCAAACGAGATCGTCGTCTGAGCATTGAACGGATTGGGATAATTCTGGCTCAAGGAATTTCTGGTCGGCAGAAGCTCAATGTCTTCGTCAGTATCGGTGGGGGAGAGGATTATATCGGCGCCAAAGAAATCATCGAATGTAACATCAGCCGGGTATCCGAGCTCGCCTTCCCCGTAAACGGAGAAAGCCGAAATATCATAGGCGCCTATTTCGAGGTCGTTAAAGCTGTAGTAGCCGTCCAGGTCGGCGATCGAGACATCGATGATTTCACCATCGACCGAAGCATAGATAATGCTTTCGATCCCGGGTTGGCCGCCGTTGAGAGTGATTCTGCCGGCGATGTTTCTCATCCCGGCGGTTCGCGGAGCGAGTGCGAAATCTATATTCTCGGCATCCGGGGTAACCGGTGTAGCCTCATGGAAAGTTTGCACATCATCGTAAAACTCGCCAACGTATTCGGGGGCCCATGAGAACAGCTTAAACGGTATCTCCGGTAGATATTCGAAAGCATAGGTGCCATCCTCAGAGGTGAAAGTTCGGTGCACGACCCAGCGGTGACGCCAGGGTGGGCTATTATCCAATCCGAAAGCAACAACGATGGCGTCGGCTATAGGCTCGTCGGTGGCATCATCGGTAACGGCCCCGGAGATAAAACCGTCGAATGGAGGCGTAAAGGGCTCCAGGACGATGTCGATTCCGGTAACATCCTGGCCATCCTCCACTATAACCGGCTCCGGATACATCCCCGGATTGAATCCCCATTTGAAGGCCCGCACATTGTATTCACCCGGAATCACCTCATCGAGTGTATAGGCGCCGTTTTGATCGGTTCTGGTATGGCGCCGGAAGAATCCATCCAGCATCCTGGCTGTAACAACCGCCATCGGGATGGGATTGCCGTCGGTGTCCGTAACCGTGCCCGAGATGGAACCGAACTCGAAAGCGGTCAGGGCAAAATCGATGTTTTCTGTAAATCCTTCCTCTCCAACGAAAACATGCTCAGGGTATTGCTCGGGGAAGTAGCCGTAGGCAAAAGCCTGTACTACATACTCACCGGGCGGGACCTGGAGCACATAAGAGCCGTCATCGCCCGTCTCCGCCCGGCCGTGAATCCGATGGTGATCGACGTTAACGGCTATAATATGGGCGCCTGCGATCGGTTCTTCAGTTGAAGCATCGGTTACATTTCCAGAGATG
This sequence comes from uncultured bacterium, assembly GCA_965555375.1. Classification (GTDB taxonomy): domain Bacteria; phylum Zixibacteria; class MSB-5A5; order UBA10806; family UBA10806; genus CBDVBL01. Next base: position 13,513 of record CBEWDL010000023.1, read on the forward strand.
CCGGTTTCGCCGTCAAGGCGTTCCAGATAGATGTCGATATTTTCAAATACGTTGTCATCGACTGCAAGAGTCTCCGGGTAGACGTTCTCGCTCCAGCCAGCCTTGCTGGCCGAGACGACATATTCTCCGGGCGGAAGCTGGCCAATGGCGTAGTAGCCCCGCCATGTGGAAAGAACAGTACACTCGAAAGGATCGTCGCCAATCCTGGTGGCCGTTACATTAGCCATGCAGATGCCTTGATCGGTTCCCTCCTCGAGAATCCGTCCCGAGATAACACCGCCATCCCGCTGAAAACCCGCCAGTATGAAATTGATGTCCTCGGCATTCTGGTCTTCAGTAACGGGAACAACGGTAGCCTCATCGCGGCGCCTGGCATCATCGTACCATTCAGCCATGAAATCCATTGCGCCGGCCCTTACATGGTAATTGCCGTAAGGGATTTCAATAACATAATTCCCGTCGTCATCGGTGATAGCGGAACCGGCAGGGCGACCTGAATTCTCGGGGAACGCCACCACCATCGCGGACGGAATAGGCGGGTTGCCATCATCGCCCTCGGCCAGAACCGTCCCCGAAATGGTTCCGTTATTCTGTCCCCAGGCAGCCGGCGCTACCAACAGAAGTGCCATAGCCAGCAAAATAAATTTCCTCACCTCAGAACCTCCCTTAATCCATTGTTAATCATTGAGGAGCCATTCTCTTTCGATTTATTCGACACGGGAAAGATATGAAGGTTTAATTGCCACCGCAAATAATATCTTTCTTCTATCATCCCCCACGGAGAGAGCGGTTTTAAAGGGATCGCGGATTGAGGAAGAGAATTAGAAGTTAAGCATCATTGACATCAGCCGATTTGCCGATCCCGGTTAAAGCAGCGATATCAGCAAAAATCCACTTTCCGGGGTGCCGGGGCCCGGAGGCATCAACCGGAGTTTCAAAATGTAACTCATCCCCAAGTATATGATTAGATTCTGCAGGAAAGAGTGGCAATCGGATCCCATCTGTTTTTGTATGCTCTGGCCTGTCTCCTGAAACGCGGCAATAATCTGTCGATATTCTTAATGATAACTATGGCTATAGGGACATTCAAAAAACGTATTGGTGAGCTTCTTCTGGAGAGTGGCGCCATAACCCGGGACCAGTTGGAGATCGCCCTTAAGCGGCAGAAGAATACCGGTCAGCGGATCGGCAGCATCCTGATCTCTCTGGGGATGTTAACTGAAGAAAAGTTGATGCTGGTCATCGCGAAGAAGCTCGATATCCCTCATGTAGACTTAAGGGATATGGTTATCGACCGGGATGTTGCCGGAGTTATATCAGCCGATCTGGCGCGAAAACATCTTCTTATACCGATCATCAAAATCAATAACGTCCTGACCGTAGCCATGTATGATCCTCTGGACTTTATTGCCCTCGATGAATTGGCCTATCAAACGAAACTGGAGATCAAACGCGTCGTTGCGGCAAAGTCGCAGATCGAGGCCGCCATTGAGAGCAGTTATTCCATCGATGAGGCGGTAGGTCGGGCGGTGGAGGACATTAAAACCGATAATGTTGCTATAACTGTTTGTGAAATCGATTCGGACTTACAGGGAGATATCTCCAGCGATATGCCGGTGGTCAAACTGGTGAACACGGTGGTTGCTCGAGCCGTCATCATGAGAGCCTCGGATATACATCTCGATCCCGATGAAAACGGACTGAGGGTCCGGTTCAGGATTGATGGTTTGATGAAGGACGTTTCCTCGCTGCCAAGGGCATTGATTGCAGGCGTGATCTCCAGAATAAAGGTTATGTCGAATATGGATGTCTCGGAGAAAAGGCTTCCTCAGGACGGCAGGTTTCAGGCCAGGTTTAAGAAATCCCTGGTCGATTTTAGAGTATCATCGCTTCCAACTGCTTTCGGCGAAAAGATGGCTATCCGTATCCTGGACAAGACCGGGCTTATCCTCGATCTACATAAAATGGGGTTCTCAGACAAGAACCTCGAAAGGTGGATGGAACTGATCTCTCGTCCTGAAGGTTTGTTATTGATTACCGGTCCCACGGGGTCCGGAAAAACCACAACTCTCTATGCCACCTTATTGAAAGTAAGCACGCCAGAGAAAAGCGTCATAACCGTTGAAGATCCAATAGAGTATAACCTGCCGGCTATAACTCAAGTTCAGATCAATGAGAAGGCAGGAATGAGCTTTGCAATGTCCTTGAGGTCGATTGTCCGGCAAAATCCGGATATATTGATGGTGGGAGAGATAAGGGATCTGGCAACCGCCGAGATCGCCGTCAGAGCGTCCATGACCGGCCATCTGGTGTTTTCAACTCTGCATACATCAGATGCTCCTGTTGCCCTGAATAGATTGATCGATATGGGGATCGAGCCATATCTCGTATCAAGCGCCGTTTCCTGTGTACTGGCTCAAAGGCTGGTCAGGACGCTATGCACTAATTGCAAGACAGAAGTAAAAGAAATCGATCCTGCCACCCGTAACCTTCTGGAAAAACATGGATTTCAGCCGAGAGTTTTCCAGGCCAAGGGTTGCCCCAAATGCATTTTCCAGGGCTATACAGGCAGGACATCCATTCATGAGCTTCTGATTATGAAGCCAGAGCTGAAGAATATGGTTAATCTAAAAGTGCCTCATGCGAGAATAAGGCAGGAAGCCTTGAATCTCGGCATGATATCATTACGGGCCGATGGCCTGGCCAAGGTAGTTGATGGCGTAACGACCATGGAGGAGGTCATAAGAGTATCTTATGATGATGATCTTTCGCGGGCGGATATCGTAAAGGAAAAGGAGTTCCTGGGTGACCACCAGATATAAATATGTAGCCATGTCGCCTGAAGGCAAGAAGTTTAAGGATATCATTGAGGCCGAAAGCGATCATCTGGCGAAGTCTATCATTGATGCGCGGGGATTGTTGCCGGTTTCGGTTCGCAAGCTAGGTGATAGAAGCAAGAATCTCCGGTTGTTATTTAGATCCTCGGTGAAGCATGAAAATCTGATAATCTTCACCAGAAAGCTTCTCACACTAAACCGTGCCGGTATCCCGCTCTTACATTCTCTCGGCATTATCGCCGCCGATACAGACGATTCAAAATTATCGGAGGTAATACAGAGCGTAAGGAAATCCATAGAAGGAGGAACCAGTTTTTCTCAGGCTCTCGACAATCATGCCGGATATTTCCCAGGGCTCTATATAAGCACCATGAAGGCCGGTGAGGAATCCGGAACAATGGATATCATGCTGACGAGGGCGCTGGAATTGATGGAGAGAGAGGAGAAAATCAAACAGGGGGTCAGGGAGGCTGTTCGCTATCCCATATTCGTGATGTTTACCATGGCCCTGGCATTTGTCGTCATCATTACCTTCGTTATACCAAAATTCGCGGGGATGTATTCTTCTTACGGTGCAGATCTTCCCTGGGCCACGAGGCTTTTGATCGGTGTCGATTATATTGTCTCTCATTATTGGCCGTTTTTGATAATCGTTTTACCGGCCCTGGCTACTGCGGTCTGGAGGATGCGCCTGACGCATTGGGGAAAGAAAGGTTTCGACTATGTAATACTCTCGATCCCGCTAATGGGAACGGTGATTATCAAAACCATTCTCTCCAGATTTTGCTATATACTATCGACTTTGCTTTCCGCAGGAATTCCCCTATCGCAAGCCCTGGCGATCCTGCGAGCTTCCGTTGGGAATCACTATTTTTCTAAAGTCATAGAAGGAATGGGCGAAAATCTATCAGGAGGACGCGATTTGGTGCAGCCTATGCGGGATTCAAAGTATTTCGGTTCCATGGTTGTCCAGATGTTCTCCATAGGACTTGAATCAGGATCATTGGAAAATCTGTTATCTGAGACAGCGCGGCATTATGATGCTGAGATCGAGCACGATACGAAAAAGCTTACCAGTCGGATAGAGCCGATTCTAACGGTCCTGATTGCGGCTGCGGTACTGATTCTAGCCCTGGCGATCTTTATGCCGATGTGGAATTTAATAGGCATTTTTAGAAAATAAATAATCCAATAGATCTGGAGGAAACGATGAAAATGTTCAGGAAAGAAAAGGGATTCACGCTTATCGAGTTGGTAATCATAATCGTGGTCCTCGGAATTCTTGCCTCGGTGGCGATACCGAAATATAAAAATATCGTGGCCGAATCCAAAGAAGCCGCGTGCAAAGGAGCCCTCGGCAGCCTGAGATCCGGCGTCAGTATCTACTATGCCAACGCCGCTGTTACGACCGGAACAGCCGATTGGCCGCCGATAGATAGCCTGAGAGCTGTTGGAGTGGTTATGGAACACGCTTTGCCGGCCAATCCATATCAGCTTGAGACTAATGCCCCTGACTCGATAGTAACCGGAGTTACGAAGGGGACTATCGTCGGAACACGCGGAGGATGGGCATACCTTCCGGGGACGGGTGAGATCTGGTCGAATACGAATACCGTTGGCGAAAATAACTGGTAGAATAGGCCATGAAAGCTCTCCTGAAACCCGGAATCACCGGTGATTCCGGGTTTACTCTTATCGAGTTGGTTATTGTGATCGTGGTATTAGGGATTCTGGCATCGGTGGGCATCCCCGTCATCGGGAGTATGATAGGTTCATCGAGAGAAAACGCCACGAAACAGGAGATGCTATTGCTGAAAACCAGCATAGTCGGACAGACGGGAGCAGCCACCGTCAGGGGATACGAAAATGATGTCGGATCGTTGCCTCCTGATTTGACCGGTTTAGTTTCGAAACCTGCGGGTGTTTCAGACTGGGACAGATTTACCCAGACAGGCTGGAATGGCCCATATATTGGCTCAAACAATAACGACTATCTCACCGATGCCTGGGGAACCAGCTATATTTATGATGGAGGCGCAAGGACTATCAAAAGCGTCGGTGGGCCGGATACCATTACAGTCGTCTTTTGATATGAAGAATAAAGGCTACACATTAATTGAACTCGTTCTCGTGGTTGTCATCATCGGGATTCTCGCCAGTATCGCAGTGCAATCGTTGAAGAGCTCTGATGAAAATCAACGCTTCGACCGGACGGTAAAGGAGATGGAGATGCTGGCCCGGGCTATGGTTGGCGACGACAGGCTGGTCTCGGGCGGAATCAGAACCGACTTCGGCTATGCGGGCGACGTCGGGGCGCTGCCCCCGAATCTCGACGCTCTGGTGAGCAATCCCGGAGGGTACTCCACCTGGAATGGCCCATATATTCGCAGCGATTTTGTTGAAGACTCCGACGATTACAAGAGGGATGCCTGGAACAATCCGTATTCTTACAGCGGCGGGATAACCATATCTTCCACCGGCGGAGGAGGTTCCATAACGAAACAGTTCGCTAATTCCACCTCAAGCCTGACATCCAACACCATATATGGCATCGTCCGTGACCAGACGGGCTGTCCTCCTTCAGACAGCGCGTCCAACATAACCATAACTATATACTATCCCGATGGAGGCGGCTCTATGACCAGCTCCTCGATTGCGCCGGAAAGATCGGGCGAATTCTCATATGAGAATTCCATCCCGGTGGGATTGCATCTAATACGAGCTGTTATTACGGGCGTCGATGACACAACGGCCAAATATGTCGCCGTTAATCCAGGTTCTGAGGTATATGCCGAATTACGATTCCCATCCGACCTCTGGGGAGGAACGGCTGCGGGCGGTATTGAATACGTCAGCGGGTCAGCCAATACGTCTCCTGCCGGCGATCTGGTGGAATTCCAGATACAGAACACCGGATCTTCCTCTATTACGGTAACATCGATGGTTATCGAATACAGCAGTTCACCAACGGCCTATTATCAAAAGATTAACTGGAATGGGAATCTCGTCTGGATCAGCCTTAGTCCGCGTAACGGTAGCGGGGATGTGGCAACGTTTATAGTCTCGAAGATCCTGAACGCTTCTGAAACGGCGCAGATTGAAATTGATACGTGGAAAGAATGTCAGTCGGGAAATTGTGCTGATTATGATATCCATGGGACCGCATTCACGATAACCTTCTCAAACGGCGATATCATCGCCTTTACAGCGCCGTAACCTATGATGAGTAGACAGAAGGAAAAAGCGTTCACTCTTATTGAACTGGTGTTGATTATTGTGATAATCGGCATTGTGGCCACAATTGCGATGAAGTCGATGCAACCCGCTCTCGAGCGGTCAAGGTTCGAAGCTACGACCCAGGAGATGGAATTGCTGGCTCAGGCCATCATAGGGGATCCCAACCAGGTTCAGGATGGCATCCGCACCGATTTTGGTTATATCGGGGATGTTGGATCGCTCCCGCCAAACCTGGATGCGGTGGCGACGAATCCAGGAGGATATTCAACCTGGGATGGACCGTATATTCGAAGCGATTTCGTAGAAAACGCTGATGATTACAAGAAAGACGCCTGGGGAGATTTATATACATACACCGGCGGGGTCACCATAACATCCAACGGTGGCGGTTCGCCCATAACCAGGCAGTTCGCACAGAATGTTTCCGATTTAGCGTCCAATACAGTCAAGGGCAACGTCTATGACGGGATAGGCGCCTTGCCGGGAGACAGCGCCTCAAGCGTTATCGTTACCATATATTACCCCGACGGAGGCGGGAACATAACTTCATCGTCCACAAATCCGTCCTCAGCGGGCTTTTTTTCTTTTTCCAACTCGATTCCCGTGGGGAATCACCTGATCAGGGCGATCTATTCAGCTACCAACGATACGACCTCGAGATATATCTCGGTCACCCCGGGAACCGACGCTTATTGCGAGCTGCGATTTGCCGGCGGGATCTGGTCAGGAGGCAGTTGAGGATCATCGGGTACCAGGCAGATTCACTCTCCTGACCGGTTCCAGTAGGATCATCTCATGCCATGATTTTCAGAACCCGGCAAGAACGTCAATATCTGTTACTCAGAAATAAAAAAAGAAGCTTATCGCTGGTATACTTGCCGCATTAGACCATATGGCTTTCTATTAAGAATATACGGCGAAAGGGGTTCCGGAGATTGATTCTCACTCAAAGTTGACGATAAGATAATGTGAACGTCCATAGTGGATTGCTCGTTTCAATCCACGCCGGCAGCGATGGAAAACAGTGTGCTCGTTTTTTGGTGCTTGCCTTTCCGGCGGCGTATTTAGATGTGATGGCCCGGTGTCGTTTTTCGAATACGCGGCAATCGAACCGTTATGAATATCTTAAAGAAAATCGATTCCAAAATGACGCAGATGGCAACCGCCCTGCAAATGGCGAAGGCTGACATCCATACAAAAGCCTCAGGGGAAACAGAGAGTTTTTCTTCTCGAAAAGCACGCTCAAGTGATCGAATCTTGGTAACGGATGTCTCCTTAGGAGTTTTCAGATATGCTCTGGTGAATCGAAAAAGGAAAAAACTTGATCTCGAGTCTTTTGGCGAGCTGGCTAAAGAAGATTTTCGATTGGATTCGGCAGAGCATATAGATTCGCGATTTGATACTCAGAATTTGCTGAGTGACATCCATCGTGCAGGCCTTAATTGGCTGGAGAAGAATTGTAGCCTGAGCTATCGCAAGATCCTGGTTGTCTCGTCGGATATCGATTTCTTCGTGCGAAGATTAGAACTCCCGCCCCTGAAAAGGGGAGAGCTCCTGGATGTGGCGGCTTGGGAAGTTAATAAACGGATACCGATTTCCGCTGAGGAGTCCTACCTCGTTGTCAGGAGAGACAAGAATCAATCTGATTTTTCCACGGTTACCGTTGGCGCGGCGCCACGCTGGCAAATTGACCGGTGGGAATATCTGGGCGAGCAGCTGGCGGGGATTGTTCCCACAACCGTCTCACTTGTGCCGCTCGGCCCCGAGGCCGTTTCCACGGAGGCAGTATATTGCTATGTGTATCAGACCAATTCGGAGATAAATATAGGTTTTTATAATTCTGAGGGTCTTCAATACTCTCATACCGTACCATCGATATCCACCGGATATGAAGCCGGGATGCCGCCGGGCGGGGCCGGATCGGCGAGAATAGTCGAGGAGTTGACCAATAGTATCGAGGTTCTCTATAACCATTTCCCGGGTATGAAAGTCGAGGGGATAGTACTGCTCATACCGCCCGACGAGGTTCCAGGGTTATCGGGAGCAATAGCCGAACAGGTGGATATTGAGATAATCTCGGTAGACCCGTATTCGGGTATGTCCCGGGATAGCCAGGAGCTGTGGAAAGACGCGGGCCCGGAATATTTACCGCTTCTGGGTGCGGTATTGACCGGCGAAGGAGATTTCCGGTTCTTTCCGCAATCCATTAAGGAGAGGATCAATAAAAAAAGAATAAATAAGCTTATAAGATACGTGCTTTTCTTTGGCATCTTCATAGAGATTATCGCCGCGTCGTTATGGATTAACGATGCATTGGGGACGAAATCGGAGTTGGCTCACCTGCAAGCGTTAAAGGAGAGAATGGAAAACTCCGACGCTTACACGCAGAGCATTGCTTACCAATCCAGGGCACGATTTCTGACGGCCCTGGGAGATCAATTCGCATCGCGAAGCAACGAGTATTCGAGGCTTTTAAGGATCTTCAGCAGTATAACGCCGAACCATATTTACCTGGAGAACGTCTCGGTTGTGAGAAGAGAGGGTAAGCTTCACTTGAATATAGGAGGCTATTATGACGGGGATCTATCGAGAACCGACGTCGCCATGATGGATTTCATGGAAAGCCTCAAATCAAGGGGAGTCGGGCAACTCAAATTGCAGAGACTTGGAAAGAAACTATCAGGCGATAGGAAAACAGAAAGCTTTGTTTTAGAGGGAAAATGGTAAGCCGATGAGTTGGATTCGAAATCATATAAAATCGGGATGGCCGATTTTGATAATTTTTACCGTTGGCCTGATGGGATATTTCATGTACGTAAATTACAAACTGGAAACGCTGACTCAGATTTACAAGACCAGAAACTCAATAGAAACTATCCAGGCCGAGCTGCAGAATAGCCAGGAATTTGTTGATACTTTCATTGCCGCCCGTTCGAAAATATCGGGTTATTTACCGATGTTTTTCCCGGTAGATGAACCGCAAGCGCTTATCGATAATATAAAAGACAAAGCAGCGAAGCGGGACGTCCGCCTTGCTGACATCCAACTCGATGTTCCGAAATTCATCGAAGTCAGGAAAAGTACAGATCCTGTATCAATAGTGCCCTTTAAGGTATCGTTTTACGGGGATTTTCTTTCCTTAGGAAAGTTTCTGGCCGATCTCGAAGGGGTTCCATACATCCAGACAATTTCTGAAATAAATTTAACAATCCAGGACGATTACGGAAATAAGCTTCTTATAACGATAAAGGGAGCCTTGAGATTTTTCGATAATGATCTAATAGATGGACACATAGCCGATGCAACGTAGAAGAGTAATAATCTATTCTATTTTCGTGGCGACTCTCGCCTATGGTGCATATTTCCATTTCCTCTCGGATGATGGGAATAGGAGTAGGGTTTCGCATGCTCCGTCCGGGACGGAAGTTCCCGGCCCGGCGATGGCAGCGGCGGTTACAAGTCCTTCGGTTCAATCATCGGCCCGGGAGGGACAAGGTAAAAATAGCGAAGAAAAGTGGATCGGCGATCCGTTCAGAAATGATCATAAATATCGGAGGCCCTCTGCCCCAATTTCGGTGGAAAAAAACCGGGTTGTGCAGCGGCCTCGTTTATCGGCCATATCGGTTTCCGAACTCGGGTCTATGGCCGTGGTCGACGGCAGGGTCGTCGCGGTCGGGGAGAAAGTCGGGGACTGGCGTCTGATTGAGGTAACCGAGGACGCCGCATTGTTTAAAGGTTCCGAAGGCTCTATATGGGTAAAACTCGGAGGATCGAAATGATGATAAAGAATCTTATGATATCCGGTCTAGTTGCGGCGCTTGCCGGCGCCGCTGGCGCTTCAGAACCGTTTACGATCCAGGATGTTCTTTGCACCGCACATCCTGACTCCGTTGTAATGACCATCACAGGTGACGGCGATCCTGTATTCAGAACCTATGGTTTGAATGACCCGTATAGAGTGATCGTCGAAATAGAAAACGCTAAGCTCCCGCCCGGCCCTGTAAAGAGGTCCTTTGCCGATCCCATATCCAGGCTCGCGATCCAGCCCGGTTACACCACCCGTCCAGTAATAAAAGTCATCTGCGAGCTGCAAGAAGAAATTGATTTCTATAGCCGCCAGGCGGATGGGAAGATATTTGTTGTTTTTGAAAATCCCGGGCATTCGGCAGTGGAAACCGAAGCTCTGCTGATCGAATCACCAGAGTGGATGAATAAAAAGATGAATGTGGATTTTGAAGATACTCCACTTGGATCGGCCCTGGCCTTACTGGCCCGCCAGAATGGTTTCGACATTATCATGCCGCAATTCGACGATGTCGAGATCTCGGCCCACCTGACGCAAGCGACGATAAGAGACGCTCTCGATGCCATACTCGGCGTTTCAGGTTTCGTATACTACACTGCTGGCAATATTGTTGTCGTTAAGCCGTTTGCCGATGAGATTCCCGGCGGGCTGACCACGAAGATCTTCGAGCTGGAATACTTAGATGCCCGTCAAATCGAGAAGCAGGTGCAGAATATGCTTTCATCGCGAGGAAAGGTTCAGGTCGTTTCCAGCGGACATTCGACCAGCGGGCCGGATGAGGGAAGATATCCTGCGAAAATTTTAGCGGTAACAGATCTGGCGAATGTAATTCCAATCATTGAAGAGTTTATAAGCAAGATAGACGTAAGGCCCAGGCAAGTGGCTATCGATGTCAAACTGGTGGAAACCGGCATTACCGAGGATCAATCATTTGGATTGGATTGGCGTAAAAGCGTAACGGCAAAGATAACCGGCGCCGATGAGGGAACGCAAACAACGGAGAATTCATCAGAGCGCCTGAGCCTTTTCTCTACCCTGCCTTTCGAGGCAGGATCTTTCACCTATGGCACCATGAACGTCTCCGAGGTATCGTTGCTTCTGGAGTATCTCAAATCGACGGGCAATTCGAAGTTGCTTTCAAACCCATCGGTTACAACATCCGACGGCAAACCGGCAATAATCGACGTGGTGACGACCATTCCGATCCAGACGGTAAACCGCTTTTCAGAGGGAGCCGTCATACAGGATATCGTTACCTACCAGTTTAAGGACGTGGGGATAACGCTTGAGGTTACGCCGGTGGTTAATGACGGTGGCTATATTTCGTTAAACTGCAAGCCGACAGTGGAAGAGATCACCGGCTGGGTCGGTCCGGCGGACAACCAGCAGCCTATAACATCAAAGCGTTCTGTTCGCACCGACGTCATAGTCAAAAATGGCGAGACGCTTGTCATCGGCGGTCTGATGAAAGAAAGCACCATCACCAGGATCGACGGCGTCTGGCTCCTCTCCGATATACCATTGATAGGCGAATTATTCAAGCATCGGACTAAACAGAGCACAAAAACCGACCTGATGATACTCATAACGCCATCGATTCTTCCATAGAGTTGTGTCTTAAATCGACTTTCATAAAACAGCCTTTCATTATCTCGTCAGGCTGGAATTTCCTCCCGGCAGGTTCATTATGCCCGAAATTTGTCCTACAGGATGGAGGCAAAGTGAAACCTTACGGGGGAATACGATATTTCGAATCATCATTCGCTCCAGGAGATTCAGGAACTTCGATGCTGCAATAATGGTTTCTCATGATCAGAATGCAGGATGTTTGATTATGAATTTGCGCTATGAAGGTTTCAAAATGCAGCGTAAGATCTGTCGCTATATTAAGTTGAAACAAAGGGGAAAACCTGAAATAATGAAATTACCACGTCTGCCGACCAGTCTAATGGAAATCGGGCAACGTAAGCGAATTTTTGCCTATTCGGGCGTAAATTATAGCTTGCAGTGGGCGCCTTAATTGGTGGATTGTTTAAGATGAGCATGGGGCCTTTCCAAATAAAAGACTGTGCGCTGGTGGTCAGGATGGCGGATGTCCCGCCTGCCTACAACCTCCGGGAACTCTATGACAGGGTCAGATCCTGTTTGCCCGATTCAATATATCATCACTTCTGCGAAACGCCGTTGAGGGCGACATTTGACGATCCGGCCTTCCGCAACGACTTCGCCGTCTGGTCCCATCGCGCCCTCAATGACGATATTCTAGCCGAGAGGCTGGGAATCCTGGATCCCTATGATTTCGGGGATATAGAGGAATTAAGGCAGATTGTATTGGATATTATAGATGACAGGCTTTCGGAGATCACCCATGTGCCCTGGGCCAAATCCGGGCAGGAGCTTCATTTTCTACAGGCGTTGACGGTTATTTTCGATACGGGACGCCGGATTGAAGATCCTGTTGAACTGCCACAGGCAATTTCCCAGATGACGACCAGCAGCCTTTATTATCATTTTCTGGAAGCCCGTCGGCGGGTCGAGGGGAGACTTGATGATTTCACGGCATGGCTTCAGGATTGGAACGACCGGGGCAAGCCTTTGATCGAATCTTTTTCGGTGGTAGATTTCTACTTCCTTTCGCTGAGGGAACTGCAGACTGAGCTTTCACATGCCACGGATCAGGTTTTGAAAGGGATTTTGATGTGCTGAATCGAAAATTGGCAGAATATGAGCTGGTGGTGGGCAGGCCGGTTCTGGATCAATTGCATCAACTGGCATCCAGCCTGACCGGGATGAGGGTAGTGCATGTCAATTCGACCCGGGTCGGTGGAGGCGTGGCCGAGATACTCACATGGATGGTTCCGTTTATGCAGGAACTCGGCATCGACGCATCATGGCAGACAATCGAAGGCAACGCCGGTTTTTTCAGAACAACCAAGATGTTTCATAACGGCTTTCAGGGTAACCCTGTCAATCTCACTTCATCGGACATTAAGGCATATGAGCAAACAAATGAAGCCAATGCCGAACGCTTACGGCCGATCTTGGAAACGGCTGACGCTGTCTTTATCCATGATCCTCAACCGGCCGCGCTGCTTGACTCCTGTCCCAACAGAGAGGGAAAGTGGATCTGGAGATGTCATATCGATGCCAGCCATCCGGACCGGCAGGTATGGAAATATCTAAGAAGGTTTCTCGCCGATTACGATGCAAGTATTTTTTCTCTGTATAGTTTTTCTCGCTATCTTGATCATCCTCAATTTATCATCGCTCCCAGCATCGACCCATTAAGCGACAAAAATTGCGAGTTGGAGCAAGGGGAAATGGATAAGGCATATTCGCGGTTCGGTCTCGACAGGAATCGTCCTTTACTTGTGCAGATCTCTCGATTCGACAGCTTCAAAGATCCGGTCGGGGTGATCAAGGCTTTCAGAATCGTGCAGGATTTCGCCCCGGCGCAACTGGTGCTGGCCGGGGGAGGAGCTACCGACGATCCCGAAGGAGATATGGTTTTAAACGAGGTCAGGGAAGAGGCCGGGGATGACGAGGATATTCATATACTCTTGCTACCGGGCGACGCTCACAGGACTATCAATGCCCTCCAGAGAATCTCGGATATCATAATTCAAAAATCAACTCGCGAAGGTTTCGGCCTGACCGTTACCGAGGGTCTCTGGAAAAGCAAACCTGTAATCGGCGGGAACACCGGCGGCATCGTTTTACAATTGATGAATCATCATACCGGATTTTTAGTAAACACCCCCGAAGGAACGGCGCACCGCATAAGATACCTGCTTCAGCACCGAGGCAGAATGAGGATAATGGGAGAAAAAGGAAAGGAATTCGTCAGGGAGAATTTTTTATTGACCCGCCATTTAAGGGAATATCTGACTCTCCTGCTCGGACTTAAAAAAGGTTTCACAAATAGGTTGATTGCCGCTTGAAAATATCATATAATACCAAAGGTGTCGTTAGACCATAATCAATCCCACATCTTTGAATCACTTCGGAAGTCTTCGTCAGCGGTTTTGATGCTCGATTATGATGGCACGCTGGCACCGTTCCACCGGGAAAGAGAAAAGGCGATTCCTTACCCGGGTATTCGAGATATCCTGGAACAGATTATGGCTTCCGGCAACAGCAGGATTGTAATAATCAGTGGCCGTGCGATTGCCGATCTTATTCCGCTCCTGGGACTTAGGAACATGCCGGAAATCTGGGGGTCGCATGGATGGGAACGTAGAGACCAGGATGGCAGTTATAGTATATTGCCTGCAAGCGAAAGTCATCTCAAGGGATTGGCGGACGCCGACTTTCTAATCGAGAAAATGAAATTCGGGGATTACAGGGAAGAGAAACCTCGTGGTGTAGCTCTTCATTGGCGGGGAATTTCCGAGCAGGAGGTTGCCGCGATTCGTGAATTTGCCAGAGCGGAATTAAATCCGATTGCGGCGGCCTGTGGGCTGGATCTCAGATACTTCGATGGCGGCCTCGAACTATGCGTGCCCGGCAAGAATAAAGGAGATGTCGTGAGGGCCATTATCGAAGAATCGCCACCCAACAGCTTTTTTGCCTATCTGGGGGATGATCTTACAGACGAGGATGCCTTTGAGGCGATAACTGACTATGGGCTCGGT
>CBEWDL010000024.1:0-27614 GCA_965555375.1 uncultured bacterium
ATCCTATCTGGACGAGCTTGCCAAAAAAGCGAAGCGGAGTGGCCGGAGAATCGATCTGGTGAATTCCGATATGCGACGGATAAATTTCGATTCCCAATTCGATGCGGCCGGCAATCTCTGGACATCGTTCGGCTTTTTTGAAAAGGAATCGGACAATCTTCTCGTGCTGAAGAAGATGTATCGTGCTCTCAAGCCGGGCGGGAAGTTCATGCTGCATGTTATCAATCGCGATTGGATCATGGCCAAATATGATCCTACAGATTGGTTTGAAGTTAAGGGTGTAAAGGTTATGGAAAAGCGCAGTTTCGATTACGCCAGATCGATCAACCGTTCCACCTGGTATTTTATTAAAGACGGTAAAGAAGAAGCTTTTGAAATCGGTATTCGGATGTATTCTTTTCATGAGCTTATCAGCATGTTCAAAAAAGTCGGTTTTACGGACATTGAAGGGTATGGGTCCACGAAGGACGACCCGATCAGCCGGGATAAGGGGATGATGTTTATAATCGGCACTAGACCCAGAAGGAGATGAAATGTTTGATTTGAAGAATAAAGCCGCCATCGTAACCGGATCGTCCATGGGGATCGGCTCGGCGGCGGCGCTATATCTGGCGAAATGCGGCGTGAACGTGGCAGTGAACTACCGCAAGCACGACGCCGAGGCCAGAGCGCTGGCCGAGCAAATAAAGAAGCTTGGCAGAAAATCGATGGCGATCCAGTGCGACGTATCGTCCTTTGAGGACGCCGCCAAAATGGTCGAGGACGTTGTAGCTGAGTTCGGACGGCTCGATTTCCTGGTCAACAACGCCGGCATCAACCGCGACGGCGTCATCTGGAAGATGACCGAGGAGATGTGGGATTCGGTGCTCGATACCGACCTCAAGGGTTATTTCAATTTCATCCGGGCGGTGTCGCCAAGATTCCGCGAGCAGAAATCGGGCAGGATCATAAATGTTACCTCCATTAACGGCTTGCGAGGCAAGTTCGGGCAGGCCAATTATTCGGCTGCCAAGGCCGGCATTATCGGGCTCACCAAGGCGGTCGCCCGCGAGCTGGGCAAGTATTCGGTCAATGTAAACGCAGTGGCGCCGGGTATGATACTGACCGATATGATGTCGGACCTTCCTGAAGAGGTTAAGCAGAAGGCTGTTGATGAGACGGTACTCGGCCGGCTTGGCGAACCGGAGGAGGTGGCTTCCGTTATAGCATTTCTGTGCAGCGAGGAATCGCGACATATTACCGGCGAGGTGATCAAGATAGACGGCGGGCAGTATATATAGGATATATTCGGGGGCTTAAATGTAGGCGGCCAATTTATTGGCCGCGGGCGGAGTGTCGGCATTAAAATACCGACCTACGGTTAAGAATGAAAAAGATACGATTACCTGAAAATATTTATAATCAAAAAAATCAACCTTGTTTGATTACGATTTGCACAAAGGACAGAAGAAATATATTTGATAACAAGCTATTCACAGGTAATTGTATAAGTTTATTAAAGGACTTATCGAAAGAGAATAAAATTAGATTATATGCGTATACATTTCTTCCGGACCATATGCATTTCGTTATTTCGGTTCAGGGTGATAAATCGATTATAGATTTTGCTAAGCGATTTAAGGGCAATTCAACACAGAAAAGCCGTCAATTCGGATTTGAAGGCAGGATTTATCAGAACAGGTTTTATGATCATTTTATAAGAAACGAAGACGGGCTAAATGAGACAATCATGTATGTTTTGAATAATCCAGTAAGAAAAGGATTAGTTGATAATTGGGAAGATTTTCCGTATTCTGGGTTTTGTCTGTAGGCGGCCATTTTATGGCCGCGGGGTAGTCGGCATTAAAATGCCGACCTACGAAAAGATAAAATTAATGAAGAATGTCTGACAAAGGACAACCTATGGAACTGAACGATGTAGTCTGCATATCGGCGTGCCGGACGCCGATGGGGAATTTTGGCGGAACGTTGAGAGACGTGGCCGCATACGATATCGGCGCGGCGGCGGTGAGAGAGGCAGTGAGAAGATCGGGGTTTAAGCCTGAAGATATCGACGAGGTCATCCTGGGCAGCTGCCGCCAGGCGGGCAACGGCCCGAACCCGTCAAGGACAGCGGCGGTGCGCGGAGGGATACCGGAGACTGTGCCGACCCAAACCATCAACATGGCCTGCCCGTCGGGGATGAAGGCGGCCCAGCTGGCCAGCCAGTCGATCCGTCTGGGCGATTCCCAGATCGTGCTTATCGGTGGTTTCGATTCCATGTCGACCATACCGTACCTGCTCAAGGGCGTTCGATGGAGCGGTTTCAAGATGGGCGATAAGACCATTCAGGACGGCTGGGCCGATTCGATTGACCCCTTGATCGGACAGGGTATGGGGCAAACCGCCGAAAACCTGGTGGATAAATATAAAATCACCCGCGAGGAGCAGGACGCATTCGCGTTATCATCACATCAGAAAGCGGCCAGGGCGCAGGACGAGGGCTGGTTCGATGAGGAGATCGTGCCGATCGAGTTCGAAACACGCAAGGAGACTATCACTTTCTCGAAAGATGAGACGGTCCGGCGGGATAGCTCTATGGAGAAGCTGGCCAAACTGAGACCGGTGTTTCGCAAAGACGGTTCGGTTACCGCCGGCAACACCTGCGGCATGTCCGACGGCGCCTGCGCGCTGGTTATTACGAGCAGGGAAAAAGCAAAAGCTATTGGAGCGAATCCATTATTCTCTATTTTAGCTTATTCGGCGGTTGCCGTGTCGCCCTCGACGATGGGAGAAGGTCCGGGCGTGTCCATTCCGCCGGTAATGGAAAAAACCGGGATGAACATAAACGATCCCGATCTGATCGAGGTCAACGAGGCGTTCGCTGTGCAAATCCTCTCCAATGAAAAAAAACTGGGTTGGAATCGCGAAAAGCTCAACGTCCATGGCGGTGCTATAGCGTTAGGTCATCCGACCGGAATCTCCGGCGCAAGAATTCTTGTAACATTATATCACGCTCTTAAAACCCACAACGGCGAAACCGGTCTGGCGGCTATTTGCGGCGGCGGCGGGGTCTCCATGGCCATGATGATAAAGAGGGAATCGTAATATGGCGGATTATAAACATATAGGTTACGAGGAGAAGAGCAAAGTCGCCTATATCACTCTCAAACGCGAGGATCTGAATATCCTCAATATCGAGATGATGGAGGAGATCAACGGCGCCCTGAAATCGCTGGATGAAGGCAAAAGATTGAGAGCCCTCATTATCAAAGCGGAGGGTAAAGCCTTTTCCGCCGGCGTTGATGTTTCCGAACATACCGCGGAACTGGTCAATAAGATGATTGAGACCTTCCATAAAATGTTCCGTTTGCTCGACCGGATGGAATGCCCGACCATCGCCCTGGTTCACGGCGCGGCGCTGGGCGGCGGATGCGAGCTGGCCTGCTTCTGCGACATGGTGCTGGCCCGGGAGGGAGTTAAATTCGGCCAGCCGGAGATCAAGGTAGGCGTTTTCCCGCCGGTGGCCGCGGCGGCGTTCTCTCAATATGCCCATCTGAAGAAGGTATATGAGCTTCTGCTCGTGGGTGACGTGGTACTCTCCGACGAAGCCGAAAGGATGGGACTGGTCAGCAGGATTTACCCGAAAGAGGAGTTCGAAAAGAAATGCCAGGAGTTTGTATACAGGCTGGCTTCCAATTCGGCGGCCATCCTGCGTTTGACCAAAAAAGCTATTCGGGAGAGCCTGGGCAAACCGTTCGCCGAGGCGCTGGCGAAATCGGAGGAGATATATCTTAAAGAGATGATGACGACCAAAGACGCCCACGAGGGCCTGGCGGCGTTCATGGAGAAACGCAAGCCGGAGTGGAGGGATGAGTAGAACCGACTTTACACGTGGAACTTTCCTGTATAGTGATTTACAAAAAACAAAGGAGTTTGCCATGAGAGCTTTATTTGTTTATCGGAGGCATGCCATTTGGCTTTTGTCATGTTTTTTTGTTCTTATGGCAAGTGTAGGGCGATCTGAGGTAATCTCCATCGAAGAATTTTTACGCACAGTCATGGCATCAAAAACAGCAACTCAGATATATTCCCACAATTTTGAGGAAGTAATTAAGGGATATAAAAGGGGAAATGATTTCTTTGCTGTTCAAACGAGTAGCCGTATACATATTTTTAATTCAGAAGGTGAACTTCAAAATACAATCACCCCCAAATCGCGTATGGTTGTAAGGGAAATTCTGGAAAACAAAAGTATGCTTTTCGCGTCTACTCAGAATGAAAGTGGAGAACACGTACGTGGTTTATTTAAATTGGACGGAACTCCGGTAAGGATGTATTCTAATCGTAATATTTTTCCCTCTCCGGGTGGAGAATATTCTTACACCCGGTGCTCTATGGAAAGTTCGGGACCCATTTACGTATATGATAAGGAAGAAAATTTAAATTTTAAAATCCCGCTTCGGTTCGAATGTCAAGTATCTGCTCCTTCGGATTCCCAACTAATCGTTTTACATGATAAATCTCTTTCTTTGTGGGATGTTAATACGCGGCAAGAAATATGGCATTCAAACATCCCGAATGAAGATTATTACACGGATAGTGCGTTTGATATGGCCTTTTCGGTTAAAAATGATATTATTGTCTTACGCAATATGCATAATTGTTATTGTTATGACTTCCAGGGTAATTACCTTTGGGGACAGGATGGTCCTGGCGATAATAATCGTATTAAC
Source organism: uncultured bacterium (assembly GCA_965555375.1). Classification (GTDB taxonomy): domain Bacteria; phylum Zixibacteria; class MSB-5A5; order UBA10806; family UBA10806; genus CBDVBL01. The sequence goes on from CBEWDL010000024.1 coordinate 4,716, forward strand.
ATGATTGGTGTATCCAAGGATGATGGAAAAGTATTGATAACGACAAACGCCCCTGGGGTAATTAATGTAGATCTTTTCAATCGCGACGGTTCCTTATTTTTAGAAACTGAAATTAATCTGGGACCCGATTGTATTTTTGCGGCAAACGTCACATGGGTTGCCGACGTATTCGATAATTTTGTACTCATAGGATTTAAAGCAAAGGTTGGCCACGAAAGAAAACGGGTAACAGGTATTCTGTATTATAATGGTAGCAATTGGATTTCAGCGATAATTGATGGGCGATGGGATCTTCATAAATCAGCACAAGGAAAATATACCTTAGTTGGTTTAATGCGGGAAACAAATGAACTAATGGCCTACTCTATAAAGTAAGGAGATTGGAAAAGGACCGGGTATATAATCGGAACGTTGTTTGCAATATCTTTTTGCCAACGTAATTAAGTTGTGCAGATCAAACGCGCTGCGGTTATGACAATTTAAAACGGGACGGCTAAGCGTCAAGAGCCGGGGGTTCTTGACCTACTGCTACGGCACTATGGCCGTCGAGAGTCGGGGGAAGCTCACTCTTGACCTACAAACTGCGCTTCCCATGTAATGTCGGAAGTAACTTTCCTACGGATCTGCAGGATCGTATGACCGAACCTGCCCCCGAAATTGCGGGGAGTATTCTCGGTTGCCAAGCGGCGCCTGGCAACCAGCTTAATGATAACGTATACCGGATAGGTTACGTCCTGCGGCAACTCCTGTTCCGACATGCTTATTCCGACACAAGGTCGGAAAAAGCATGCCACCCGCGAGCATAAATGAAAATGAAAGTCATTCCCACAATCGTAGATTTTTAATTCCATTTTTTTCTTGACACCATGACCGTCCTCCTATATTATTAGAACGAACGTTCGATTTAATTACTTTCGGGCGAGGGCCTCGAGGTGCTGGAAACCAATACAAAATCACCCCCTGTTCGGCGTAACCGTCAGTATGAAAAGCGCTTAGGTTCCATACTGAAGGCCGCATCGGAGGTTATCGCCGATGATGGCTTCGAGGGAGCCTCGGTCAGGAAGGTGGCGGCAAAGGCCGGAATCGGGCTTTCAGGTATCTATTATTATTTCAAAAGCAAAGACGAGATGCTTTTCGCCCTGCAGGAGAATACGTTCTCTTCGCTGGTGGAATCCCTTGAGGAAAGACTCAAACAAGCTCATTCCCCCGCGGATAAGTTAAAGGCGGTGATAGATAACCATCTTCAATTCTTCTCTCAACAGATGGACGATCTTAAAGTCTGTTCCCACGAAATAGAATCGTTATCCGGCACTTATTATAATGAGATCCTGAAGATCAGGAGGGATTATTATAGGCTGGTCAGGGACGTTATTATCGAGAATATTCCAAGATCCGGTTGTATCGATGCAAACCTGGCGGCCTTGTTCCTATTCGGTTCGCTGAACTGGATGTATATGTGGTATGACCGGAAAAGAAACCCTGATCTTGAAGGGCTCTCCAATCAACTTTTGAAGATATTTCTGGAGGGAATGAAAGCAACCTAACCATTGTAGAGGAGTTATGTTTTCAAAATTTTTCGACTGGTATCATAAAAGGCACGATTACGCGCGGGAGTGGATTTCTCGAAACAGCGGGGAAGTTGTCGGCTGTTTCTGCAGTTACGCGCCGGAGGAGATAATCTACGCCGCCGGACATCTGCCGGTGCGGATGCTCGGTTCGCATGAACCGCAGGATGTTACCGAACCGCATATCTTCGGCATGTTCTGTCCCTTCTGCCGCGACGTTCTGGCCCAGGGGCTCAAAGGGCGATTAGATTATATGAAGGGGATAATGATCGCCCAATCCTGCCTTCATCTCCGGCAATCGTTCACATCATGGAAAAAGCACGTCCCCGTCGATTACGCCTACTACCTATGCATGCCGAACAAAGTGCAGACCGAACATTCGCGTCCGTATCTTAAAGGCGAACTGGAGAAGTTCAAGAAATCTCTGGAGGAGTGGACCGGCAAAACCATCACCGATGAGGCCCTGCGCGAAAGTATCGAGCTGCATAACGAAAACCGCAGCCTGATGCATGAGGTCTATGATCTCCGCAAGGGTCCGAATCCACCGGTTACGGGGCTTGAAGCAATGGTCATGGTGGCCTCGTCATTCTTCGTCGATAAGAAGGATCACAATGCCGAATTGAAGAGAATCCTCCCCGAGCTGAGATCCCGCAATCTCGAGAGGGAGACAGGCGCGCGGTTAATGCTGGTCGGATCGGAAAACGATGACACGGAATTCGTCAAACTGGTGGAATCAGTGGGAGCGACGGTCGTTACCGACGACCACTGCACCGGCTCACGTTATTTCTGGAACTTTACCGAATCCAACGGCGATATCCTGCAGGACATCGCCAACAGGTATATTGACCGGCCACCCTGTCCGACCAAAGACTGGGAGGAACGCAAACGGTTTCCGCATGTTCTGCAGCTGGCGAAGGATTTCAAGGCCGACGGCGTTATTCTGATTCAGCAGAAATTCTGCGACCCGCACGAATGCGATATACCGATTCTTAAGAATTATCTTAACGAGAATGGATACCCGTCGTTGTTTCTGGAATTCGATGTCACCGTGCCCCTTGGACAGATGAGGATCAGGGTGGAGGCGTTTCTGGAGATACTGGGCGAAGAGGAACTATTTTAAGCGGTTATCCGCAAGAGGGAAAAATCATGTCAGGATACAGAGCAGAACCGCTGAAATGCTGGAACAAGGCCAAGGAGCTGCGGCTTAAATATTACAGGGATTATCAGCAGGCGCACAAAAAGGGCGGTATCCGCTGGACAGGCGGCGCCTGGGCGCTCGATGCTATCCCTGCAGGTCTGGGCCGCGACGTCTATAATATTACCGGCGAGCCTTATGCGGCCTCGGTGGCGTTCGATAGACCGTTTTCGCAGGAATGCATGGAGGCGGCCGAAGCCAGGGGATGGGCCCGCGATTTATGCAGCTATATGAGGAATTACTGGGGCTCGATGTATCTGAATAAATACGAGTTCGGTGGTGAATATCCGACTCCCGACTTCTGTTACCAGGATCATATCTGCTGCAGCCATGGGAAATGGTATCAACACGTGGCCGAATACGAAAAGATTCCTTATTTCTGTATCGATGTATCTGTCGGCCCGTACAACGAACTCGATGAAAACAGGCTGATGTTCGTGGTCAACCAGATGCATGAGGCTATAGAGTGGATGGAGAAGGTTACCGGCAGAAAATATCAGGATGAGCTTTTAATCGAAGCTGTCGAAAACGAAATAAGATCAACCTCGACCTGGGCCGAGATTTGCTGCTATAATATGGCCAAACCTGCTCCCCTTGATGAGAAAACCATGTATTCTCTCTATGTGCACGGCACGCTGGCTAAACATTCCAAAGAGATGGCGGATTTCTACGAGGAGCTGCGGGATGAAGTCAGATACAGAGTTGAGAATCACATCGCCGCCCTGCCGGAAGAGAGATGCCGGCTGATGTCCGATACTCAACCGCCATGGGGATTTCTGAAGGTTTTTCGCTATCTGGAGCAGTACGGCGCCATATCGATCGGTTCGCTTTATACTTTCGGGCTGATCGGCATCTGGGAGACCAAGCCCGACGGCACCTGGGGACCGAGAACGACTCCCATTCAAAAGGGTGAAAAGATCACCTCCCGCGACCAGGCCTTGAGGATACTGGCCGATTGGAATCTCTCCAAGCCGGAGTGGCAGCATTTTTACTCTCCGGATCTGAAAACCGAGATGATGCTTCAGATTGTGAAGCAATGGCAGTTAGACGGCGTTATGCTGCATCTGAATCGAGGTTGCGAGGGGCTTTCCTGCGGGATTATGGAGAACCGGCTGGGAATAGCCGAAGCCGGAGTGCCGGTTATGACGTTTGAAGGTAATATGGGCGATGAACGGGAATTCGACGAGAAACGGGTCATGGCCAGGATCGATTCTTTTATGGAAACATTGGATTTGCGGTTACTGAAAGCTGAGAAATCGTGAATCCTAAGGAATCGTGGTGGTGTCGACCCTCCGTGGTCGACACCATAGGCGCGATGCAGGAGAGAAGTGCAAGCATTCCTAGTGGATGAAGGAAGAAGCTGTCGACTGCAGAGAGTCGACAGCACAATAAATGTTAAATTTGGCTATCTATGGGAGATATGATGACTACAGCGGGCATTGATATAGGGGCCAAGTTAGTCAAGGTCTTGATATTGAGAGATCGGGAGATCTTGGCCAAAGCACAGGAGCCGGTGGGATTCGAACCCGGGGCGGCTGCAGAGAGGGCCTTCGGTCAGGCCTTGAAGCAATCCGGTTTGGCCGAGAAAGATGTTGAGGTAGTTTATGCGACGGGGGCCGGTCGAAAGGTTGCACCGTATGCCAATGATTCAGTTACCGAGGTGAGCGCAGCCGCTAAAGGGGTGGTCTATTTTCATCCTTCCGTGCGTACGATAATCGAGGTGGGTGCAGAGGAAGGCCGGGCCGTGAAATGCGATGAGCGAGGAAAGGTTCAGGATTTCGCCATCAACGAGAAGTGCGCCGCCGGCGCCGGTTCCTTCACCGAGGCTATGGCCAGGGCGCTGGAACTCGACTTGGAGGATTTTGGAAAGATTTCGCTTGAGTCCACCAAGTCGATTCCCATGAATGCCCAGTGCGCGGTATTCGCCGAGAGTGAGGTGGTTTCACTGGTGCATGCTAAAACACCCAATCCCGATATCGCCCGCGCGGTTCATGATGCCATTGCCAGCCGAATCGTATCTATGGTCAGGCGGGTGGGAATCAATAAAGACGTGGCGCTTGTAGGGGGCGTTTCCCACAATCCCGGGTTTGTAGATTCTCTGAATCGGGCAATGGAAACGGATGTAATTATTCCGGAAAACCCGGAATATGCCGGGGCGTTGGGGGCGGCGATACTTGCTGGTGAAAGGGGTAAATAATGTCTAACGAAAAAAAAGAATTCTGGCGTTGGAAGGAATATAACTGGCGTGACGAAACCACGGATTGGAAGGGAGCCGAGACGATTACCGCCGGCGCGGATGTAGGTTCGGTCAGCTCGCAAGCCGTAATCCTCGTGGATGGTAAGCTATATGCATACTCCAACATGCGAACCGGATCCGACAGCCCGGACAGCGCCAGAAAAGCAATGGACTGGGCGCTCCGCGATACCGGTATGACGATAGATGATATTCATTATATTGTAGGCACGGGATATGGCCGGGTGAATGTTCCCTTCGCCAATCGCGCAATTACAGAGATAGCCTGCCATGCTCGGGGGGGGAATCTCATGTACGGGCCGACGGTTCGGACCGTTCTCGATATGGGGGGGCAAGATTGTAAGGCGATTCGCTGTGATGAGAGGGGGAAAGTCACCAATTTCCTCATGAATGATAAGTGTGCTGCCGGAACAGGCCGGGGAATGGAGGTTTTCGCCGATCTGCTGGCCGTCCCGATCGAAGATGTTGGGGATCTATCACTGGATGTGGATGAGGAGCCTCCGCCTGTGTCCTCGACCTGCGTCGTGTTCGCCAAGTCCGAGGCTTCTTCCCTGCTCAGGGAGGGGTGGTCTAAAAAGCGGGTGCTGGCCGCTTATTGCTCCGCCATGGCGCACCGGGTTGTTACCCTCCTGGAGCGTATCGGAGTGGAAAAAGATTTCGCTATAACGGGTGGTATCGCCAAGAATAGCGGCGTAATTACCAGGCTTGAAAAGGAATTGGGTTTTGAATCCTTGAAGTCAAATTATGATACTCAGATAGCGGGCGCTCTTGGGGCCGCCCTCTTTGCAAAAACCCTGGTGGAAAAACAACGGAAAAGTGCCTGATGAAAGCCAATTACGGATACTTAGACGGCAGCGGGGAATATTTCATCACCATCGATACCGATCTCTGCATCAAATGCCCTCATCATGGCTGTGTCGATGCCTGCCCTGTGAATCTTCTGGAAATTATCGTGGATGATTATGATGATGAGGTAGCTGCTGTAAAGGAAGAGAATCGCAAGAAACTGAAATACGACTGCGCCCCCTGCAAACCGATTTCCGATCGGCCTCCCCTACCGTGCGTTACTGCCTGCACTCCTGGCGCTATTACCCATTCCTGGTAGATAGGAATCCGATTCCTGCCACCGGTGAAGCTCATATTGATGTACAATCTCAGGTAGGCAATAACTCGGGATATCAGGAGAACGATGGCAGAGCTGGTTTTTGAGATTGACGGCTGTTCCGTTGAATGTTCATCGGGGAAAACCATCCTTGAGGCGGCTGATTCGGCGGGTATTTATATCCCGCGCCTGTGTTATCATCCCGACTTACCTCCCGCCAGCGAAGTAATCCGGGCAGATTCCATCTATCAAGCAGATATTAGTATTGTCGGAGAGAAGCCCGGCACTGCGTCCGGAGAAGAAGCTCTCTGTAACCTATGTCTGGTCGAGATTGACGGGTGCCCCGAACCGGTGAATTCGTGCATCACACCGGTTGAAGAGGGAATGGTCGTTCGGACGGATACAGAAAATGTGAAGCAACGGCGGAAAGAAGCCTTAAGCAAGATTCTCGCCGACCATCCCCACGCCTGCCTGACCTGTGCCCAGAAGGAAGGATGCAGCCGCACGGAATGCTCGCTGAACGTCCCGGTGGATGAGCGATGTTGCATCCTCCTCGGTCACTGCGAACTGGAAAAGATCGCCGATTATATCGGTATCCCTCCCGATGCCCCGAAATATAAACCGAAGCATTATCCGGTGGTCAAGAGCGATCCCCTCTTCGATCGCGATTTTAATCTCTGTATCGGTTGCCTGCGCTGCGTACGAGTCTGCAACGATATAAGGGGCGTAAAGGCCCTGGGGGCTATATGGAAGGATGGTCGCTCATGGGTAGGGACTGTCGGTAGCGCTGAGCTCAAAGAAGCCCACTGTCGGTTCTGTGGCGCCTGTGTTGAGGTATGTCCTACCGGTGCGTTGCTCGATAAAGAGGGTGTTCCTGCCGTTCGCAGAGATGTTCCGGTTCCGTGCGTGGGGAGCTGTCCGGCTGGCATAGATATCCCTCACTACGTTCGGCTGATAGCCCTGGGCCGCAATCGGGAGGCATTAGAACTGATTCGATCTCGCGTGCCTTTCCCCCGTATACTGGGATATGTCTGTTTCCATCCCTGCGAGGATGTCTGCCGCAGGGGAGAAATCGATCAAGCGGTGGCCGTATGTGCCCTGAAGCGTTTTGCGGCGGATTCCGTAACCGACGAAGATCTTTTGCTGATCGAAAGACAGCCGGATACCGGCAAGAAAATAGCAGTGATAGGTTCCGGTCCAACCGGCTTGACGGCGGCTTATTACCTCGGCGCCCTGGGACATGAAGTTGATCTGTGCGATGATGCCGATAAACCGGGTGGCATGTTGCGCTATGGGATTCCCGACTATAGATTGCCCCCGGAGATTCTGGAGCGGGAGCTGAAGATCCTGGATAAAATGGGTATTAACTTCATAATGAATCAGAGAATCGATAGCAAGTTCGGGATTCCTGAGCTTAAGGCCCAGGGTTTAGATGCGATTCTAATCGCAGCAGGAGCTTCGGCAAGCAAAGAATTGCCGCTTAAGAATTCCGATTTTGATGGGGTATTCTACGGATTGGAATTCCTTAAATCGGCTAAAATATCTAATCAGCCCCGGCTTGCCGGCCAGGCGGTAGTCATAGGTGGCGGTAACGTTGCTGTCGACGCCGCCATGACAGCTTTGCGTTTGGGTGCGGATGATGTTCACCTCGTATGCCTGGAATCGCGAGATGAAATGCCCGCTCATGAATGGGAGATAGCTCAAGCTGTCGAGGAGGGAGTTGAGATTCATCCTTCGTGGGGGCCCGGGGAATTCAAATCTAAGAATAATAAAGTATCGGGCGTGGAATTGGTAAGATGCACGAGGGTATTCGATGAGCAGAATCGGTTTGATCCGCAATATGATGAAAATGAGACAGAATATATTGATGCTGATTTTGTGATTATCACAATCGGTCAGGAGGTCGACCGAGGGCTCTTCGAACATATTGAAAACCTTCATGGAGGTCCCGGACAACCATTGAAAATAGACGAGGATTTTGCAATCGGTATTAATGGGGTTTTCGCCGCGGGGGATGTTGTGCGTGGGCCTTCATCGGTAGTGGAGGCTATAGCCGATGGGAGGAAAGCAGCGGAGGCCATAGATATATATCTCGGGGGTAAAGGGATTGTTGAAATTATTCCTGATTTAGCCAGCCTTGATGATCCCCGTTTGGGCACTTCCGGCGATTCATTTGATCGTCCCAGACAGAAATTAAACGTAGCCGATCCCGGCGAGCGAAAATCGGGATTTGGCCTGATCGAAGAGACATTTCAAGAGCAGGCAGCAAGATCCGAAGCCGAGCGGTGCCTGCAATGCCATCTCCGCCAGATGATTACGCCGGTCATCCTGCCGCCTGAGCCATGGCTATCATTGGATAAAAAAACAGCTGAATCCGTGCCGGATACGGAAGGTGTATTCCGATTGCTCGACGCTGAGAAGAAAGTAATCAGGATTTCGGGAACCGCAAACTTGCGCCAGGGCCTGTCGGAATGTCTGGAAAATCCGGGCCATGCGGCTTATTTTATATATGAGGAAGATCCGATGTATACCAAGCGGGAAAGCGAATTGATCCAGCAGTATCTTCAGGAATATGGTAAGTTGCCGGTCGGGAACGATATGGATGACGATTTGTTTTGATAAGAACCAGTTTATTAGATAAATTGAAAGCCGAAGGCTGGACGCAACAGTTCTCGGCCTCCGGAGCCCGACTGGAAGAAGCTGTGGACAATTACAGATGGCTGGGGTTTGAGATCAAAACTGTTCCGATGAAGGAGCTCGGATGCGACGGCTGCACGGTCTGTTTCGATGATGAAGGCGACGATAGTATGATGATTTTCACGAGAAAAATCGACGATCAACAGGGTAATGGATTTTTTTCAGATAATCGTGTTTGATTCTTGCGGTGATTCTCATGCGTGGGAGACTATTATTGTGAGTGAAAGGAGTTTTCAATGAAAGCCGCTGTTTTTTACGGTCCGAATCAACCATTAAAGATTGAGGAAATTCCCACTCCCAAACCCGCTTTGGGGCAGGTCTTGATTAAGACGGCCGCTTGCGGAGTATGCCATACGGATTTGCATTATATAGATCACGGAGTGCCGACTTTCAAAAAGCCGCCTCTCATCCTGGGTCATGAACCGTCGGGGACAATAGCCGGGCTGGGGCAGGATGTCAGCGGTTTTGCCGAAGGTGATCGAGTTTTGGCGCCGGCTGTCCTGACCTGTGGTGAATGCGTTTTTTGCCGTACCGGTCGCGAGAATATTTGCGTTAATATGGAGATGTTTGGCAACAATATCGATGGCGCGTATGCCGAGTATTTTCTCGCTCCCGCCAAGGATATTTTCCATCTGCCGGATGAAATACCTCTGCAGGAGGGTTCCATCATAGCCGACGCTATATCGACGCCATTTCATGCTATCAAGAATCGGGCCCAGGTCAAGCCCGGGGATACAGTCGTCGTTCTCGGCTGCGGCGGCGTCGGCATAAATCTTGTCCAGGTAGCGGCCGCGGTCGGAGGATCGGTAATCGCCGTCGATATATCGCCGGAAAAGCTCGAATGGGCGAAGAAATTGGGAGCCGATATTACCATCAACCCATCGGACGATGAAAACTGGACGAAGAGTGTCAAGAAACTGACTGGCGGTGGAGCGGATATCGCCATCGAGGCGATCGGCAACCCATCCACCATTGAGACGGCGTTCAATGCCTTGAGGAGCGGTGGTCGGTTAGTGGTTCTGGGATATACCCACAAAGATATTTCGTTGAACGCCGGCAGGATCATGTATCGTGAGATGGAAATAGTGGGATCGCTTGGCTGTCGACCTGTTGATTATCCAAAACTGATGGAGCTATGCCGGTTGGGAAAGATAAAGGTTAAGGAACTGGTAACAGGCAGATTTCCACTGGACAAGATAAACGACGCTTTTGACATTTTAAGAAAAGGCGAAGGACTTCGCTCCATCATAGCGTTTTGATTCGGATGATGGAATGCGTCAATATGTGGTGGGCGTTCGGTATATCCAGAATCGGACTGAGTATCTGGCATCGTGGGTTTGAGATAATTGGGCCAAAATGGAGATTTGGGGTGAAATTTTCTATAGAGGATTGGGGATATGAATTTTGAATTGACTGAAGATCAACTGGCGGTTCAGGAGGTAGCCCGGGGTTTCGCCGAGAAGAAGTTGAAACCGAAGGCTGAAGAGTTCGATGCCGAATCGAAAATGGACATGGGCCTGATAAAGGAGATGGGAGAGCTCGGTCTGTTGGGAATCGCTATGCCGGAGGAATATGGCGGCGGCGGCATGGATACCGTTTCCTACATGATTACAGTGGATGAATTGTCCAGGGGGTGTCCGTCTCATGCGGCGGTGCTGGCGTTACATAATTCTCTCTATGGAGATCCGATTGTCCGGTTCGGGACAGACGAACAGAAGAAGAAGTATCTTCCAGGTATCTGCAGCGGGGATCAGATCGGCGCCTTTGCATTGTCGGAACCCGGAGCGGGTTCGGATGCTGCCGCTCTCTCGACCACCTATGTGAAAAAGGATAATGGTTTCGTCATAAACGGCACCAAGACATTCATCACCATGGGCGCCCTGGCGGACAGCGTAATTGTGTTTGCCATTTCGAAGAGAGGCTCCGGCCCGAAAGGGATTACGGCATTTCTGGTGGATAAGGAGACGGATGGGTTTGAAATCGGCACCATTGAAAAGAAGATGGGATTCAAAGCATCCCCGACGACTGAAATAGTTTTTAATGATTGCCTTGTTCCCGGAGAGAATATGCTTGGTGAGGAAGGTAGAGGATTTAATGTCGCCATGTCCACCTTGGACGGTGGAAGGATTAGCGCCGGCGCACTCGCGGTCGGCATCTCCCAGGCCGCTTTCGATATAGCCTTGAAATATTCAAAAGAGCGTGAACAGTTCGGCAAACCGATATCGGCATTTCAGGCGATCCAGTTCCACCTGGCGGATATGTCGATCATGATAGAAAATGCCCGGCTTCAGGTCTACCGGGCGGCCTGGATGAAAGACCAGGACCGGCCATATTCGCTTCAGTCGGCGCAGGCCAAGGTTTACGCCTCCGAAATATCATCGCAGGTGACACATAAGGCAATTCAGATTCTTGGCGGGTACGGCTATATGCGGGAGTATCATGTCGAGAGGATGTATCGGGATGCCAGAGTCACGGAGCTATTCGAAGGAACCTCGGAGATCCAGCGGCTGGTTATTGCCAGGCAGCTCCTGAAAGAAAAATGAGGATATCCCAGGGAGAGATAGACATTATGAAAACCGGCATCCAGAGAGAATCGATCCTGAAAGATAACATCGATACAATGAAGAATGACGCCGTGATACCGGTTAATTCTAAAGAGAAAATAACGGAATTATCGGAATACATGGTTTTTTTGTGAATGCGACCGGGATCGCTCTTGACCACGGGCCGGGATCCGGGGCAGGTTCAGATATATTTTTCGGAAAGAAACCGAAATGATACAAAACGAGGCCGATCGATTCTATGATTTACTACTAACCCTTCAGAATGCAGACAAACGATCCAGGATCGTATTGGAGGAATAATGCGAAGGAAATTATCGGAGAAGGCTTTGATATATGATTGGAACAAGCGCAAGAGATTCAGGTTCCGTCATAAGCGAAACCTTCAACTCGATGATGAGACTTTAAGGGACGGGTTGCAGTCGCCATCCATAACGGATCCCACCATAGAAGAAAAGATAGAGTTGCTGGAATTGATGGAGCAACTTCAAATAGACACCGCGGATATCGGATTGCCGGGCGCGGGCCCCAGGGCGCGCGCCGACATCACCACCATGGCCAAGCATCTTATGGATAACAAGATGAAAATCAAACCTAACTGTGCGGTCAGAACGGTTAAGCAGGATATTACCCCCCTGATAGAGATTTCGCAGAAAGTGGGTTATCCGATCGAGGCCTGTACGTTTATCGGCTCATCGCCCATCAGGCAATATGCTGAAGACTGGTCGCTGGATACAATGCTGAAGCTGACCGAGGAAGCGGTCAGCTACGCTGCCGAGAACGGGTTGCCGGTGATGTATGTTACCGAGGATACGACCCGCGCCGATCCCAGGACATTGAGGAAACTGTTCGGTACTGCCATCAATGCCGGCGCTGAGAGAGTTTGCGTCTGCGATACCGTAGGCCATGCCACTCCCATCGGCGTGTATTATCTGATGAAATTTGTCAGAGGATTAGTCGACAAGCTGAATCCCGAGGTCAAGATCGATTGGCACGGCCATTCGGATAGGGGCCTTGCAGTTCCAAACAGCATGGCGGCCATAGCCCAGGGAGCGGATCGGATTCATGCCACCGGCCTGGGTATCGGTGAGAGAGTCGGGAATACCCCCATGGATATACTGTTGGTCAACCTGAATATCGAGGGCATATATAATCGGGACTTAAGTGCGCTTGCCAGATATTGCGAACTGGTCTCGCAGGCCTGCGGGATTTCGGTGCCGGCGAATTACCCCGTGATGGGGAAAGACGCCTTTAGAACCAGCACCGGGGTGCATGCCGCGGCGATTATCAAGGCCCAGAACAAGGGTGACGATTGGCTGGCCGATAGGATCTATTCAGGCGTCCCGGCGAGTATGGTTGGATTAAGGCAGATAATCGAGATAGGGTTCATGTCGGGGGTATCGAATATAGTATACTGGCTCAAGGTCAGGGGCATCAAACCCACCAAACAACTGGTGGATGAAATATTCAGGGCCGCCAAGCAGCACAACAGAGTGTTGACAGAAGAGGAAATCGAAGAGCTAATAAAGTTCCAATCTGACGAACGGGGGGTCTTGGCCATAGATACTCTGAATCAGTGGGATAATGAGATTAAACCGAAAAAAAGGCGCAAGGGGCGTAAGAAAAAGAAAACTTAGAACAAAACGGAGGCGACCATAATTTTCAAGCCGTCGGCTAACCCGACAATTTCCTCATATAAAAGTCTATGGGTATCCCGCCGGCACCTGGGGTCAGAAAGAAACCAGCGACCTATTCGGCGATCCGAATATAGATTGGCGATATCCGTGCAAGAATCTGGCTAACGATGGCATCTATTGTGAACTGTAAAAGAGGTTTTTATGGCGTATCAACCGATTGAAAATTATGGCCTGATCGGAGATATGCACACCGTCGCCCTGGTCGGGATGGACGGATCTATTGACTGGCTCTGTTATCCATATTTTGATTCCCCGAGCGTTTTCGCCGCCATACTCGATGATGAAAAGGGCGGGCGTTTCAAAATCTCGCCCTCCGTTTCCGACGGGGTCACGTATAAACAGTTCTACTGGCCGGATACCAATGTTTTAGTTACCCGTTTCCTTTCCCCGGATGGAGTCGGAGAGATTGTGGATTTCATACCGATCAATGCAGCCAATAAAAAGCGCTGGAATCGTCTGCTGATTCGCCGGGTTTCCGTGTTGCGTGGAACGATGCCTTTCCGTATGGAATGTTTCCCGGCCTTTAATTACGCCAGAGATAGGCATTGAGTTTCCATCGGGCGCCACGGCGCTGTTTTCAGTTCAGATAATCTGAGCCTGGTGCTATCCACATCGTGCAAGTTGAAACAAACAGATAAGGGAGTGTTTGCTGAATTCACGCTGAATGAGGGTGAGGTTATTTCATTCGTTCTCCGAGAATTCCTGCCTGAACCGGATGACCGTCCGCATTTTTCCGAAGGGGAGATTCAAAAGCTATTCGATGAAACGGTGGATTACTGGCAACGATGGATTTCGAGATGCACCTATACCGGTCGCTGGCGGGAGGTGGTATACAGATCCGCATTCGTGCTGAAGTTGTTGACATTCGAGCCTACCGGCGCCATCGTGGCCTCGCCCACCTGCAGCCTGCCCGAAATTATCGGGGGTGGACGCAACTGGGATTATAGATACACCTGGATTCGTGATGCCGCCTTTACGCTTTATGCCTTGCTCCGGATCGGGTTCACGGAGGAAGCCGAGAAATTCGTGCGCTGGCTTGAAAAACGCTGCCATGAACTCGATTTCGACGGCTCTTTGCAGATTATGTACACCATCAGCGGAGGCCATGAGATAAAAGAAGAGATCTTAGATCATCTCGATGGATATATGGGGTCCAAGCCCGTTAGAATCGGAAACGCCGCTCACAAACAGCTCCAGTTGGATATCTATGGCGAGTTAATGGATTCGGTGTATCTCTATAATAAATACGGTGCGCCTATCTCGTATGACCTCTGGACCAAAATCAGGATGGCTGTCGACTGGGTTTGCGAAAATTCGCATCAAAAAGACCATGGCATCTGGGAAATCAGAGGCGAGCCGAAACATTTTGTCTATTCCAAGCTCATGTGCTGGGTGGCGCTTGATAGGGGCCTCCGACTGGCCGATAAGAGGTCGTTTCCAGCCGATAACAATCGCTGGCTAAAATGCCGGGATTCGTTATATGAAGAGATTATGGCCAGAGGTTGGAATCCCCACAAGAAAACGTTCGTCCAGCATTACGGCAGTGATATTCTGGATGCCGCCAATCTCATAATGCCTCTGGTCTTTTTCGTCGCCCCCAACGATCCCAGGATGCTCATGACGTTGGATGCAGTCAGCAAATCCCCAGCGGAGGGCGGCCTCCTGTCCAGCAGTCTTGTTTACAGGTATAATGTTGATAAGACAGGTGATGGTCTTGAAGGGACTGAAGGCGCCTTCAATATCTGCAGTTTCTGGCTGGTGGAGGCCTTGACACGGGCGGGAAGATCCGACTCAAAACGTCTTGATATGGCGAGAGTTATATTCGAAAGGATGCTCGGATACGCCAATCATCTGGGTCTTTATGCCGAACAAACCGCTCAAAATGGAGTGGCCACCGGTAATTTCCCCCAGGCTTTCACTCATCTGTCTCTCATTAGCGCGGCTTTCAATCTCGACAGGGCGCTCAGCGCCAGCAGATGAATTTTATCAACAAGCTATATTGGATATCATAGGATTTTATGGCGAGTAAGCCGTTGCCTTACGAGCAATGGATGAAACCGGAATTATACGTCTTTAACACCCCATCGGCCTTCGGTGAGACAGTGGCCGACCGGTTTATGGAAGCGTCAATCCGTGCAATAAAGCAGAAGGATATAATGACTGTAGCTCTCTCGGGGGAAGCACGCCTCGATTCTTATTTTGAGGCATTGGCGCGGGAGCCCCGCAGAAACATGATTCCCTGGCAATATATGCATCTGTTCTGGGGAAACGAAAGGTGCGTCCCCCCGGATCATCCCGAAAGCAATTTCAAAATGGCGGACGATGTTTTACTTAAAGAGATATCAATACCTGATGAGAATATACACCGCATCAAAGGAGAGGCTAATCCAGAGGAAGAAGCACGGCGTTACGCGGAGGAGATCTGGAGTATTGTCCCGCGTGATCCCACCGGCATTCCGCGTTTTGACTGGATCTTTCTGGGATTGGGTTCAGAGGGCTATACGGCGTCGCTTTTTCCAGGTTCGAGCGCACTTGAAGAAAATGAATCAATCTGCACCACCGCAAAGCATCCTATGACGGGGCAGAATCGGATTACATCAACTCTGTTTGTAATCAATAGCGTTGCCAGATTATCCTTTCTTGACTCAGGCGTTGAGAAATCCGGGATTGTGGCAAAGGTCCTGGGCTATCATGGCGACGATTTATTATTGCCAGCATCGAGAGTAAGTCTGGTGGATGGACTGCTCGAATGGTATGTTGATATTCCTGCAGCATCTCTTAAGGGATTGAACGCTTTTCGGCTCAATGTCCTTCTATCCAGCGGGGCTTTCCTTTATGAAAAGAATCCGGTATTAATATTAAGGGTGGAAAGACTATTTGAATTCAGTCGGAGACGTATTTTTTGCTGTGGAAAAGATATGATAATTGATAGTATTGTTATGCGGTAGTTGAAAAACGAAAAGGTTGCCAGGATTGATGGGAGAGAATAATGGAGATCTATACAGCTAAGTTGATTCTTTATACAGTCGGAATTTTCACGGTCGCCATTATCGGTGCTCTTCCTCCCCTCTTCAGGAAATGGAGCGACAGGCAACTACATCTATTTATCGCTTTCGGCGCGGGAGTATTTCTGGGGGCCATATTTCTTCATCTTTTGCCGGATGCCATGGCAGAGGATACGACCAATATGACCAGCGGTATGGTGCTTTTAGGTTTCTTGATCATTCTATTGGTGGAAAGAACTCTCCTTCGCAGTCACAAATTACATTGCGACGACGCCTGTGTCCACAGGCATGAATTGGTCGGGATAACGGCTTTCATCGGGCTTTCGGTTCATTCCCTGACCGCCGGTTTCGCTCTCGGCGTCGGGATGACCGACCCGGAACTGGGCCTGATAATCTTCATTGCCATCATCGCGCACAAAGCAACGGCCGCATTTTCACTATCCACCATATTTTGTCTGGCCGAATTCTCTCGAAAAAAGACTTTGAGCCTTATCCTTTTGTTTTCCCTGATGACGCCGCTTGGCGCTGTAATTTCTCTCCCCTTCATTTCATCATTGAAAGATCTTAGCCTGGCGATTCCAACCGGTCTTACGGCAGGAACGTTTCTCTATGTGGCCACCCTGGATCTATTGCCGGAGGCTTTTCACAGTGACAAGGAGCGAGTATCAACATTCGTGTGGCTAATATTCGGCGTATTTATCATGTTGTTGATCAAATGGGGGGGGGCTTGAGGCCGTAGAGTCCAGAGTGCCTTAAGGCGATGGCTGAATCGATAGCCGCAGATTATGGTTTTCTGTGACTATCCAACCTCGGTTGTGTCAATATTTACACGATTTACGATCCCGATGTATCGCCTTTATGAACTTAACTGATTATATTATAGCTAATTATCGCCGCCGAAAAAAAGTTTGCCGATGGCACGGAATTAGCGTAAAATAGAGCGTTAGGCTAAAAATTATCTCGGGGAAAATGAGAGGCGGATGAAAAAGCATTTTGTCTTGATGATTCTTCTATGCGCTCGTGGGCTGCTCATTGCGGGTACGCAGGATTTTGTCAAATGCAATATCATTTATATGAAGCCCAATGTGCTCTATTTCAACGCGGGGGGATCTGACGGCGTTGCGCCCGGTGAATCCTTCGAGATTTTCTACGATGAGAGGCTGGTGACGACCGGCAGGATCGCCTGGGCCGACGAGAACGTATCGAGGTCAGAGGAGCTGGACTCCACGGTTTTTGCGGAAGTTTATTATTACGACGATCTTGAGGTAAAAATTAACCTCTTCGTTCCCCAGGCCAATCGTGGCGGGTTCATCAACATACCGTATTTTTCAGATCTGAATCTGGAGCCATCCGCCATAAATACGGCTGATGAGAAAATGGTAGGTAGACTAATCCATCGGGGCTTGCTGACCAGAGACGAGAACGGCGATATCGTTCCTGATCTGGCAGGCGTTTATGAAGTCAGAGCGTTAACCTACACATTTTACATAAGACCCGATGCCAGATTTCATTCCGGCAAGCCGGTGGAGGCGACCGATGTTGCGTATTCGTTGGAACGGCTTGCCCTCTCGCCAAAATCGACAGCCGCCTCATGTTTCATCTTAGGAATTAAGGGGGCTGAGGAGTTCCGCCACAGGATGAGGAATGAGATATCGGGCGTATTCTTGATCAATAAGAAGACGATCTCAATTACGTTGAAAAATCCCTTTCCCGCATTCGAAGAATACCTGGCCGGGCCGGCTGGTTATATAATTCCCAGACCGGGGTTGGCGACGCCGGGAGGCAGTATCGTCGGTGCGGGAATATATAAGATCAAGTGGCGCAATCCGGATGGACTCACGCTTGGGGCATATACCTCCGATGCCGCCGCAGGATTTCTGGATAGCATCCGCTTCGTCAGATTCACCAGCGTGGAGGAGGCGGCGCTGGCCTTTGAGCTTGGTCGTTTAGATTTGATATCGGTATTGGGCTCGCCGCCGCCGAAGTTCATCTCCAGAGAGGAACATAGCTCGATGTTAACGAAATCCTTCTGTTCTGTCGTCCTGGGCGTTAATGGCAGAAGGGATTTTCAAAGAAACCAGGCGTTTTCCAGGGCATTGTCATTTATGCTCGATCGCGAAACCATAATTAGAGTCATACTTGGCGGTTCCGCGAGGATTCCGGAAAGTCCAATCCCGGGATTCGGGTCCGGGAGCGAAATGGATTTCAACCTAAACCCCGATTCCGTCAATTATTATCTTAACTCGATTGAGAAACTGCCATCGGCTGTCACGCTTTATATAAGTTCCCGTTATCCGATGCTGGAAAACGTTGCCCGTTACGTTGCCGGGCAATTGCGAAACAAAGGCATCCGCGTAGAAGAGAAAAGAACCGATCTTTCTTTTTTTGAGGAGACCGATGCGGGTTCCCGGATCGATCTGTATCTGGATTACGTCAATCCCGTCTCGGATGACCCGGATTGCTTGATCTTTCCCCTCTATAGTATCATCCTATCGGGACAGACGAATTTCCTGTATTATGATGATGATGCATTCCAGACGTTCCTCGATAAGCTTCGTGTCGAAAAGGACCTGGACAGGCGTAACGGCATAGCCCATGGGCTGGCGCAATCTCTGGCTAAAGATCCACCGGCGGTGATATTATACCAGCCGCATCTGACAACGATTGTGAAGGCGGATATTTCCGGCTTCAGACCTCTGGAGGAGGGCTTTTTGGATTTGCGCGGCACCTACATAGAGTTTGAGAGATGAGACTTAAAAAAAGAATAATACTCCTTTTAATCATAGCCGCCGTATTGCCGTTGTTTGCCGTCTTTATCTCTCTGGCAGTATATGCCAACAAGCAACGGGAATCGCTTGTCGATATGAAATTGAACAGCGTATATGGCGGTGCGGTCAGCCTTTATGAAAGGCAAGGGGCGGCCATTCTCTCTCAGATGAAGCAACTGGCGGATGATCCGGAACTATTGCGATACCTGCTGGTCAAAGACAGAAACGGTTATATCGACCAGCAGGGATTGATCGATTTTACGGTGAAGATGAAAGATCTTCTAAACCTTGATTTCTTAACGATTGTGGGTTCCGGCGGTATGGTCATGGCTCGCGGGCACGATCCCGGGCCGTTCGGAGGCTTCGTCTCGGCCGATCCGGTTTTCGCGGAGGCTTTGAAGGGACAAAAAGTCCAGTCGCTGGATAAGATTTCATACGCAGGGAGCGAATTGTTGGTTTCTATGGGTCTGGCACCGGTCTGGTATGAGAACAGAGAGATGATCGGGGTTGTCGCTGGCGGCGCATATCTCGACGATGAATTCTGCAGAAATCTTCAGGTCCTCTCAGGGGCTGAAATTCTCCTGGTCGAGGGCAACAATCTGCTTGCTAAAACAATGCCGGGCAGAACCGACGAGCTCTTGATTTATCTCCAGGACAAGAAAAAATATCGCACGAAAGTCGAGGGTCTCTGGTACACTTTCTCGCGGTACCCTCTTTTAGATTTTTCGGGAAATAAGGTTGCCGATCTTCTTATGGGTGTTTCAACCCATGATCTCGATATACTTTTCGGCAATATGCGCTTGATTTACGGCGGCTTTGCCATAGGAGGGCTTATTCTGGCGGTGATATTCGGTTATCTTTTCGCCATAGGATTCACCCGCCCCATATATAAACTGACCTGGGCCGCCGACCGATTGGCCGACGGCGACTTTTCTGCCAGAGTTAATCACGATAGCCGGGGCGAACTTGGCAATTTAATCGACACTTTCAATAAAATGGCAGTCGATCTGGAGAATTACCGCAGAAAGATAGTGGAGACCGAAAGGCTTTCTGCATTCACCATGATGGCGCGCAAGGTGGCGCACGAAATCAAGAACCCCCTGACTCCCATCAGGATCGCTATCGAGGATCTCAGGCGGGCCTTTGCCAAATCCGACCCGAGATTTGCAGAGGATTTCGAGCGCTCCACAAAAACCGTCCTGCAGGAGGTGCAATCGCTCTCGAAAATTGTAGAGGAATTCTCCGAATTCGCCAAATTCCCGCCACCTGAACTTGCGCCTGATGATCTAAACGGGATCATAAAATCGACTCTCTCGCTTTACGGGAAAGAGCTGGATGAGGGCATGCTGAAAGCCGATCTCTCATCGAAACCGATTCCGGTCTTGGCGGATAGAGACCAGATCAAAAGGGCGGCTGTGAACCTGATCACCAATGGCCTGGAGGCCATTCCTCCGGGAGGGTGCGTAACCATCAGAACCGTTTCATCAGACCTGACGGCGACCTTGATAATCGCCGATAACGGCCCGGGATTATCGCCTCAGGCCAGAGAGAATCTTTTTACTCCCTACTTTACAACGAAACCGGGAGGCTCCGGGCTGGGATTGGTAATAGTCAAGAAGATCGTCAATGAACATGATGGCCGGATAAAAATCGGTAGCTCGACCGAGGGCGGGACCGCTGCGGTCCTGGAACTTCCCCTGCGAAAAAACCGTCCATAATAAAGCGATAAATGCGGAGATTCTTTTGAAAATTCTGATCGTTGACGACGAACCGAATATACTCTCGTCTGTCGGTTCGGCGCTAAGGCGTTCAGGCTACGATGTGGCGACGGCGGGATCGTTTACCGAGGCTAAAAGAAACCTGGATGATTCGATCGATGTCGCTCTGCTGGATGTATGGTTGGGGGACGGAGACGGTATCGAGCTACTATCGATAATAAAGAAAAAGATTCCACACGTTGAGTGTGTGATGATCTCCGGGCATGCGGAGATCGAGACCGCTGTTACCGCCGTGAAGTCGGGCGCTTATGATTTTCTTGAAAAGCCTCTTTCCCTGGATAAGATCGAGGTCATTCTAACCAACATATCGCGCCTTAAAAGGCTTGAGACCGAGAGGGATGATCTCCGTCAGCTTCTCGGTGACGATGGCCGACTGATCGGTCAGTCAAAAACTATTCAGGAACTGAAAAAGACTATCGAACGGGTGGCGCCGGAGGATTCGCGGGTGTTGATAACCGGTGAGAACGGCACCGGCAAGGAGCTCGTGGCCCGGATGATCCACGGATTATCACCCCGAAGCGAAGGGCCGTTTGTGGCCGTCAACTGTGCGGCATTGCCCGATAATCTGATAGAATCCGAGCTTTTCGGATATGAGAAAGGAGCTTTTACCGGCGCGGTGAAATCGAAGCCGGGGCGGTTCGAAATGGCCGCTAAGGGAACCTTATTTTTAGATGAGATCGCGGAGACGTCGAGCAAAACTCAGGCCAAGCTTCTGCGAGCGGTCGAGGAGGGCACGTTCACACGTCTGGGAGGGACAGCAGAGATCAGGTCCGATGCCAGGTTGATTGCGGCTACGAATAAGAATCTGAAGCAGGTGGTAGCCGACGGCGGATTCCGTGAAGATCTGTATTATCGATTGGCGGTGCTGCCTGTCGAGATTCCTCCGTTACGCGAGAGACGTGAAGATATCCCGCTTCTAGTGGAATACTTCACGGAAAGGTTCTGCCGCCGGAGGGGACGTCCCACCAGGAAGTTCAATAAATCCGCCCTGGATCTGTTCATCAAGTATTCCTATCCCGGCAATATTCGTGAATTAGCCAATTATGTTGAGAGAATCGTCATAATGTCATCGTCCGAAATCATCGATTCAATGGAAGTCGAAAGCCTGCTGCCCCACCTTGCCGGAGACAGGCCGAACGGCACGCTCAGGGTTGCCTCCGAGCAGTTTGAGCGAGATTACATAAAGAAGACGATCGCCGGCGTTGGCGGTAACATGACCAGGGCGGCGGAGATATTAGGTCTTGAGCGAAGCCATCTATATAAAAAGATGAAGGCTCTGGGCATGGGGCAGAAGGGGAAGAGGGGGGATATCATCGATCAATAAGTCTGCCGGGAATTATGGCTTTTGGCTTTTCAAGACAGGATTGATTAGGGTATTCCAGCAATTTGACAATGGACAAATGACTTGACATGGAAGCCTATGTTATTATTTTCTATTAACCATGGAGGGCGATATCCGGCCCCGAATCAGGGTCATCGCCGGTTTAGGCAATCCGGGGCGGGATTTTGAGCGAACGAGGCACAACCTCGGG
This sequence comes from uncultured bacterium, assembly GCA_965555375.1. GTDB lineage: Bacteria > Zixibacteria > MSB-5A5 > UBA10806 > UBA10806 > CBDVBL01. Next base: position 26,870 of record CBEWDL010000024.1, read on the forward strand.
TTTGAGGTTGTCGATTTTTTAAAGGGGGATTCGGATTTTCTCGCCGGCGGGGGAAGCTATTACCGTTGCGATACCGTTGTTTGCTCTGTAAAGATAGTTCTTTTAAAACCGACCACTTACATGAACCGTTCCGGGATCGCAGTCCGGCAGATTGTCGAGGCGGAGGATCTGTCGCCGGAAGAGGTTTTGATCATCACCGATGATTTCAATCTGCCTCTGGGGAAGATCAGGCTCAGGCGATCCGGCTCCGACGGCGGCCACAACGGACTGGCCTCGATAATCTACCATCTCGGTACGGAGGATTTCCCGCGCCTCCGGCTGGGGATCGGGCCGGTACCCGAGGGGGTTCCTGCCGAGGAGTTCGTCCTGGAGAAGTTCAAACAAAGCGAGGTTGCCTCGGCTGAGAATATGGTGGAGCGAGCGGCAAAGGCCGTTTCCACCTGGCTGAAAGAAGGATTTGAAGAATCGGCGTCTAAGTTCAATCTGGCGCCCGACGATATTTGAAAACGCATAAATCGTTTCCCTACCCCGGTGCTTATTCGTGATAGCTGCAGCCGGGGTCTTGAAAGTCCAGAGGGAGGTTGAATGAGGCTTTACGAGCTTACCCTAATCATCGATTCATCATTAGATGAATCCACCATACAGACAGAAGTCGAAAAGATCGAAAATCGTATCACTGATTCCGGCGGGAAGATTCATCGGCTTGACCGCTGGGGTATGAAGCGCCTGGCTTACGAAATTAAGA
>CBEWDL010000025.1:0-26877 GCA_965555375.1 uncultured bacterium
AGAAAGGCTCATCTAAGAGGATAAATTTAGGCTCGGTCACCAGCGCCCGGGCGATCTCCACGCGACGTCTTTCGCCGCCCGAGAGGTTATAGGCCATAGACCTGGCCAGAGGCTTTATATCGAGATCGCTTAATAGCTTCTCCAGACGGTTTTTGCGCTCGGCCCGGGAGATCGGCAGCGTCTCCAGAATGGCCATTATATTCTGCTCGACGTTCAGTTTTCTGAATATCGAGGGTTCCTGCGGCAGATATCCGATTCCCCGGCGAGACCTTTTATACATCGGGAGCCGGGTTAGATCCTCATCGTCCATGAAGATCCTGCCGCCGTTGGGACGGATAAGCCCGGTTATCATATAGAATGTAGTGGTCTTTCCGGCGCCGTTGGGGCCGAGAAGGCCGACGATCTCCCCTGAAGAAACCGATATTGAAACACCGTCGACGACGCGGCGTTTTCGGTAAATCTTAAGAAGATCCTCGGATCTCAACTGCGATGAATTAATGCTTGCGCCTTCGGTCGTGGCTATCAAGGAAGCTTCTCCCTGCCCTCGTCTCCTTCGAGTTCATCCAGTTCTCCCTCGCTTTGCGGGATATCCGTTATACTGCCTTTGACGTCCCGAAGGACCCTTACATGCTCTAGTTTGCTGTCGGCCTCCATGCCGTAGCCGGTAACAATATCGTTTCCCCGGTGAAGTCTTACGAAATCGTCGGTGGTAATCAGTTTTTGCACCGGATCCCACTTCAGCGACTCGGTTTCCAGCCGCGATGAATCGCTGACGACCACCACATCACCCCATACCGAAAGCTCACGTCTCGTCTGCCTTACCAGACCCTCTTTCGATGTCAGCGTTGAACGATATTCGCCGTTTTCGTCATAAAAATCGACCTTGACTCCTCTGGTGACCGTAGAGTCTTCGCGGTCGAAAACGATCAACGTGTCAGCGAAAATCACCGCCTCTTTCATTCCCTCGGAGGTTAAGGCTATGGTAGCATTCTGGATAACCGAATCCGGTATCTTTTCATCCATTGGCTCCTCCGGCTGCCTTTCAGGCCTACTGCAGGCAGCCATTACAAGAGCAAGAATGATATTTAAGATTAACCTGCGGATAAACCAACCTCCTCTGATTTCTCCTTTACGCTGCCGATTCCGGAAGGTTTAGATTTCCAGCGGTCATGGATCCAGGCCCATTGGGTGGGATCGAAATTTATCAATTCCTCCAATGCCCCGTTGCATTGGGTCAACGCCCTGAGAATATCATCTTCTTTGTCTTCGGTTCGTGGAATATCAATTGATGGCAAAATCCTTATCATAAAACGATCATCTTCGGTTCGGAACATAGCCATGGGGACGACCGGGCTTGCAGTTTTGCGGCCTATGACTATCGGGCCCGATGCCGTCCTGGCGGGGATACCGAAAAAGGGAGCGAACTCCCCGGTAATTTTCGAGGAGTCCAGGTCGATAAGAACGCCCAGCATGCGGCCGCCCCTCAAAGCCGAGAAAACCGTCTTCGCGGAGGCATCCGATGGTATATTCTCCATTCCGAAACGCTGGCGGTTTTGCACCACCAGTTCATCCAGTCTGTCATCGTAAAGCCTTCTACCGATAACCGAGAGAGGGACCTTTTTTACCGCAGCAAACCAGGCGGCCAACAGCTCGAAATTACCGATATGGCCCGTCACCGCTACCACCCCTTTGTCTCTTTCGAACGCCCTGTCAAAATGCTCGGTCCCCTCCACATCAACCAGCTTCCCCAGGTCGTCCGGAGTCCAGTTCCTCGATTGAATCACATCCGCAGCGTTCAACGCCATCTTGACGAAACATTCCCTGGCCACAAGCTTGATCTTCGTATCGCTCCATTCGTCGCCATATACTCGTCTTAAGTTCTCCTCGGCTAATTTCCGTTCCTTAACGTCGACTATGGCGGCAATCTCGCCAATCATGCCAGCGACTCTCAGGGCCGCAATACGGGGCAGATTCTCAAGCACGAATATGAGCGCTTTTATAAACGCAAATATAATATCGTTCTTGATCTGCCGCAGATTCGACATCAAACGACCTTGGCTTTCAAAAGGTCATGGAGATGTATCAATCCTACCGGTCGATTCTCGCCGTCGGTTATCACCAGGCTGGTTATATTATAATCCTCCATCATAGCCACAGCTGTAGCGGCCAGCTCATCGGCGCCGATCTTCTTGGGATTGGGAATAGCTATATCACCGGCCTTTAGATCCAACGGGTTGTCATGCGCCTCCACCGTGCGACGAAGATCGCCGTCGGTGAAGATGCCGACAAGCTTTCCGGAATCATCCACTACCAGCGCCAGGCCGAACTGCCTTGATGTCATGGCCACCAGCATATCCTTGAAGCTGGAATCGTGTCTAACAATTGGTAACTCATCTCCGGTGTGCATCAGATCGCCAACCTTGATAAGCTTCCGTCCTAACGCACCGCCGGGGTGAATGAATGAAAAATCATCAACGGTGAAGCCTCGCAATTCCACCAGCACCGCGGCCAGAGCGTCTCCCATGACCAGGGCGGCTGTTGCTGACGATGTCGGAACCAGATCCAGCCGGAGGAAGGCCTCACATTTCACCGATGTATCCAGGACAACATCCGATTGCTGGGCCAGCGGCGAACCGTTGCCGCCGGTAAGCGCTATGGCCGGCACCTCGAGGCGCTTGAAAATCGGCAGAAGCTTTAAAAGCTCCTCGGTATCGCCGGATTTGCTGATCAGAATTGCGACATCGCCGCCCAGTACCATGCCGATATCGCCGTGAACGCCCTCGGTGGGATGAATGAAAAATGCCGGTGTCCCCGTGGACGACAGCGTCGCCGCGATCTTCCTGGCCACCTGCCCCGACTTGCCTATGCCGGCGATTATGACCCTGCCCTTTGCGTTGAATAAGAGATCGACAGCCCTGATGAAACTCTCGTCCAGCCTGTCGGCCATATCCTTCAGGGCGTCAGCCTCTTTAAGAATAACCTCTCTGGCCTTATTTATAAGTGAGTTCAACCGGATCAAATCCTTTCGCCATTAACACCATGTCCACGAATTCCCGAGCCGCACCCATACCGGCCTGCCGCTTAGTCACGATGTCGGCGTATCTTTTGATATAAGCGGGCGCATGCGGCACGGTGGCCGAGATGCCGGCCAATCTCATCACCGCCACGTCGATGACGTCATCGCCCATGAACGCCACCCTATCGGCGGTCAATTTATATTTTTTCAGAAGCTTTTCAAACGGCTCCCGTTTGGGCCCGGCGTCCTGGAAAAGATCTATTATCTTCAGCTCTCGAGCCCGTGCGACAGTGGCTTGAGACTTTCGGCCGGAAACGAACGCGGTCGGTATCCCGGCCCGCCTGGCGATATAGACCGCCATACCGTCGGCGATATTGAACCGCTTGTATTCATTGCCGTCACGCCCCATCCAGACGGTGTTGTCCGTAAGAACGCCGTCAACATCGAAAATGAAAAGCTCGATTTTTTTAAGCTTCGACCTCAAATTCTTATGCGCCGCTTTCCGCATAGTGGAGAATTAATTTATATCGATGCGGTTAGTCAATAGAAAAGACAGGGAAAGACTGATAGGCGTAAGAGATTTATGCAATCAAAACCGCAGGCCGAAGGCTCGTATGAGGGCTTTGACCTACAACCCGATCGACGATTTTTCGAAGTATTAACATGTTAGAGCCCCAACTCCTCGCCAACGATTATAACGGTTATGACAGGCTTGTATCTATCGTTGTTGAATTGGCTTTCTATGATGACCGTCTTGTTGCAGATCCTCCAGGGGGAGGAGCAGTCGCTGCATTCGCCCGTTATGCCGCATGGTGGCAATGGATCGAATTCCGGATGGCGTTTCATATTCAATGGAGCGGCCACATTCCTGATCCTGTCTAACGCTTCTTCGAGGTTTTCGACAATCTTGTTAATTCCTATCACTATGATGACCTTGTCCGGGCCGAAGAGAATAGCCGCTACTCGATTCCCAAGTCCGTCCACGTTGACAATCTTGCCATCCAGGGTCAATGCATTTGTGCCGGTCACAAACACGTCTGAAGTCAAAGCCCGTTTCTTAAGCCTGATATTCTCTTCCAGGCTGATTCCGGGCCTCCAGGGATTTAAGAAAACATAGTTGCCCGTTTCCAAGGCCTCAACGACGCCTATTTGTCTTAATGTAACCGAGTCGCCGAATCCTACGGTGCTCCGCTCGGGTATCATCGACATGACCTTTTCAAAGGCCTCTTTTCCGTTTTTGACGTAAAAGGCCGGGATATTGCGTCCAGCCAGCGCCTCGATAAGATCCCGGATCTTCTGCTTCACTGCACTTTCCACCATGCTCGCTTTAACGTCATTTGATTAAGGCAACCCGACGGACTGTCATTGTAGAACACTGTTTTGCCACCATAAAATACACACCCGAATCGACCGATTCACCGGCCATATTCGTGCCATCCCAGACAACATGGTAAAGGCCAGCATTCTTGTATTCGGACAGCAGCACCTTGATCTTTCTGCCTAAGATGTCATAGACCTCGATCGAAACAAATCCTTCGGATCGTAGCTGCAATGAAATGTTTGTATTGCTATTAAAGGGATTCGGGAAAATGCTCAAACCGTTCATAACCAAAGCTTCATTCCCCTTTTCAACGTCGGATTGAAAGGAAACCCAGAACGAATACAGCGAATCCGGGGCCCCCGGCGGGCTAACAGCTACGTTGCCCATTTTGTCTCTTAAAGCAACGTAGTATTCCACAAATGAACCCTCCGGCTGACCCGGAATAGCCGAACTGAATATGGTTCCGCCGGAATAGGCGAAATTGGTTGTGGTAAAAGGAGCTCCGTCCACTCTATAAGAAAGCTCAACCACAAGCGCCCCCTTCTCCACCGATATGTTATCGTATGCAGAGACCTTCACCTGATATTGGGAGGCTGTGTCAATTATACCCTCCGGCGTTTCCAACGCCAGAAACCGTGGGGGTATCGTATCTGGAGTTGAGTAATTGATTAATATTCTCTGTATTCCGTCGCCGGAACACGCGAGAAATAGGTCCAAGTCTCCATCGCTATCGGCATCAAAAGGTTCAGCCCATCGGGTACTGGCCTCTGTGTCAGGAATTCGGTCATCTGCGAGCGCAAAATATCCTTGGCCATTATTAACATATAGATGATCTCTCACACCCACGGAAAATCCGGCATAAATATCAATATCGCCATCATTGTCATAGTCCCCCAGTCCCATCATTGTCGGACCACCGTGGCCCGGACCGAAATTCTCCAGACGGTCGTCGGTTTCATCGATAAATGAGCCCTCGTAATTTATCAGGATACCCAGACTGATTATGCCAGATATAACTATATCCAAGTCTCCATCGTCGTCGAGGTCGGCAACATCGATCCATCGCGCATACCGATCGTCCAATCTGTCTTCTTCAAAAAGAGAGAAATATCCGTCCACATTCTCCAACCCTCGAATGTGAAGAATGGATGAGCCCCATCTCCACGCCAGAAGGAGATCCAGGTCGAGATCGTTATCAATATCAGCAGCTGCTCCAAACATGTCCGCCAGAGTGTCTACGGGCATTCTCACACCAGTAACGTCCTCAAAATATCCCATACCTCCATTCAAGAGATAATGATTTAAGCCGGTTGCATGCCCGCATATCGTTATTATGTCCAAATGGCTATCCCCCGAAAGATCACCGAAAACAAAATGGGTATTTTCGCATTCTAAAGTCGGCAATCTTTGAAGTGTTTCGTTTGAGAAATATCCCACACCGTTATTGACAAGAAGAAGATCCTGGTAGTGCTCGGACACCACATATGCATCGTAGTCTCCGTCCCTGTCAATATCTCCAAAGCCTACTGTACCGGAAAGAAAACTTGTATCGGGGAGTCTTCCTTCGGTCTCAAGGGTAAAGAATCCCCTCCCATTATTTATAAAGAGATAGTATGGAACATAAGGGGGAATAGCAGCATAAGCGTCACCCATAATATCTAAATCACCGTCCAGATCTATATCTGCGGCATCAGCACTTATAGAAGCAAAGGTCTCCTGGGGTAATCGACGGTCGGTCTCATCAACGAAATAATGCTCCTGGGCGATTACGGGGAAAGCCAGCAGCAAACAAGCTAATATGGTAACAGATTCTTTCATACTTACAGAACGTGCTAGTTTATCTCAACAATAGAAATATAACTAATTGAGTCTATTAAGCAAGGCTATATTATGCTCAATAACAAGATGAAATCAGCCCTTTTTGAGCGATTCATGGCTTGCCATCACCGCGGATCGACGGCGATCTATCTAAGCTGGTCTAATTTCCAATATACTCTCGACCAAGTCGGCCAGTCTATTGGTCGGAAGCTGGCATTCTTTATCGGAGAGAGCCGATGAGGGATCGGGATGCGTTTCCACGAAGATGGCATCGACACCGACCGCCACCGCCGCCCGGGCCAGCGGAATGATGAACCTGGGATCGCCGCCGGAGGAGCCGCCCGCGGCCCCCGGCTTCTGAACCGAATGGGTGCAATCGAACACCACCGGAAAACCGAATCCGGCCATAATCAGAAGGCCGCGAAAATCAACCACCAGGTCGCGGTAGCCGAAACTGGTGCCCCGCTCGGTGAGCATAATCTGATCGTTGCCCACCGATAGCGCCTTCTCCGATATCGGCTTCATATCCTCGGGCGCCAGAAACTGGCCCTTCTTGATATTCAACGGCAGCATCGTCTTAGCCGCGGCTATAACGAGCTCCGTCTGGCGACAAAGAAAAGCCGGTATCTGCAGGCAATCGGCTATATCGGAGACCATACCGATCTCCTCGACGCTGTGAATATCGGTTAAGATGGGGAGATTGAATTTCCCTTTGACATCCTGCAGAATGGAGAGCGCCTTGCCGATCCCCACGGTGGAGAACGATTGCCCCGACAGGCGATTGGCTTTCATATACGACGATTTGAATATTACGGGGATCTTATATTTATCGCGAACCGCCGCAACCGCCTCGGCCGCCTCAAATGTTACATCCTCAGACTCCACGGCGCACGGCCCGGCTATGAGAGCCAGCCGGTCGCCTCCGACCGTCACGCGGCCTATTTTTACTTTCTTTTCGGCCATTCCTTCTCTTCTACCGCTATCACCTGCCAGATAGAATCTTTACCCTTGTGCTTGTATGGCCTCTCCATCGTCAGCACTACAATCTTATCAGGCAGCTCCACCTCCACCTTGGCGTGGAACAATCCCTCCCCCAGGATAACGATGTCCGATGTCGAGACTCCTTCCTCGATAAATCCCATCTCGTTCATAAACGACGAGGCTGAGGCCTTGACATCGGTAAACCACTCGAATTCGGAGGAATCGACGCGACTCTGGTAAAATTTAGACATCTTTTCATCCGGGAAGGGCAACGGGATATTATTTTCCGCCGTATTATCCGCGCTTTCGCAACCAAAGCAGGCCAGAGCGCCGGCGAATGTGAGCATCAGAAATTCGGTGGATAATTCTCGAATCGACTTCAAGATCATCCCCCCAGAGATTTTTCGACTTCTTGAGAGGCTTTATTCTTGCGCTGCCTATATTCCAGAGCCGCACCCACAAGCCCGGCAAACAGCGGATGAGGATTCATAGGATGGGATTTCAATTCCGGGTGAAACTGGCCAGCTATGAAAAACGGGTGAGACGGCAACTCAATTATCTCCACCAAGTTTCCATCCGGCGAAAGGCCGGAGAAGACCATACCGGCCGAGCCCAGATTCTCCCGGTACTCGTTGTTGACCTCGTAACGGTGGCGGTGACGCTCATTTATGTTTACGGCCTCATAAAGCTTATGCGCCAGTGTCGCCGGGACGATTCTACAGGGATAGCTGCCGAGCCTCATGGTCCCGCCCTTATCGGTTATACTTTTTTGTTCGTCCATGAGATGAATCACTGGATGCGCCGTCTTTTCGTCAAACTCGGAGGAATTGGCCCGCTTGAGCCCGGCCACATTTCTGGCAAACTCCACGAAGGCACACTGAAGCCCCAGGCATATGCCGAGAAACGGTATGTTATTCTCGCGGACATACCTGACGGCCTCGATCTTCCCCTCGATGCCCCGTTCCCCGAATCCTCCCGGAACCAGAAGGCCGTCGATATCGGATAAGTGAGCTTCGGCTCCGTCCTCGGAGATCCTCTCCGATGAGACCCATTGAAGGCTTACCGAGGTTTTGTGGGATGCGCCGGCATGCGCAAAGGCCTCGATAATAGATTTATAGGCATCCTTTAAATCGATATACTTCCCGCATATTCCTATTCTTGTTTTATGCTCAGGTTTCTTCAGACGCTGAACCATAGATGCCCATTGCGATATATCGAGATCCTTGCATAGCAACTTCAAATAGTGAACCAGGAGATTATCCACAAGTTCCCTGTGGAACTCGATAGGAAGCTCGTAGATCGACTCTATATCGAGATCCTGAATCACCGCCTCCGGCGGCACATTGCAGAATAGCCCGATTTTCTTTTTGGCCTCTCGCGTCAAAGGTCGGGAGCTGCGGCAGATCAATATATCCGGATCTATTCCGATCTCCCGCAAAGCTTTTACCGAATGCTGGGTCGGTTTCGTCTTCAGCTCACCGGCGCCCTCTATATAAGGGACAAGGGTTAAATGTATGAACAACGTGTCGGAATCCTCCTCCTCCAGGGCCATCTGCCTGATAGCTTCCAGGAACGGCAGAGATTCGATATCACCGACAGTTCCACCGATCTCTATGATCACCACGTCTGCCGGCTCCGGCGTTCGGGCCAGCTGCCTGATCCTCGATTTGATCTCATTTGTAATATGGGGGATTACCTGAATTGTCGCGCCTAAATAGCCACCCTCTCTCTCGCGCTGTATCACCGCATCGTAAATCTGCCCCGATGTTATATTTGAAAGGCGATTTAAGCTTATATCGAGGAACCGTTCATAATGGCCCAGATCAAGGTCCGTCTCGGCGCCGTCGTCGAGGACGAATACCTCGCCATGCTGGAAGGGACTCATGGTTCCCGGATCGACATTGATATAGGGATCGCATTTCATCATCCTGATGCTCAAGCCCCTGCATTTCAAAAGCAGCCCGATTGATGACGCGGCAATTCCTTTGCCCAGTGATGACACAACTCCGCCCGTTACGAAAATGTATTTCGTTCCCCTGCTGTTATCAGCCATCCTACCGTCCCTTCCTACCCAGAAGCTCCTCTGCCTTGAATAGATCTTCCTCGGAATCTATCCCCGGGAATTCCCCATCGACTACAACCGTCCTGATATTATACCCATGTTCAAGAGCTCGAAGCTGTTCGAGTCCCTCGGATTTCTCAAGCGGAGTCCGCTCAAGCGATCTGAATTTCATTAAAAAATCCCTCTTAAACCCATAAATCCCGATATGGCGATATAGTCGTGATATCCCGGCTTCCCCGGAGCGGTCATGCGGTATCCTGCTTCTTGAAAAGTAAAGGGCGTTACCGGCCCTATCCAGCACCAGCTTGACCACATTGGGATCGTCCGCCCGGGACTGATCCTTGATTGGCGAGCAGGCGGTGGACATTACAACTTCAGGATCATCAAGAGCGGATATAACCTTATCTATAACATCCCCGGAGAGAAACGGCTCGTCTCCCTGGATATTGATGATGAATTCGCCGCTTGCAAGACTCGAGGCCGCCTCGGCCACCCTGTCCGATCCGGTGGGAGGATCACTCGATGTCATCAGCACCCGTCCGCCAAACTGTTTAACAGTCGATGCGATTCTGTCATCGTCGGTGGCCACAAACGCCTCCGAAATGAGCTTCGCTTTCTGCGCTGTTTCAAGAACTCGAACAATCAAGGGAACCCCCCCCAGCAGAGCCAGAGGCTTGCCGGGGAACCGTCTTGACTGATATCGGGCCGGAATTATTCCAATTACATGCGGCACGAGTTATTTTAGTAAATGCACGCAAGGCTGTCAATAGAAACCTTGATTGAGGAGCACCTCGAAATTTTCCCAATCAGAAGAGTGCTGGCTGCCGTCTCAGGGAATCGTTGCCTGTTAATCAGAGAGGGCCTTTTATATTTCGACTCAACAGTTCCTCTCGATAGGGGCCGGATTCTATGCGTTAAAATGCTTCAGTGATTCGATGAGCGATTCGATCTCATCCGGGCTGTTGTAAAAATGGGGAGAAACCCGCACGCCTCCCTCACGAAAACTGACCGCAAATCCCTTATCCGTCAGATAGGAGAGGAGCTTTCGAGAATCAGCGGCCCGGATGGCTATCACTCCCGACCTTCTTGATTCTTCCGCCGACGATCTCAATTTGTATCTACCGTCGGATTCCACGAATTCAATCACCCTGTCTGTAAGAGATCTAATATGATTCCATGCAGCCTGTCTGTCGAACGATTGCAGCAAGTCGACGGAGGCTTCCAGCGCGAATATATCCTGAAAAGGGTAGGTTCCTATTTCATATTTCGACGGCCCCGGGCGGGGAGCCAATCTATATCTCAACAGATCTGTAAATTCACCCCCCCAGTCGACAGAAAGCCAGCCTGAAAGAGGCGGTCTGATCATCTCTTCGGCCCTCTCAGATAGATAAAAGAATGCCGTGCCGCACGGCCCGAGCATCCATTTCTGGCAGCCGCAGCTGAAAAGGTCGACATGTGCCGATGGCACATCAACAGGGATTACGCCGGTTCCCTGAATACCGTCCACACAAAAGATGATACCGTTTTCGCGACAGAATCTCCCCAGTTTCCCGAGATCGACCCTGTAACCGTTGTTGAATTGCACCCAGCTTATGCAGATGACACGCGTCCTGCCATCGGACAACGATATTATGGCATCCTCATCGATAAAACCGCCCTTGCTTTTAGCGAACCTGATCTCTACGCCGCTGGGCTCTAAGCGCATCCAGGGATAGATGTTAGCAGGAAAATCACCGTCGGAAACGACCACATTGTCCCCCCCAGCCCAGGGGTATCCTGCAGAGATGATATTCAACCCGTAAGATGTCGTGTTTGAGAGGCCTATTCGTTCTGGAGTGGCGCCGATCAGGCTGGCTAAATTTTTTCGGACGTTTTCGATGCTTTCAAAAAGCCTGGCATCATGCCGCCGATCCATCTTCTGCCATCTATCGAGATATCGATCATAGGCTTCCCGCGATGGCGTCGGCAAGGGGCCCTGTGATGCATGATCCAGATAGATTATGCTTTCCGCCAGCATGAAATTCGAACGAGCTCTTTGCAGATCGAATCCGCCTACAGCCATCCATGCCTCCTGTACCAGTCAATCGTTTCCACAACGCCATCCCTGAACGACGTGGGAGAGACGAAACCCAATTCTTTCTCTATTCTGGAAGTATCAACGAGCCAGTATCTTTGCGATATTTCCAGCGCCTTATCCCCTGAAAACACGGACGCTTTATTTCGCCATCTGGCCGCCACTTCCGATATCTTTCCTGCAAACCGCAAGACCGTGGCAGGCACATGTATATCCAGCGCCTTAATCCCCAGAGCCTGGCTTATTATATCGCCGGCCTCGCTGTATGAATACGATCCTCTCTCAGCGACGAAATATACCCCGCCTGACGGCGAATCCACTGTAAGCGCTCTGGCCACGGCCTGCGCCAAATCCTTAACGTAAGTGAAATTGATATAGCACTCCCCGACCCCGAATGTCGGTTTGAGCCGGAAATTCACAGCCTTGAAAAACGAAAGCATTTCCTTGTCGCGGGGGCCATAAACTGCAGAAGGTCTCAGTACGGTTACCGGAAATCTATCACGATAAGCCAGGACCGCCCTCTCGCCTGCAAGCTTCGATTTTCCGTAGGCTGTCAGCGGCCGCGGCGGATGATCTTCGTCTATCGGCACCTCCGATGGCGCCGGACCCGACGCCGCAGTTGAAGATATCTGGACAAACCTTTCGATATTCCCATTCGACCTTTCCACCGCCCCGAGAATATTTTCGGTTCCGGCTGCGTTCACCCTGTTAAATCTATCACTATGCAGGGCTTTTGTAACACCTGCATTGTTGATTATCACATCCGCGCCATCGATGGCCGCCGGAAGCGAATCGGGCTCGTTCAGATCGCCATAGACAAGCTCAAGGTTAAGATGCTTTATGTTGGTTAGATCCGATGTTTTTCTGACAAGCCCTTTGACATCGAAGCCGGCAGCCTGCAACGTTTCACAGATATGCGATCCCACGAATCCATTGGCGCCGGTTACCAGTATCTTCCGCATCCTGCTTTATCCCCTTGACTTTCAAAAAGGCACACGGTAAGTTGACGATTCGCCTGCCAAAGTTAGGCGATTGATGGTGTCCTTGCAAGACGTTTGTCGCAGTCTCGGAGAATTTAATGGATTTATTTGAAAAGTGTGAAAACTACCAGGCGGCCCGGGAGGTGCAAGCGGCGGGGCTGTATCCATACTTCAGGCAGATATCGTCTTCCCCCGGCACGAAAGTGATTGCCGAGGGTAAAGAAGTTATAATGATCGGCTCTAACAATTATCTGGGGTTGACAAATCACCCGGAGGTTATCGAGGCTATACACAAGGCCGTGGATAAATACGGTTCGGGCTGTACGGGTTCCCGTTTTCTCAACGGCACACTCGATATACATGTCAAACTGGAGGAGGAACTGGCGGATTTCATGAACAGGGAAGCCGCCCTTGTTTTCTCGACCGGCTTCCAGACCAATCTGGGGACCATTTCAACCCTCGTCGGAAAGGACGATACAATATTCGGCGATAGAGCCAATCACGCCTCTATCGTCGATGGTTGCCGGCTGGTGTTCGGAAAGTTCGAGAAATATAAGCACAACGACATGGCCGACTTAGAGAGGGTTCTGACCAAAAACGACTCCTCCCGGGGAAAGCTGATTGCCACCGACGGCGTCTTCTCCATGGAGGGTGATATCGCCGACTTGCCGAAGATTACCGAGTTGGCAACAAAACATAATGCCCGGCTTATGGTTGACGATGCTCATAGCATCGGCGTGTTAGGGGATAATGGACGGGGAACCGCCGAGCATTTTCACGTCGAGGATAAGGTTGACATCATAATGGGAACCTTCTCCAAGTCATTCGCTTCTCTGGGAGGATTCATTGCGGCCGATGATGATATCATTCACTATATAAAACACCACTCAAGGGCATTGATATTTTCCGCTTCACCCCCACCTGCGGCGGTGGCGGCGGTGCGGGCCACCCTGAAAATACTGCAATCCGAGCCGCAGAGACGTACCCGCCTGTGGGAGATTACAAGGCGGATGCATAAGGAATTCACTGACATGGGCTTTGATATCGGGCCCACGCAGACGCCGATAGTCCCGATCTACATCGGCGAAGACATGAAGACTTTCGTTGTCTGGAAGGCGCTCACCGAGGCCGGTCTGTTCACCAACCCCATAATCTCCCCTGCTGTCCCGCCCGGGAAGGCGCTCATCAGGACAAGCTATACGGCCACGCATACCAACGAACAAATCGACCAGGTTCTGGAGACCTTCAATCGGATCGGCAAGCAATTCGGGATCATATAATTGCCATCGATTACCATAAGAGAAGTCCAGACCAAAAGCGATTTACAGAGATTCATAAAACTGCCCTTCAAACTGTATAGGAATGACCCGTATTATGTTCCGCATCTGATATCCGACCGAAAGAAATTTCTCGATAAACAGGCCAACCCGTTCTTTCAACACGCCCGCGCGTCATATTTTCTGGCGTGCAAAAACGATAAGCCCGTGGGCCGGATAGCCGGCATAGTGAATGATCTTCATAACGAATTTCATGATGAAAAGACCGGTTTTTTCGGCTTTTTCGATTGCATCGACAATATCGAAGCGGCCTCCGGGCTTCTAAACGCCGCCGAAAATTTCGTAAGAGCTGAAGGCATGGGGACCATAAGAGGCCCGGCTAATTTCTCCTCCAACGACGAAATGGGGCTTCTGATTGAGGGATTCGAATCTATGCCGACGTTTATGATGATATACAACCCGCCGTATTATCTTGATCTATATAATAAACTCGGCCTGAAAAAGGTAGAGGATCTGCTTGCCTATTATATCGATGAAAGAAGCGCGCCGTCGGAAAGAATACAGAGAATCGTCCGGAAAATACGCGCCAGGAACAGGATCATGATACGCAAAATCGACATGAACGATTTCATAAACGATCTCGAAATCGTCAGGACCATATATAATTCCGCCTGGAGCAAAAACTGGGGTTTCGTGCCTATGACCCCCGAGGAGTTCAGCCACACCGCCGATGATTTTAAAAAGATTGTCGACCCCGATTTGGTTTTCCTGGCCTTCGTCAATCACGAGCCTGCTGGATTTTCACTCGCCATGCCCGATTACAACCCGGTGTTCAAAAAGATGAATGGACGGCTCTTCCCGCTGGGACTATTCAAGTTCCTTTATTACACGAAGGTCAGAAGGATAATCACCGGCCTCCGGATGATCACCATGGGGGTAGTGCATAAATATCAGAAGATGGGCATGGACATGATTTTCTTCGTCGAAACATATAACGAGGGCCTCCGGAAAGGTTACAAATGGGCCGAGTTGTCCTGGATTCTGGAGCGCAACACCCTCATGAATAAGGCCGCCATGAGCATGGGCGCCAGGCCATATAAGAGATACCGCGTATACGAGAAGCACCTATAGCATCCCGTCGGGGGCAAGCCCCCGACCTTGTATCTACAAATAGATCACGGTTTTACTTAGCCGCGTGTTATAGATTTTTATGACCCCCATAAGGAGCGTCGTTCCCGCGCACATGGGAAACCAGAAAAGGCCTCCACCGATCCCTGCTTTCCCAGGGATGACATAGAATAGGAGCATAGCAGTCAAAACTCGGTAAGAGTCTTTACCCATTACCTACTGCAGTCTACCTCTGGCAGCGCGGGCAGAAATGGGTCGAGCGGCCGCCGATAATCTCCCTTTTGATGAGCCTTCCGCACCGAGGGCATGGTTGGCCCTCGCGGCGGTATACTCTATGATGATTCTGATAGGCTCCCGGCCGACCCAGACCATCGACATAATCCCCGATAGACGATCCCCTGGTCTCGATGGCCGCTTTCAATACCTCGATTATTGCCCGGTGAAGTCCTCTTATCCGTTTTGCACTTAAACTGGAAGAGATTCTTTCAGGATGTATCCCCGCCAGGAATAACGCCTCGTCGGCATAGATATTCCCCAGACCGGAGATGACGTTCTGGTCTAAAAGCAGAGATTTTATGATCCGTCTTTTCGATCGGACGATTTCTAAAAATTCGTCTTCGGATATCTCCAGAGGATCAGGCCCCAGTTGCGCAATATAATCTATTTTATCCAGTTTCGATGATTCCACAAGATCGAGATAGCCAAATCGCCTCGTATCGTTAAAGCGGAGTTCACCATTATCAAGCTTAACTACAAAATGCGTATGTTTAACCAGCGGAGTTTCGGAGTCCTCGAACGTCAGCCTTCCTGTCATTTTCAGATGAATGACCAGCGTGCGGTTATTGGACAGGTGTATGAGGATGTTTTTGCCCATGCGCTCTATATTCTTAATCTTTTTGCGAATCAGAGAACGAGACGAAGGTTTACTATTACGCCAGATCGATCCATTCAAAAAGCTGACTTCCTGGATTTCGGTTCCGATCACTCGTTCTTTGAGATCCCTGATTATGGTCTCGACCTCGGGAAGTTCCGGCATTCCTCAGTCGATCCTTCTGATTATGATCTGCTTATCCGCCTCGGTTCGCGCTGCGTCGAAAAATCTCCTCAGCGATTTATAGGCCGAAACCGGAAGTTGCGATCTCTTCAAGCCGAAACCCCGGGTAATCGTTATGGTCTTCCCATCCCTTCGCGCCACCGAATATATCTCGCCGATATAGCTATTCATGGAAAAGTTCCTGGGGATATATTCCACCTCGAGAGCAGGCGGGATATTCAGCGTAATTCTCTCGAATTCGAATCTCGGCCTGCGAAGCTCTATGGGGAATTGCCTGCTTTCCGTCGGCAGCTCGGGCAGATCCTCCCATCGCCCCAGAAGATCCATTGGAATATATGCTCGCCTGGCGAAAGGCCTGATAATCGGCCCTGTTGTAAATGTATAGCCGACCCTGTAAGCCTCACCCGCCGATACCGGGGGAATGGAAACGAATCTCAGAAGCTTTACTCCCGGAAAGGATTTGGCGAGTTTCCTCTCCCAGGGCATTTTTCTCTGCTCCTCCTCCAGGCTAAACATATAAGAGGATATTTCAGGTATCAGCGCTCCCGAATATATCTCGGTTGCCTCACCATACAGCGCTCCTGTCGAGTCGATATCCAGCTTCAGATGAATCGCTTTGCCGTTGTCACGGTAGTCGACATGGGGCGTGGAACCGAACTCGCCGGTGGCTTCGTCGAGACGAAGTACCTGGATGCCCTGATCCTCGAAAGGCAGAATACCCGGTTCTATAGCCGGATAAGAAGGATCGGCCCAGATAGTATCTCCGTTCAAGAAACAGGCCACCAGGACCCGATCGAACCAAAAAAGTCCGGGTAAATCCGGCATCGGATCTCCAACGTCATGGGACGCTGCCAGATAAGGTACGCAGGGGATCGCTAGTTTTTGAAGGATAGCATATAGAATCGCCGCCCTCTCAGCCCGGGTCCCTCTCCCCCGTTCAAACGCCTCGTTTAAGTCTTTGGAAAGGGATATATCGGGAAATTGAGGGATGAAATTCCCTCTGACCCAATCGAAAACGGCCTCGGCCGCCTCCCTATCATTTGAAACCAGAGCTTTCAATGAATCAACTATTCGATCCATGGATGAGCTCTCCCTTAGAAAATCCCTCATTTCATCGTAGTAAAGCTTGGCGATCTTCGCCCAGCTTACCTTTTGCATCTCAGGATCAGGCCATCCAACATCGAGCGATAAAGAAAAATAGACGCAGGGTATCATCCGATGGACAGGCGGGGAAAACTTCTCCCATTTCAAGGCGTCAAGATTCCTTGCCACCCAAAAATAGTTTACCCTCGCGGGACCCTCAGCCGACCGCTCGATTAGTTTTTCCTCCGCCGCCGCGAATTCCGGCGAAATTACGAAATCGAAAACCCAGGTCTCCGGCACGGTTATGATGACCACCGATGAGTCAACTCCAACCGTCCTGCCCAGGAAACGCTTGCCTGCAATGTTTGCCTTTTTCGATACCAGTGTCCACTCAAGATGCAGCAAAGCCCCGGGTTCCGGCTGCCGGAAATTAATAAAGATCCTCCTGGCGTTTGCGGCAAAGGTTTTGATAACCAAATCAGTTGAATCAGTATGATGAATTTCCCCGGACGGCAGCATAGTAAAGGCCGTTATCTCGATCTCATCGTCTCTATCAAGGACAGGGGTCGCCGGACGCGATAGGACGCTTCTGCCCTTCTCCGCGAGGACTACCTCAGATACGAATCGTCTGGTATAATCAAATCCTCCCTTACCGTCAGGCCAGATAAATGTCGAATCATAAACAAGCCGATATCGACCCCGCAGCTCCTCGAAAACAGTCTGCGAGCCACACTCCGGCGGCAAGAAAAAAACGCCTAAGATAGGCAGGAGGCCGGCCAACAAGCGTCTGCGAAAACAAAGTCTATTGGCTGATCTGAACATACCGCTGATTTCTCGCAGAGAGGATATAATCGCGAAAATTGTTATAATCGTCAGCGGAGATCATTCCACCTGCAAAATCGAATACCCGACGAAAAAGCACTGAACCATCGTCAAAAGAAAACTCATCCGAAAATTCCAGACTGTCACGAAACCATAGATCATGATATTCAGCTATGTCGACTAATAGATGCGGAGACAACTTGATCCGTACAGATTCCTCAAGGCGGATCGAAACGTTCCGGCAATAGTCTCGCTCTCTTACCTGCCCGAATAGATTATCCAATAGGTATGAGACCAGGGGAGAACCCACTGCCAGATTCCCCGCCGGGCGAATATCATCATCTGATATTTGAAATCGGCCGGCGATGACCAATGAATCGGAACCTTTGACGATCGGCTGAAAATCAACAGATGATATCTGCCAGCCGGCATCGTGTAATGCAGTCGCAACCTGATCATATAATTGTTGCTGATAATTATGATCGTATCTCTCACCGACTGATATGGCCGCATCATTCAAATATTTAAGGGAAAAATCCACACTTAGCCCCTTATAGATCTCCTCCATTACGGTGAAATGCCAGAGAAGTCCAAGAGACGGCGCCGAGCCCGGATCGGGTTCCTGCAGTCCGGAGTAACCGTCGGCGACCACAAAGCTTTTGCCCCGCAGACGAGGAGGCGGCGAACTGATAGATGACAGCGGGTCGCTGGGGTCAAGAATCAGGTTGCCTCTCGGTTCCCTGACAGCAACAACCGCATGATCGAAGAATGCCGGCCAGGGATGAAGATCACCTACCTCTGGATAATCCCCGGTGAAGATCAGCGCTGGATAGGCATCGATCCCTACGCCTCTGAAAAGCGAGCTAAGCAGGACCGATTGATCCTTACAATCTCCGAAACGCCGCTCGATTATCAGGCCGCAGGAGTGCGGATCGAAATCGCCCCTGCCGATCTCCAATGCCACATAGGAGACCGAATCGGCCACGAAATCGAAAAGGGCTTTCAACGTGTCTTCGCGAGATAAAGATCTTCTAACCAGTCTCGATGCCAGCCGCCCGGCCTGGATCAGAGATTCTTCCGACTGAACGGCCTGTCGCGCCAGAAACCGCCCGACATCCGTCCACGATCTCGAGTGGAATTTCATCTTATCATAGGCGAATACTTCGGAACTCAACAGAAGATATAGCTCATCCGGACAGGATTGGCCCTCAATCGGCAGCTCCGGAAGATCCCGGGCATAAAATCTAATATCCTTTTTTGACGATTCAAGTTCCAGACCGTCAAAATCATAATTCAGTTTGACATTCTTATGCCATCTAAGGCGCACTACAAATTGCTCAGTGGGATAGGAGGTGTCGCGGGTGATGCGCGGCAGATAAAGCAGGCTTTTTATGTCCAGGGTGTATTCATAGTGAATTATCGCGCCCACCGCGGGCGACCTGAGCGAGATCAACAGCAATCGAGTGCCGCCAAATTCCCGCACCCTGGCGACGGAGGCCGTTTGAATATCTCGCGACTTGAGCTTTATTTTGCGCCCGCCCGGCAGATGGGTGTAGCCTTTTATATCCTTTATTTTTATGTAGTCATTCAGTGGAACCACAACCTCGGCAAATCTCGCCCCCGCTTCGGTGGTAATCTCGAATGTCTTGAATACCTTAACGATCGCGGATAAGTTCTTCTTCACCTCGATGTCGGTGCTGTCGTAGACACACACGGCCCCCTTTGCCCAGACATCATCCGATGCCCGGAAGGACGACAGGATCGACAGCGTTATGATAAATATTGCCGCTTTCATGGCCGATGATTAGAACATATTTGAGTTTGTAAAGAGTTCCCCTACGTTCTAAAGAGCCCGCCCAGTGCGGAAACCCAGCCAATCAAAAAATTAAATCGCCCGATCAAAAGCGAGATGCGCGCCATGACGGTATATCCGAACGTGGCTCCAAATCCGATCATCAGGATCCATATACCGATCCTTGCCGCACCTCCAAGAAGACCTTTATGTTCGGCGGAAAAATAGAAATAAGCCAGACCGCAGATCGTGCCCAATAGTATTATGATCTGGCCCAGACCCTGCCAGAACTGCATGGTGCTGTTGCCGTAACTAAACAATATGGTCAAATCCGATGACATGGTGTTGAAAATTGCCCGGGGGTCTATCATATTGGCCGCCACCTGTCTGATAACAAAGCTCTGCAGAAATTGCGGCAGGGCGACACCGGCCGATACGCCGAGGTAGAAAGCTATGGGCCAGCGGGAAATCCAGGCAGTTTTCTTGAAGAAGCGGCTGAGCATCAAAAGCCCTATGGCTCCGGGAATGACGTTGACAATCAGCATCCCTATCTTCGCCAAAAGGGTTCCCTCCGGGATCGAGAAGGCCCTGACTGAGTCAAAGAGAGGCTCGATCCAGAGCTTGGTCAGCGACGTGTGATATAAAATCGCGATCCAGTAGCCGGCGGAGATACCCACGATCAAGTGCTCGGCGAATCTATAGAACGGATTGTCCCGATAGAGAAAAGAAAATATACATAGGGTCAGAAAGGCCGCTACTGTCATCCAGAGCATTGTACCAATAGATAACGATTCCATATCTCAGCTCCGGCCCGATCTGCGTGCGGCGAAGAACGCCACGTTACCGAGGATAATGAAGAGGAGGATGAATACATGCGCTACCGAAACCGAGGTCATGCCGCGATTGGCCACGTCCTTCGGCCGCCCGATAAGCTTTTCATACTCGGCAGCGCCCTTCAGACCGCCCATTAAACCAAAGATTTGCTTTGATTGCAGGAAAGCGTAATAATCGGTGGCTATGACCGCCGTGACGCCAAGGGCGAGAGGAACTCCGTAGCGACCGTTGGCATAATTGATCCAGTAGTCCACACCCGAGGTGGCGTTGACGTTGACAATACAGACGACATTGGAATAATTGTTGACTCCGGCCATCATCGGCAAATCATCGAGCTCATTGTCGTAATAGTCTTTTGGAAAGGAGTTTCGGAAATTCTCTCCCATGCTCAATATGACAATGTCCGGATTGGGCTTATAGCCTAAAAAGACATAGTCCCGGCCATATTTCTTGCCGAACTCGGCGGAGATCTCCCTTAGTTCCTGCTCGATCAATATTACACCCTCTATCTGCAGGGCGGTCGATATGATCTTTAAGTCTTTCGAAAAGCAATGCCTCAGCACCGCCCTGGCCATGGGCTGTAATTCGGCCATGGTGGAGGGCCCAAACTCCATCGGCACCATTATCACGGTGCCGGGAGGCTGCGATTCAACCCTATCATAAACCGCTTTCACCTCCGACGTGATCTTGATCGGCAGCCCGATATACCTGAGCATCGGTATGAATGTAACCAGCCCGATAACGAGGTAGATCCATCGGCGGTCGAGGTCTAATAATTTTTGCCAGATCCCCTGTGCCATTATTTCCCTCCTCCCAGCCAGGTTCTCTCAATGCCCAGGATGATCTTGAGCGCTGTCGCTGCTATGCCCAGCCCGACCCCGATATAGATCGCCCGCTTGGCGGCGGTATTGGGAAAATCCAGTATATATTTGGCAATATCGGAAAACCTCAACCCCTCCGGCAGCCAGCCGGTCAGCATATCGCCGATCGGTATCCGCCCCAGCATGACCACGGCGGCCGAGAGCAAAAGCAATGTCGCCAGTAACGTCTTGGCTCTGAAAGCGCGATAAGCCGCCGAGGCGATAAAGAACGCTAAGAGCGCGAACATGGTTGCCTGAACGGGCGATAAGACATAGAAATACATCTTCATGAAAAGTCCCCTGGGGTCCTGCAGGGCGTTGGGCGACAATAAACCGAGCAGCGTCATAAAAAGAAGCGCCGAAAGCGTCACAATTGAATAAGGCCAGTTCTCTTTCTGTTTGGAAACCCTGTCATAGTGAAGATTCACTAATGAGCCGATGCCAACCGCCAGTGTAAATATGCCAATAATTATGGTCCAATTTAGAGCGTATTGATATATGGTGGCCGACACATAGTGCGGCACGAAATATTGAAAGGCCATGAAGGTGCCGCAGACAAAGACTACCGCTAAAGGAACTTCCCGTCTCATCTAAAGGCCTGACTCATCATCTGTTGGCCTATACCCTCGGGCACCAGCCGGCATACTCATTTTATTAACTTATCCCCCCCTGACCCAGGTGGTTAATGCCTCCCCGGCACCATTTTTAAACAAATATGCAATAACACCGGCCACCATCAGGGCGATTGCCAGTACCTTGCCCCAATCCTGCGCCTTCAAGGTGCCAAGCTGCTGGGGCTCCTGCGACAGATATGCAGAGGCGGCATAAAGCTCCTCGCCCATCAACGTGTAATCGCAGGCGGCTACGAAAAACGGTATCTGAATCAACTGGTCGGTACCCGCGATCTGAATGGAACCGGCGACAAAACCGGTCTCCGCCAGAATCAGCGATTCGGCGTAAAACATGCCCATATAGAAATTAGTGGCCGGCCTTTCCCTCAGCATGGTACCGTTGACTGAAGCGGTATATGGGAACTGGTCCTGAGTCACGAAATAAACGTCTTTGACGTCGAAAGCTTCGGGCCTGCCCGCCGAGGTATAAGCCTCCTTTACCACTTCCTGGCAGATAGTCATGACCACCGGATCGTAATTCGGCACTATGATCCTGGTCTGGTATTCGGCGACCTTTCTCGCCACCCGACCGAGTATGGTGAATGCGGCAATTGTCGCCACGCGGGAGGCCTCGCCCAGCCCGGGAACGAACAATATCGGCCGGCCCATCTCTGTCGCCCGCCCGATGGCCTCATCGACCGCATCGATACCGGCGATAGGACGGATATATAGCCTGCCGCCCCGCCTGGAGTGGGAGATCAGATATACGGACGCGCCTGTAAAAAGAAGCATGAAAAGAAGCACCAGAATCCTCTTGGAATGAAAGAACTGGGCGCTTGGAACAGCAGGGCCAGCTACCCCCGTAAAGAGGGTATCGGATTCATAGATCGAGGCTACTCTATAATAATACTTCTCGCCGTTGACCAACGACGTGTCGGAATCGGAATAACCGCTTGCGCCGGCGGGAAGTCTGGTCAACAGAACGAAACCGGTATCCGGCGATGTTGACCGAAAAAGAAGATAGCCTGATACCGTGCGGAAAACGCTGTTGTCTCCCGGAGCCTTTCCCCAGCCGACGGTGATCGCTCTCCCCGGATCATTCGGCAGGTCGCTGGCTGTAAGATCAGTCGGCGGGCCCGGCTGCGGCGCCAGTTGGCTGTAGCTGAAGACGAAACCGGAATCCGGAACTACCGTTTTCAGTTGAGAAATGCTATCCTGAGCGTTAACCGGGCCCGAATGAACCGTCAACGCCAGCAATAATGCGAGAATAATGAAAAACAGGCGTGGCTTTATTAAGTTAGAAGTCATCACTTGTTAGGCGGAAAATAGCAGATCCTGTAAGAGAGAATTCATCTTTAATTATACATTCCGGGGATTTATTTATTCCCTCGCCTGTTTCTTCGCCGCCTTAAATTTTTTTGAAATTAGACAATCCGGGATAATCGATATCCGATCGAACCGGTAGCACATCGATAACCCTGGAATATACTTTAAGAAATACTAATCGGAGGATAATAAAAAAACCTGCGCGGGCCTGTCTCATAAACATAAAATACTAAATAGTAAGAATTATCGCATCAACTATTTTGCTTTTTCATTCGATATTTGCCTGTGAAATTAAATCAGCGTAATCCACGATACTCAAAAGAAATGATGAATCGTCTATATTTATATGTTAACTGAATGCCTGCCAGCCGCTTCGGCTTATTTAATGTTCCATATCCGGCGGCTGATACTGATATAAAGAGCTCATCATTTTTATCTCAGCGTCCTGAACCGAGATGTGGTGCCTCAGTAGGTCTCGAATGGATAATACACCCAACAGCTGATCGCCCTCGACTATAGGCATATGACGGCAGCCGATCTGCCTCATCTGGGCCAGGCAACTCTCATAGGTTTCGTCGGCATTGCAGACGGCGACATTCTTGGTCATTACATCCGATATTTTCGTCTTCTGAGGATCCTTGCCGACATTGACCACCCTGTTTAGGAGATCACGTTCGGTGAATATCCCTACAAGCTTGCTGTTATCAAGGACAATCACCGCTCCGATTTTGGTACCGGCCATTTTTGCGACTGTTTCGAACACGCTCATTTCGGGCTTGACGAAAGTCAAGCGCTTGCCAGAAACCAACGATTTAACCTGTTCCATGCTGATCCCCTTTGGTGTCAGATTTTTCTTGAAGCCGGGTTTTCACTTCAGGCCTTAAAACCTCGGCGATCGCTCCCAACCCCGAAATGAGGGCGGATGCCTCATACGGAATGAAGAATTTCGAGGCCTGACCATCGGCCATGCCCTTGAGCGCCTCCAGATATTTCAGCGTAATCAGTTTATCATCCGGGGCGCCTTTATGTATGGCGGAAAACACATTTATGATAGCCTCCGCCTCGCCCGCGGCCTCGGCAATTTTCCTGTATTTCTCCGCATCGGCGATTTTCCTTACGGCCTCCGCTTTACCTTCAGCCTCCAGAATAGCCGCCTGCTTGGAACCCTCTGCCCTCGTGATATCGGCCTGCTTAATACCCTCGGCCTCCAGGATCGCCGCCCGCTTGTTGCGCTCCGCTTTCATCTGACGGCTCATCGCCTCGGTGATATCCATCGGCGGCTCGATCCTCTGTAACTCTACCCTATTAACCTTAACTCCCCACTTATCGGTTGCAGTATCAAGCACCGATCTGAGCTGCTCGTTGATAACATCTCTGGATGTCAACGATTGATCGAGTTCCATTTCTCCCAGGGTATTTCTGAGATTTGTTTGAGCCAGTTTCACGGCTGCGTAGACGAAATCCATAATCTCATAATGGGCTTTGAAGGGATCGGTCACCTGACAGTAAATGATGGCATCGACCTCCACCACCACGTTATCCTTGGTGATGATGGACTGGGATGGAACATCGATCACCCTTTCTCTCATATCCACGCGAACCAGAGATTCGATAATAGGGAATATCACCTGCAAACCGGGATTGCATTTCCTCTGATAACGTCCAAGCCGCTCCACCAGGCCTCGTTGAAACGGCCTTATTATCCTGATGGACATAGCCCCCAGCACGAGGGCGAAAAATACTATGACGACCAGAAGTAAAATAACACCGGCGTTATCCATTATTTCCTCCCTTCGCATCAACAGCTTCTACTATAAGCCTGGCACCGCGCACCGCGGTCACCTTGATCTCAACCCCCGCCTCGATATCTTCCGCTGCCAGCACTCGCCAGTTCTGACCATCGACCCTCACCCTGCCAGCATCCTCGGCAGGCCTGATTGTTTCCGTCACGATTCCGGTCAGGCCCACAAGGGCATCGGCCCCGGCCTGCGGCACCGACTCATCAGTGATTCTTCTTGCGAAAACTCTCGACACCGGGATCAACCCGACCGACACCGCACAGAAGATGACGATCTGCCATATCGGATTGCCTGTAATCAGGCTTGATACCCACGCAGCCAGCGCCCCCACGGCAAAACATGCGTAAAAAAATCCGGCGGCAAAGATCTCAACAATTATGAAAGCTATTGCGATAATTAACCATACATAAAACGGCATGCTGTTCTCCAGATTGCTACGTTTACACTGAATAACTCTCCCAACGGGCAATCCCCATCTTGCAGGTTTGGCCTGTCTGACATCATTCGCAAATATATACACCGGGCCAGAGCCCTTATTCAACAAAAATGTTACCGCACCAATCCGAGCCAGTCGCTGAAGAGGAAATAGAGCCGCCCGATCAGAAGAGACATACGCGACATGACCGTATACCCGAAAGAGGCGCCAAACGTTATCATCAAAAAATAGATACCGACTTTCGCAGCCCCACCGAGCGCCCCTTTATGTTCTTTCGAGAAGTAAAAATAAATCAGTCCGGTTAGAGTACCTACTATAAGAACAATGTTGCCTAAATAGGCGCCAAAATAAATATCGAATGGTATTGATTTACCCTGAGCCGCAAGGCTTGTTCCCAGCTCAGCAAGACCGTGAATTCGGTTCATATTAAATAGGGGGATAACCGTCTGTTGAAGCTGGCTTAGAAAATTAGACTGGAAATAGGTAACCATCCACAGGCCGGCGGTGGAGCCGACGATTACCGACAGGGGCCAGCGGGATATCCAGCCGATACTCGGAATGAGGCGCATAAGCATCATTATCCCCAGAATCAGAGCCAGGACATGAAGTATATTGATATTCCATTGCCCGGCAAGCACATCCTGGATCGCCCCTTTTTCGTCCCATAAACCGAACATATAGGTGATACCGAGGCCGTCAAAAAGCTTCGGCAGCATATTCTGAAAATAAAGTGAAACGAACCAGTAACCGGCGGAGATCCCCACGAAAACAGCCTCGCAGAACTTATAGAAGGGATTATCTTTATATAAGAATGAAGCGATACCTATCGTAAAGAAGGCGGCGATCCAGAAGCCTATTTCACCCGATAATTGCATATCTAAAGGCCTCTTTTACTCTGTTTACCACGGGTGCCGAAATAAGCTATATTTCCAATCACTACAAACAGTATCACGAAAATGTGAGCCGCCGTCTGGCTCACCATGGACATGGTGGCTCTGGCTTTGTGCCCCACCAGCTTCTCGAACTCGGCGCCGCCTTTCATGCCACCCAATAATCCGGACAACTGCCCGGTATCGAGGTATGGATAAACCAGGGGCGCCTGCACCGCCGTATTGCCCGCTCCTACCGGAACATGAAATCTATCCACCGCGAACTGCACCCATTCATAAGTGCCGGGGTAACCGGCGGAGAGATTATAGATGAAATCAAAATCGGAAAGCTTGTTCAATCCGTCCATGATAGGAAACTCGCCTATTGGTCGCCCGTACCAGGAGTCGTTGGGGAAAGCCGCTCCGAACGATGATCCCATACGCTGGATTACAAGCTCCTGGCCTACCTGGTAACCGAGGTTGATAAAATCGATTCCATAGCGAATGGAATCCGAACCCACCACGATTATATCGCGGCCGAAATACAGCGTATCCCCGCCTTCAACAACGAAACCTTCATTGACCTCGCTGATCGTCTCAAGAGCCTTATTCGCCTGCAGCGGGCCCTGCGGCCAGAGGCCGATAACTATAAATTTCAGGTCGTTCTCTATGAAAAATCTGAAACCGGACTCGGCCATCGGCTGAAGCTCCGGTTCCGAACCGGGATCATAGTC
>CBEWDL010000026.1:0-26411 GCA_965555375.1 uncultured bacterium
GAGGAAACGTATCGTTCGAGAATTAATGCCAGAATTTATGAGTTTGATATTATAGGTCAGGCCGTCAGAGCATTTGGCGAAACCAGAAATCTTACTGAGATTCTCAGGATCATTCTCCTGGCCGTAACAGCCGGTCTTGGCCTGGGATTCAATAGAAGTTTTATACTCCTGTCAAATGCTTCCGACGGATGCTTATGGGGCTGCATCGCAACCGGGCCATCATCTCCGGAAGAGGCCGGCATTATCTGGCAGGATTTATCGAAAAAGCCGCTTTTGCTTAATGAGGTTTTGAGGATGTACAAATCGAGTGACGACATGAAGGATATCCACGTCAACAGGCTAATCTCATCTATAAGGATTCCTCTTTCTGACGATTCCAATGTCATTGCCAGAGCGGTCAGAAATAGACATCCCGTGATTATCGGACCGGAGGTCATGCAGGATGAATCCAATAGAGATCTTCGCGAAAAATTCGGAGTCGATTATATGGCCGCCGTGCCGCTCTATTCGCAGGGATCATTGCAGGGCGTGATTCTCGTAGATAACATGATCACCAAAAAACCGATTTCTCATTCCGATCTGAAGATTCTGGAGATATTAGCCCGTTATGCCTCGGATGCGATAGAGAACTCAAGACTTTACGGTGAGCTTGAGCAGCAGATCGGATTATTAAAAGAGGCTAATGAGAAAATTATAAAATCTCGAGAGAACCTGGTGCGGGCCGAAAGGCTCTCAGGCGTGGCAAAAATGGCCCTGGATGTAGCTCACGAGGTTCGCAACCCGCTGACAATAATAGGTGGCTATGCAAACGCCCGCTTGAGAAAGATATCTCCGGATGATGGCTCCCGGAGTGTTCTCGAACTGATTTCAAAGCAGGTAGGTCGAATAGAAACCGTTCTGGATCGCTTCTCCAGCGTGGTGGCCCTCGGCGAGAAGGAAGAGGGGAAAATCCCGCTGGAGGATCTGGTTCAGGAGACCCTGGGAATACTTTCCAGCGAGGAAAACGTCGACTCACCGACTTTGAGCATGGCCGATGATATTCGGAAAGAAACAATATTTATCGATAAGGGTCTGTTTCATCAAGCTCTGATGGTGATTTTGAGAGAGGCGGCTCGCATAGCCGGCGGAATGGGGAATATCGTTCTAAATGTCGAAAGATATTGTAATTCAGCCATGATTTTTGTTACCGGCGGTGATGATTGCGCAAAATTTGCCGAAATTTTCTATGGTGGTCTAAGATCGAGCAAAGGAGATAAAAGATATCAAGAAATGGCGGTTGCCCTTGAGATACTGCAGCATTATGGCGGAGACATCGGCATCGGATCATCCGGGGGACTTCATGGTCGTCTATATGTGGAGGTCCCACTGTGCAGGGAGGAAACATGAAGAATATCTTAATCGTTGATGATGAGGAAGGAATTCGCGGCCTGTATGAAAGCGAGTTGCAAACGGAAGGTTTCGCAACGCATTCGGTAGCATCGGGTGAGGAGGCCCTGCAGTATATCGGCGAGGATCAGCAGGTCGATCTGGTGATACTCGACATTAAAATGGAGAGCATGAATGGTCTCGAGGTCCTCGAGGAGCTTCGTGCCAAAACCGGTGGCGTCGCGGTGATCTTAAATTCGGCCTACTCTACATATAAGAATAACTTCACCTCCTGGCTGGCCGATGCCTACCTGGTTAAATCATCGGATCTTACGGAATTGAAAGACAAAGTTAAGGAGCTTTTAGCTTTTTGAAAGTTCGAAAGAAAAACGAAGGCCCTGAGCTTCTGGATCGCATCGAAAGCGTCTCCAACGATATCCAGCTTTTGGCCTTGAATATCGCTGTGGCGGCGGCCAAGATGGCGCAGAAGAAAGATCCCGGCCTGGAGGTGCATCACAAGCTCTCACAACTCGTCAATCAGGCCACCCAGACGGTCAAGCACATGACCCGGATTATTAACGCCGCAAAAACCGATGACGCTCCCGGGAGCGTCGTCGCGGATCGACGAAATGCCCGGGTCGATCAAGACCTTATCGAAAACATCGAAGCCGCAACGCAAGGCATTATTGCAGATTCGGAAAAGATAACCAGTCTTCTGAGCAATCTAAGGCAAAGGTGATAGGCCCATGCCAAAGGGCACAGTATTGATTGCGGAGGATTCTCAGGACGTTAGAAACGTCATGGCCGAGATCGTTTCCCTGTTCGGATATGATGTTTCTGTGGCCGGAGACGGTCTCGACGCCTGGCATAAGATGGCTTCCTTCTCGTTCGATCTCATAATTACCGATATGGGGATGCCGAAAATGGGCGGGGAGGACCTCGTAAGAAATATGCGACAGGGCGGTATCAATACGCCGGTTATACTTATCGCCGGCGTCGATGTTCAAAGAGGAAAGTTCCACGGGGATACTTTGACCAATTGCAGATTCGTTCAGAAACCATTCACCATAGAGGATATCAAACAGGCAATATCGGGGCTTTTGAAAACCGATAACCGTTATGGGAAAAGAAAAAAAGCAAAAAAAACTAAATAGATGGCTGTATATGAACGATATAATAAAATAGTTGTTAATTCGCAAGATAACGGGACTTAAGTTTTCCAGAATAAACAAAGGCGAAGCAAAATGAAAGAGCATGTAAAAATCCTGGTGGCTGACGACGAAGCCATGATGCGTAATCTGATATTGAAAATATTGGAGTCGGAGGGTTATCAGGTTACGGTTGTCTCCTCAGGAAATGAGGCGCTGGAAAAGCTCAAGGCTGAGAAGTACGATTTACTCCTGACAGACGTAAAAATGCCGGGTATGACCGGGTTTGACCTTTTAAAGCAGGTCAAGGCTGAGTGGCCGGAAATGTCTGTCATCATAATGACAGGTTACGGCGACGCCTATAGCGTCAAGGAAGCCCTGCTATTGGGTGCGGACGAGTATCTCTCCAAGCCGTTCAAAAGCCAGGAGGTTACCCTCATTATGGAGCGGGCATACTGGCGTCTCCTCTCGGCCCGAAACATGGAAAAACAAAAAAGCTCGCATCAGCCGACTCCTGAGTTTTCAAAATAGCTTGATTGCTGGTGGCAGGCAGATTAAGTTTCCTGGTAGAGATTGTTTTTCTAAACGGCCTTGCACAATGAATAGTTAGCCTCCCGAAGGGGGGCTTTTTCTTTTTCGGCCACATCAGGCGTATAGAAAAATATTCATTCCAGACAAGAAAGAATTTCCCATCCATTGCCATAGCCCGAATCCCATATAAACACCTCAATCGAAACGACCATCTCGCACGGCGTCTCAAGTCGTTGAATATCAATACGTTATAGCCGCCATCAGAAGACTCGATTCTCTCGGTCGAAAATCTTTCTGGCCATTTCCATAAGGCATGAGAATTGCTTTGTAGCCGTCGGGTTCTGATATTGATCTGGAGGTATTTAATGATAAAAGGCATTTACGATTCGGCTTCCGGGATGCTCCCGCGGATACTCAAGCAGGAAATCTATGCCAATAACATGGCCAATGTCAACACACCGGGATTCAAAAAGGACGGTGTTTTCCTGCAGCATCTCAATGATGCTTCCGATGGGTCGCTAATCACGGATCTCCCCTGGGAAACCCCCATGGTTAACGATATCTATATAGATTTCAGCCAGGGCGCGCTGGAAAGAACCGATAACCAATTGAATCTTGCCCTGGAGGGCGACGGTTTCTTCGTGGTCCAGACAGACGCAGGTATCCGATACACACGCAACGGAAATTTCTCTACGTCTCCGCAGGGAATATTAACCGATAATAACGGGAATCCTGTACTCAGTGATTCCGGGCCGCTTACGATTTCCGGCAATGATGTAGTCATTGCCACGGATGGAACCGTATCTGTTGACGGTGCCGGCGTCGGTACCCTTAAGATCGCCGATTTTGACAAGCCATATCGATTAACGAAAGCCGAAAACTCATACTTCGCCCCGGTTGACGAGACGGTAGCGGAGAGAGCTGCTCAAGACGTCCGGTTGATGCAGGGGTATCTTGAGAAATCCAATGTAAACGTCATCGATGTCATGGTTGACATGCTCGTCTCATTTAGAGCCTATGAGGCCGGACAAAAAGCTATCCGGGTCCAGGATGAGACCCTTGACAAAGCAATCAACGATCTCGGGCGCGTAACATAATGGGAGGATAGAATGATAAAAGCGATGCGCACGGCGGCATCCGGGATGTTCGCCCAGCAGTTGAATGTAGATACCATAGCCAACAACCTGGCCAACGTTAACACCACCGGGTACAAAAAATCGAGAGTTGAGTTCCAGGATGTTCTATACCAGCGTCTGAGGGCGCCGGGATCGAAATCAGCCGCGGGAACCAGCGTCCCTACCGGCCTCGATGTTGGATATGGGGTCAGGCCGGTGGCAACTCAAAGGTCGTTTACCGAGGGAAACCTTCAACAAACGGGAAACCCGCTCGATATCTCAATTGAGGGCATCGGTTTCTTCCAGGTCCTTCTGCCGAACGGCACAGCGGGGTATACTCGCGACGGTTCCTTTAAGCTCTCAGCCGACGGCCAGATAGTTACCTCCGATGGATTCTTTATACAACCGAACATTACTATCCCATCCGACTCTGAGTATGTTAGTTTCAGCGCCGATGGTATTATCAACGTGCGAATTACCGGCGATAACGAACCCCAGGAGATAGGCCAGATTGAACTGGCAAATTTCATAAACCCGTCGGGATTGGAGGCTATAGGGCACAATCTATATCTCGAGACCAGCGCCTCGGGATCTCCGATACTGGGCAATCCGACCCTCGAAGGATTCGGGCGGATAAATCAGGGTTATCTTGAGATGTCCAACGTGGAGATCGTCGAGGAGATGGTCAATATGATAATTGCCCAGAGAGCCTACGAAATCAATTCCAAGGCCATTCAGACCTCCGAGGAAATGACGGAGATCGCCAACAATCTGAAGAGATAAGATGAGATTGTTTCTGCTTCCATTGATCCTGTTAGCCCTGACCGGCGCTGATGTTGAAGAAGCGATCATGGGCCACCTGAATGCTAATTACCCTGTCGATGATGCTGAATATATTTGCGATTTTTCACGGCTCAATCTTGATCGCTTACCTGAATTCGACAGCGTTGCCGTGGACGGGTATGGTAAGGATATTCCTCGGGGAAACGTGGTGGTGCGCCTGTCCTTCCTTCAAAATGGTGGGAGGATACATCGGACGGCTGGCACCATCAAGGTCGGAGTCCTTAAACATGTGCTGACCGCCGCCGTTTCCATAAAGGCCGGTGAAGCCGTTGATTCGAACAACGTCGTCTTTCAACTAAGGGACATTTCGTCCATGGATGAATCGGCATTTGAATCTATGGCGCAACTTGGTGAGGTGATTGCTTCCAGATTTATTCCGGCAGGCAGGATCATCACCAGATCAACGGTATCGGAGCCGCCCGTTGTTAAAATCGGTGACATGGTCGAGATCCACTACAGCAAAGGCCCTCTATCGCTAAATACAAATGGAATTGTGAGGCAGGCCGGAGCCAGAGGGAGCGATGTTCGGGTCATGAACATGGATACGAGAAAGATAATCTCCGCCACGGTCATCGATTCTGCAACCGTGGTCATCGCCCATAGGGAGGAAATGTGAGAAAGCTAATCTTATATCTTATGCCCATTATTATGGTGTCCCCGTCACCGGTGCTGGCCGGATCGTTCCAGGAGGCTAAGAGCAAATCGATGTTCACCGACATAAAGGCGCATCGGGTGGGCGATGTCCTGACGGTTCTCATAGTAGAGGACGCCCGCGCCACCAATAAGGCCAAGACCACCACCAAAAAAGAAACCAAAGCCGAAACCAAGGGAGGCCCTGCAGTAGGTGGCGGGCTCTGGAAATATATCGGTGAATGGGGTCTGTCGGGTAATACCAAGAGCGAATATGACGGTGAAGGCAGGCTGGAAAAAAGCGGCGCCATAAGGGCCAAAATGACCGTTAGAGTCGTGGCCGTTTCAGAAAATGGTGATCTGGCGATCGAAGGCAGTCGGGTTATGTCGATCAACTCGGATAAAGAAACCCTCTTTTTATCCGGTATCGTCAGACAAAAGGATGTCTCGGCCTCAAACACCATATTTTCCTATCAGGTGGCCGATGCCCAGATATCATTTAAAGGGAAGGGGCAAACGCACGATGGCGCTCGCCCCGGAATACTCACCAGAATCATCAACTGGATTTTCTGATTATGAAAAACAGCAGAAGATTGATCCCGGCATTGCTTATAGCGTTTCTATTAATAAGTCAGGGCGGCCTCGCATATGAGGTAAGGGTTAAAGATATCGCTTCCTTTCAGCTTGACAATGATATCCAGCTGCTCGGTTACGGCCTGGTAGTCGGCCTCGATGGCACCGGCGATTCCAAAAGCACTATTTTCACCATTCAGTCGCTCATCAATATGATGGAGCGGATGGGGCTGACTCTTCCGCAAAACCAGGTTAAGGTCAAAAACGTAGCCGCCGTTATGGTCACGGCGCGGTTATCGTCGTTTGCAAGGGTGGGATCGAAAATAGATTGCACCGTTTCATCCATGGGCGATGCCTCGTCGCTCCAGGGGGGGATGCTTCTGATTACGCCGCTTTCGGGAACCGACGGCGCGGTCTATGCAACCGCCCAGGGGCCGGTTTCCATAGGCGGGTTTAACGTTCAATCCACCGGCGGCGATAGGATAAGCGAGAATTATACTCTGGTTGGACGGATCCCGAATGGCGCTATCGTGGAGGTGCAAAGGCAGTTTGAGATGGATCCTGAGATCCTCACCATCAGCCTCGTAAATCCCGATTTTACAACCAGCCAGCGGATGGCGGGCAAGATCAATGCCGTTATGGAGCCCGGTATTGCTATCGCGGTCGACGAGGCGAACGTGCAGGTCAGAATCCCGAACGTCTACCGAACTCCCGGCGGGCTGGTCGATTTCATTTCGAGAGTTGAGACGCTACAGATTGTGCCCGACGCCGTGGCCCGTGTGGTTATCAACGAAAAAACCGGAACTATAGTCGCCGGAGAGCACGTGTCCATATCCGCAGTTGCTCTGGCCCACGGTAATTTGAAAATCGAGATCAGAGCGACACCCCAGGTTTCCCAACCCGCACCATTTTCTCAGGGGAGAACTGTGCTTACTCGCGATTCCGAATTGAGCGTCGAAGCCGAGCCGGCCCGCATCATAAATATGGAGGAAAAAGCAAGCATCAAAGATCTGGCGGCCGCCTTGAATGAGATTGGAGCCACGCCCCGCGATATTATTGCCATATTCCAGGCGCTGAAATTATCCGGTGCACTCAGAGCTGAACTTGTGATTATGTGATGAAGATCTTTAGCCCGAACATAGCCCCACCGGTATCTCAAACCAATGTTGATCGCCTGTCTCCAGGACCTGGAGAAGAGCAAGACCAGCTTCGACTTAATAAACTTAAAAAAGCGTGTAGAGAATTCGAGGCTATATTCATCTCGTATATCCTTAAAAGCATGCGAAAAACCACCCACCAATCCGATCTATTCGGTGGTGGTCTTGGGAGCGACATCTATCAGCAGATATTCGATGAGAAACTGGCCGGCGCGATGTCCGAATCGAGCCAGCTTAAAATTGGCGATCTCCTTTACAACAGATATGCTTCCCTGATCGCCAATCAACAGGCGCCTTCGCGAGAGCTTAATACCAGGATCGTTCGCCAACCTGAGCCACAAAAAATCCATCCTCAGCCGGATGCCACCAGGACGTTTATCCCGGCGCCGGAACGGCCCGATGAAGTAAGCCCGAATCATACTTCAACGAGCAGTATCGACAGGCTTATTTCCAGATTTGACAATATCATCAATGAAGCCGCCCGGAAATTCGACCTTAAACCGGGTTTAATCAGAGCCTTAATCAGGCAGGAATCCGCCGGCGATCCCAGGGCCGTCTCTCACAAGGGAGCGAAAGGCCTGATGCAACTAATGGATTCCACCGCCGCCATAATGGGGGTAACCGATCCCTTTAACCCGGCACAGAACATAATGGGTGGAGCGCGCTATCTATCTCAACTCCTGAAAAGATTCGGCGGCAACCTTGTAAAAGCCGTAGCATCGTACAACGCCGGCCCGGGAGTTGTGGAGAAATATAATGGTATTCCGCCGTATCCCGAGACCCGAAGCTATGTTCGCAATGTATTATCAACGATGATTATCGAATAAATCCTGTTATCGAATAAGCCCTTTTGCCGATTCAAATAATGATGGAAAGAGAATTGAAAGAATTGATTAACATACTCAACGCTGAGTATGAAGTTTTCGTCAAATACCTCGAGAGGCTGACCGAACAGCAACAGTACTTGATAGAAAATGACTTAGACGGGATAAAGGCCAGCGTCGAGAAAATAAACGTATTGGCCCAGGATGCCGTAAACCTTGAAACCGGCCGCCGCAGAATTATAGAAAGACTCTCAGAAAGACTCGCAATGAATCCGGAGGATATCACAATCGGAAAACTTATCGAGAACTTCAAAGGACCTAATTTCGAGGAGCTCGAAGGGCTGAAAAATACGATCCTGGAAATATACGCCAAGGTGAATACACAAAAGAAACGCAATGAGCTTTTGATTGAGCAATCGATGGGTATTATAAGGCAAACGATGAACCATATCCATCAGGCCAATAACCCAAAAGTTATCTATGATAATCCGGTGGCGGCACCCCGCGGCGCTGTTGACAGAGGTAGCCTTATGACAAGGATGGGTTGAAATGTACGGAGCTAATGTAGGATTGGAGATCGGCAAGAGGGCGCTTCTGGCTCAGCAGTTGTCCCTGAACCTTACGGGACACAACATAGCCAACGTAAATACCCCCGGCTTTTCCCGTCAGAGTTCCATTATGGGGACCAGTATGCCTATGGTTTTACCGTTCGGCAGCCTCGGCACGGGAGTCGATGTAAGCGATATACGCCGGATTAGATCGCTGTTTTTGGACCAGCAATTTAGAGGCGAATCTCATAAACTCGGCAAATGGCAGTTCTTAAGCCAGACCTGGAACCAGGTGGAATCGATCTACAACGAGCCCGAGGATACAGGTCTTTCGGCCCTTCTGGACAAGTTCTGGAACTCCTGGCAGGACCTGGCCAATAACCCCGAAAGCGAATCGGCCAGGGTGGCTGTGCGCGAGCAGGCTTCTATTCTGGTAAACTCGTTTCACCACCTTTCAACTCAATTGAGAGATCTCCGAGAATCCCTCGATGCCGATATCAATACCATGGTCCAGCAGATAAACAACATCGCTGCCCAGATAGCCGACCTGAATCAATCTATAGCCTCAGCGGAGTTGACCGGGAATACCGCCAATGACCTTCGTGATAGACGCGATTATCTGGTGGATCAGCTCTCACAATGGGTAAATGTCGGCGTCCTGGAACAATCTAACGGATCATATACAGTGCTTTTGGGTGGCATGGCGTTGGTCGATGGCACCTCGCATCTTCAAATCGCCACCGAAACCCAATCGGCGGGATCGTCCGTAACCACCAGGGTATTCTTCCAGGGCACCGGGATTGAGATAGAACACTCCGGCGGGGAGTTTGAGGGCATTCTCGAGGCCCGTGATACCATCGTCGTCGAGCGTCAGGCCGAGCTGGATCTATTGGCCAGGGAGCTGGTTGCGGCGGTCAACGAAATCCACAGGGCGGGATACGGTCTGGGGGGAAGCACGGATATCGATTTCTTCGATCCCGATACCACTGGAGCAGCGGATATCGAGCTCAATTCCCTGATCCTGCAGGATGTCAATCATATCGCTGCCGGCCTGAATGGGGAAATCGGTGATAATTCGAACGCTCTGGCCATGGCTTCCCTTAGAGAGGCGCTCATACTGCGGAATGGGCAGGCAACTTTCAACGAGTATTACGCATCCGTAATCGGCAAAATCGGGATAAAATCGCAGGAAGCCCAGAATCTTGAACAAAATCAAATGGCTCTGATATTCCAGATCGAATATGCCAGACAATCAACCAGCGGAGTATCTCTTGATGAGGAGATGGTAAATATGATCAGATATCAACATGCTTTCGAGGCTGCCGCCAGGGTTATTTCGGCCATGGATTCGGCTCTCGATACGATCATCAACCGCATGGTCTCCTTCGCGAGCTGATGATACATGGATCGGAAACAGGTAGGTTCTGATGTTGATTTTGACACGGAAGTCGGGCGAGGCGATAACGATTGGCGAAGAAATAAAAGTTACTGTCCTGGGGATTCATGGCAAACAGGTGAAACTCGGAATCACCGCTCCGGATCAAGTCGTCGTTTATCGCGAGGAGATTTTCAAAAGGATTCAGCAGGAAAATATTAAAGCTTCATTGTCATTAAAAGAGGATATCCAGGAGTTGGCCAGGATTGTTAAAGCCGGCAAAGGCAGGAAAAAATAGTGACATCCAGGATGAGAAGGGAAATAGCCCCAGGGATGACCAATAAGACATCTCTGCAAAAACCGTTGTCCTGGCAGCACTATGCGGATACATCCCGATGGAAGATTACCGGAGAAACCGTCAGCCTGGCCGGCATCCCTTATGGATACGATAAAGTTGTCTGGCCGGAGATAAGGCCGAGATAGAATACTGGAGGAATACCATGCGCATTACCACGAATATGGTCATAAATACGGTATCGAGAAATCTGGCCCTCTCCCAGGCCCGGTTTCTCAGACTACAGACCATGGCCAGCTCCGGGCGGAGAATCAACAGGCCCTCAGATGATCCCATCGGGATAACGAAGGATCTCGGCTTCCGTTCGACTCTATCGGACATATCGCAGTTTAGAAAAAATATCGATCAGGCCACGTCATGGTTGACCTTTTCCGACCAGGCGCTGGCAAACATCAATGAACTCATTATCGACGCCAAGGAAGTTTCGGTACAGCTTGCTAACGATACCTATGACGCCGCGGCCCGTGAGGGAGGAGCGGTTCAGATTCGGGATCTGTTCGACCAGATTATCGATGCCGCTAACACCAGGTTCGAGGGCAATTATATATTCTCGGGCACCCGGACGGACATCAGACCGTTTCTGGTGACACCGATTGGAGTCGTATACCAGGGTGATTATTCGAGCATTTCGCTTGAAACCGAATCGTCATCTTATCTTTCGATAAATAGTATCGGCGCGAATTTTCTCACCAGTGCGATCAGAACGCTGGGAGACGGTCATGATATGGATCCGGGCCTGCAGTCCAACCTGTGGCTCGATTACTTGCACAACGGTGAAGGCGTCGATCTCGGCGCCGGCCAATTCATAATAAGAACACTAAACGGCGAATACAACATCGATGTATCGGCGGCGCGCAATGTTCAGGATATTCTCGATGCCATTAATGGTATGGGCATTCCAAACTTCACGGCCAGCATCAGCGATGCCGTAAGCGGCTTCCGCCTCGAAGATACGACAGATTATCATATTACCGCCAACACTCCCCTCGAACTGTTGAATCAAGGCCTGGGAGTCGATCAAACCGGTACCATTCATTTCGCCACCGGTGGCGGCGTTACGGTTGATGTTGATATCTCTGCCGCCTCGAATCTGGGCGATGTTATCAATGAGATCGACGCTCAGCTTGCTGCCGGAGGAATCAACAATGTTACCGCATCGATAGACCTTGAAAAGAATCACCTCATAATCACCGATGCCAATATAGCTCCCTTGAATATAACTATATCGGAGGGAACACCGGGCTCACAAACGGCGTCGGATTTGGGTCTTATAGGCGAAGTTGTAACAATATTCGCAGGCGAGGACCTCAATCCATACTCAATACAGGGTGCGGAAAGCGCCGCCGGCGAGAATACCGCTATGACTCTTGGGCTTCTGGGCGGGACTACCTATGATATTATTGAAGGCGACGACCTCAATCCCCAGCTGGCATACTTTACCCTGCTTTCGGCCCTGAATCACGGCCAGGGATTTCCTCTGGGCAAGTTCATGATAGCCAACGGAGATAACCAGCAGGATATAGATCTTTCACCGTTAGCGAACGATCCCAACGCCACTATTATGGATGTTATTAATCTCATTAATGCCTCCGGGATCGATGTCGAGGCCAGGATAAATGATCAGCAGACCGGGTTGATTCTATTTTCGAAAGTCGAGGGCTGTTCTTTGACGGTTATGGAAGCAGATAGTGGACGCACCGCCAAAGATCTCGGGCTATTCGGTTCGCCCGATTTGCTGGGGAACATGATGGTCTTAGAAGATGCCCTGGAAAGAAATAACACCGAGGAGATAAATATATGTCTGGAGACTTTCGACGGCGCCCTGGATCGGATTCTCCTTGAGCGTTCCGATGTTGGCGCCAGGATAAATAGAGGGGAGACGGCCTCATACAGGCTCTTATCCTTTGAACTTCAGGTTACCGCTCAGCTCTCCAGAATTGAGGATGCTGACATAACAAGGGTTATCACTGATATCGCATCAGCCGAGGCTGCCTATCAGGCGGCCCTGGCATCGGCGGCGAGAATGCTTCAACCATCATTGCTGAATTTTCTAAGATAGGGGAGATCTGATGGAATTAACGGTCACGCGTTTCGGTAACATAAAATACGACAAGTCGGACATCATCCGGATGGTAAAGGGATTTCTGGGATTTGAACATCTAAAGCAATTCATCGTGGTCTCTCTTGAAGGGCAGGAACCATTCAAATGGTTCCAGTCTATCGAAGACCAGAACATTGCTTTCCTTATGATCGATCCGCTGTTTTTCAAGCCGGATTACGTGGTCGATATCGCTCCCCGGGAGATCGTCGCTCTGCAGGCTTCCTCTCTCGAGGATATTACGCTATTTGTCCTGGTGACGATTCCCGCCGGCCAGCCGGAGAAAATGTCGGCCAATCTGCAGGGTCCCCTGGCGATAAACATGAAGGACAACTGTGCCGCCCAACTTGTTTTAGGTGAAAGTAACTACAATCCCATGCATTCCATATTTGATGAAATTGAAAAAAGATTGGCTGAAGCGGCGACATGATGAATGTGTTACAATTTTGTGATACTAAGATTTCATACTGGATCGTTGTAACATAATTGGAAAATACGACAACAAAAAAAGGCCGAATTATGCCAGAGATTGCAGAAATCAAAAACACAGGCAGTGAATCCCGGCAGGTTATCGCACGATTGATCGATGAAGGGGATGAGGATCAAGCCTTGGAACAGCTTGACTCGCTCCTGCAGGAATCGCCTGATGATCCGGAACTGCTGAACGCCCTGGGTTCCGTTTACGCTCGCAGAGAAGACTTCGGCAAAGCAGAATCGATATTTAACCGGGTGATCGGTCTGGATCCGGAATATGCAGATGGCTATTACAATCTGGGATTGGTGCATAGCCGTCAGAATCGCAAATCGGAAGCGGTCGAGAACTTCCTACGAGTTGTAAAAATAAACCCCGACGATTCTGCGGCCCATAACGACCTGGGAGTGATCTACCATTCCCAGGGGAAAAGGCATCTCGCCAAGGGACACTTCATTAAAGCGCTGGAGGCCAGTCCTCTTTATAAGAACGCTCTTATGAACCTTTTCGAGATCTGCTGGGACGATGGCGCTTATTCCGAGGGTTTAAGCTGGATAGAGATATTCTTGAAGGCAGCTTCGAATAGCCAGCAGCCGCAGACAGACGATGATACCGTCCCTTCGGCATTGGAACGAATGACGAAAGAACAACCCGTCGTTCCTGCCGCCGGTTCCCTTCCCGAAACAGATGCAAAAAGCACTCTGACTATAAAGAAGAAATCATCATCGTTAGACGATGAATTGTTTTTGAAACATGTCCCGGAAGAACTGCGGGATAAGAAAAACGGCAAGAATATCGCCGTGGTAGCCGATTTCAATATCGCCGGCCAGTTATCCCTGTTGTTCAGAATGATAAATCGTTATACGACTCATAAAGCCAGGCTGATAATCCTCCAGGGTGATTACCTCTCATACGATAAAGATCTGATACTATCATCCGGCAATCAGCAGGATTATGAGGAAGCCGTCAGGGTAATTGAAAACGCCGATTTTTACCATATTGGGCGATTCCCCAAGAACTTCAACGATATTAACTGGGCAAACGTCTTAAGGCCGGATAACTGCCTGGTTCAATATTATGGTTCCGAGATGCGAAATAACGCCGACCAGGTCTACAGGTGGCATGCGGAAAATAAAATAACCGGCCTATCCGCCTGGGATTACACCATGCTCGAGAAAGCCCCGCTTTTCTACCATATCAATTTAATGTGCGATTTCTCCCGGATAAAGCAATGCTCTCCTCCCAACGACGTTATTAGAATCTGCCATCCGCCGACCAACCGGCAATTCAAGAAGACCGATATGTTGCTCGACGTCTATGATAAACTGAAAAAGAAATATCCGATCGAGCTTGAGCTTATCGAGGGGAAGTCAAACGAAGAATGCCTCGATATCAAGAGTCGTTGCCATATCACATACGACCAGGTTTCGGTCGGCATTTACGGCCTTTCGGCCATAGAATCGATGGCCGCCGGGCATGCGGTGCTCTGCGGGATCTCCAATTTTGCCGCCAGCTACCATCCCGATAGTCCCGTCGTTTACGTCACCGAGGCGGATCTCTATCATAAGCTGGAAAACCTTCTGACAAGCAGAAAAGAAATCATTAGAATCGGCAATTCGAGCAAGATCTGGGCGCGGATGCATCACGATCCAATGAAAATTATCCGCCAGTACCTCTGGATATACGATTTCGTGCTGCACGGCCATAGGTACGTAGAAGATCCAAATTCGTATCTGCTGAATTAGGAGGTGTGATGCCGCTTTCTGATAAAAATATCTTCATCTCCGGTGGGGCGGGCTTCATCGGTTCTGCAATAATAGCACGGTTGATCGATAGCAATAAGATTACCGTCTATGACAATTTTCGCCGCAACAGCTTAAACGGTCGCAGGCTCGAAAATCATCCGAACCTGAAAATCGTCAAGGGCGATATACTGGATTTTGACCATGTCAGCCGACATATAGCGGGATCAGAAATTGTCATTCATCTCGCCGCCATAGCCGGCATAGATACCGTTATCAAATCGCCCGTTGCCACCATGCAGGTCAATATGCAGGGGACCTCTAATATGCTCAAGGCCGCCTCCGAGCTCCCATCTATAGAGCGTTTCGTCGACTTTTCCACATCGGAGGTGTTTGGATCTTATGCCTTCCGTTCAGAGGAGGGCGACACTACCTCTCTGGGAGCGGTGGGGAATGCCCGCTGGACCTATGCCGTCTCGAAACTGGCCGGCGAACATCTCACCTACAGCTATTATAAAGAAAAAGGTCTTCCGGCTTTGACCATCAGGCCGTTCAACATCTATGGCCCCGGTCAGGTCGGAGAAGGAGCCGTTCACCATTTCGTTACCAGAGCTTTGAAGGGCGAGGATCTCATTATCCGCGGCAACGGCGATCAGATCCGCTCCTGGTGTTACATCGATGATATCGTCGATAGCGTGCTCGTGGTCCTGGAGAACGAGAATACCGTGGGAGAGAGCTTTAACATTGGAAATCCCCGGGGGACCGTCACCATATATGGATTGGCTCTGGCGGTCATTCGAGTAACCTATTCCAAATCTAAAATAGTATTCGCCCCCAGGGATTCAGCCGATGTGGAACTGCGAATCCCCAATATAGATAAGGCGAAATCGATACTGGGATTCAAGCCGAAAATCGATCTGGAGGAGGGTTTAAAGAAAACCGCAGATTGGTATTATGACAGAATCTATGCAGATACCGCTTGTCAGGTTGAACCTGTCGCCTGATGACATAGGATCGGTCGTCGATGTCTTAAAATCCGGACGATTGGTCAGCGGGCCGGTGGTGGAATCCTTCGAACGTCAATTGGCCAGTTATCTAAAAACCAGATACGCCATATGCGTCTCGTCAGGCACCGCCGCATTGCACCTGGGATTGTTGGCCCTCGGCATCGGTCGCGGCGATGAGGTTATTGTTCCCGCGTTCAGCTACCCGGCCTCCGCTAACGCCGTGGAATTGACCGGAGCGCGCGTCACCTTTGTCGATTCTCAATCCGATTGCTTTAATATCGATACCAGTAAAATAGAAAACAACATCACGGCTCATACCCGGGCTATTATGGTGGTTCATAATTTTGGCTGGCCGGTCGACATCACCAGAGTTCACTCCCTTTCAGCGAAATATGACCTTCCCATATTCGAGGATGCCGCCTGCGCTCTGGGTTCGAGTATGAGAGGAACGCGCTGCGGGAACCTCGGAAGGCTGGCAGCTTTCAGTTTCCATCCCAGAAAAATTTTAACCACCGGCGAGGGAGGAGCGGTGGTCACGGACGATCCTGCAATAGCGCGAACGGTGAGGGAGCTTCGCAATCACGGCCAGGTGTATGGGAATAATATCGATTTCGTCGTCGCCGGTTATAACTATCGCATGACAGAGTTCCAGGCCGCGCTCGGCGTATCCCAGATGAAGCGATTCAACGCCGTTCTTCGTGCCCGCAGGCGTGCTGCAGAATATTACAACCATGCTATCGCTGATATTGAATATCTGCGACTGCCATTCTACGACGGCAGCCGAAGGCTCAATTATCAGACCTATATAGTCTCCGTCGAAAATGGCTGGCGTGATGCTCTCATCGCCCATCTAATAGATGAAGGAATAGAGGCCGGTATCGGAACCTATTCCATTCCGCATACGGCATACTATTCTGAAGGCTACCATGTCGACGAATCGCATTATCCTAATTCGCTGCGCTTCCAACGAAATCTGATCAGCCTGCCGCTATTTGAAGACATATCAACTCGACAGCAGGATAGGGTGATCCGATCTCTTAAAACCTTTGCTCCCGAAAAAACCCCGGAGCTTGTTATGGAGCAAACGGTTTGAAATGCGGGAGT
Organism: uncultured bacterium; assembly: GCA_965555375.1. Classification (GTDB taxonomy): domain Bacteria; phylum Zixibacteria; class MSB-5A5; order UBA10806; family UBA10806; genus CBDVBL01. Next base: position 16,888 of record CBEWDL010000026.1, read on the forward strand.
AGCGGTGGGTAACGGAAATCAGCATTTATGAAAGATATGTTAACAAAAAAAATAAACGGCAAATCCTGGAATAGCCACGGAAGCGGAGATGATCGCAATTTCAAATCCATAGGCCGCCGCGTTGTTATAGAACCGGGAGCGAGAATTTTTCTGGCTCAATTCATTGAACTTGGCGACGACGTCTACATCGGTCACGACACCATCCTCAAAGGCTATTTCGACCGCCGCTTCGTGATAGGCGCCGGCACCTGGATCGGGCCACAATGTTTCATGTATGCTTCCGCCGGAATAGAAATCGGCGCTCATGTGGGAATCGGGCCTAAGGTCTCAATCATTACCTCGCAGCATGATACCGCCGATATATCGATTCCGATTTTGCATGCGCCACTCAGGCATGCCCCCGTGGAAATCGGCGACGGCGCTGATGTTGGCTGTGGAACGATTGTTTTGCCGGGTGTAACTATCGGGCCGGGCGCTCAAATCGGGGCCGGGTCTATCGTCACCCGCGATATCCCCGAATTCGCCATAGCAGCGGGAATCCCCGCCAGAGTCATTAGAGAAAGAGCATAAGATGGCCGCCGATGTAACAAAAAAAGCATATAAAGACGGTTCAGCATGCTCGGAATCGGTAGCGGATCTACAGGAACTGATCGCTCTGGCCAGAAGCTCCTTCGGCGAAGGCGACTTCATCGGGACCGCTGAGTGTTGCCGCAAGGCGAGTGAAAACAAACGAATACCAGATGACAATGAGCTGGCTTACGAGATCTATTATCTCTGGTGCTTGGCCAATCTGAAGATGGGTAAACTCGATGAGGCTATAAAGGTCTGCTCCGACGCCAGACGAAGGCTCGGCGAATATCTCGATTTAGCCTATTTCGAATTGATAGTCGCAATCATGATAGGCGAACCCGAAAGCGTGCTTTCCCTGGCGCAGAACTATTTGGAATTGTGGAATAATGAAAGAGAAAATAACGATCCCTTGAAATCACGAACTCGCGATAGGGTAGGCGAGGTCCTCTTGATGTTGGGGCAGACACTGGAGCAAATACACCGGACAGCAGATGCGATGGAGATCTATAAGAAGTATCTGGTTATATTCCCCGAGGACAAAACCATTGAAGACCGGCTCGCACAGATGTCAATTCCCGACAGAACTTAATTACATAAGATAGGGTTTATTATGTCAAAAGGCAAAGCGATAAAAGGCGAGAATTCATTTTCAGTTAGATTTGACGATCTTGCAGGGTTGGCGGAGAGTACCGGATCCGAAATTCAAAAATCTGCTGAGTATTTTGAAAAGGCCCTTCGCCAGGCGAAATCCCAAAATGATAACGAGAGCCTGGCGCTGGCCTACTATGGCGCCATTATAAGCCATATGAATCAGGATAAATGCGACAGGGCCGTCGAGCTCATAGAAGAAGCGCGCAGCGCGTTTGGCGACTATCTCGATCTGCATTTTTTGGAGCTCGCGACCTATAATCGACGTTCGGAGTTCACCAAAGCCCTCGACGCCGGGCGTATGTATCTGAGGTTACGAGAAAATACTGACCCCGACGTGAGATCTCACCTTTCGCAGTCATATAATCTTTTAAGCGATGCACTCTGGTTGGCGTCGGAGGCCGCTCGCCGAACTGCAAACTTCAAAGAATCGATAGATTGCCAGAAAAGATCAATCGAGATCAATCCTCAAAATCACTTCCGGCGAATTGTCTACGCTTCGAATCTCGGCAAAGAGGGCAAAATTGATGAGGCCATTGCTGTTCTCGATGATGGCTTGAGACTCTTTCCCGGTGAGATGGCTTTTGAAAACGCCAAGGCGCTTGTCTTCGGAGATGCCGACAAATTCGATAAGGCTTCAGAGGTTCTCGATAATATCCTGAAAAACAATCCCCGGGATATCGATGCCATGGTAAACTATGGCGTCATCTCCGAGAAAAAAGGCGACTATACCGCCGCAGAAGATTATTTCAAAAAAGCCCTGTCTGTTGACCCCGCTCATGAGATTGCCGCATCGAACCTCAAACACTTAAAAGAAACCATCGAGGATAAATCCCAGACCATCTCTTTATGCATGATTGTGAAAAACGAGGAGCATTTCCTTCCAGGCTGCCTTAAAACCGTGCAGGGTTTGCCGGATGAAATCATCGTGGTCGATACCGGCTCCACCGACCGGACCATGGAGATCGCCCGGGAATTCGGAGCCGGAATATATGAACATCCGTGGCAGAACGATTTCTCCTTCCATCGCAACCAATCAATCGACTATGCCACCGGCGACTGGATTCTCATCCTGGATGCCGATGAGGAGCTTGATCCCTCTGAGCACGATATGATAAGAAGCGTCATCAGGCGCAAAGATATCGATGCCGTTACCTTCGTCGTATACAACAGGATTCAGGCCGGGAGAACCGGCTTCCTCAACTCCCACAGACTCTTTAGAAACAAAAAGGAATACCGCTATTCGGGCATCGTGCACAATCAGCTTGTGATGGATGGAATCACCATGACAAGTCAGCTTAAGGTGTTTCATCATGGTTACGGGCTTTCCGAAGAGGAAATGCAGGCGAAAGGGAGAAGGACCGAGGCTCTGCTGAAAAAACAGCTGGAGGAGAACCCCGATAATGCTTTTGCTCATTTCAACCTGGCTCAGATATATCGCGGTCTGGCCGAACCGGAGTTGAGCTTAAAGCATGCAAAAAGAGTAATAGAAATTTTAGATCCCGACGATATAGATCGCCGCCACGTTTTCGTGATGGCCCTTGATCAGATAGGCTGCGCCTATGTCGGATTAAATGATAATGCAAAAGCCAGGGAATACTTCTACAAGGCTCTGGAAATCAAAGAAGATTATCTCGATCCGTTGTTCAATCTCGGCTACGTTTACTCGAAGGAGAGCGATTACGACAAGGCCGACGAGCTATTCCATCGATTCCTGGAGGTGCGCGCCAATTTCTCCGAGCATCGGGAATGGATAGGTTTGATCCTCAACAACCTCAACAGCCAGTTCGCCGTCTATTACGGCCTGGGTCTTTCGCAATATTTCCGCGGCAAGATCGATAAGGCGTTGGAATATTTCCATAAGGTGATCGATGAGGTCGGTGATTTCGAATACACGCAACATCTGCTGGCCCGCTGCTATCGTCACAAAAAGGAATTCGAAAAGATCGTATATCATTGCCAGAAGGCTATAGAAAACGATCATGAGGATGCAGAGATATATATTCTCTTGGGTGAAGCCCACCTCAATCTCAGGGATTCCGGAAAAGCAGCCGAGTGCTTTGAGAAATCTCTCGTCTTCGGGGATGCCCGGGATGCCTCGCTCCTTGGCGCGGCGGGCGCTGCTTCCCTGGAGGGAGATTATGAAAAAGCTATGGAGTTGATCAATAAAGCTCTGGAAACCTCCCCCAATGCTCCTCAGGTTTTGGCGGCCAGGGGGGATCTGCTTTACTCCTCCAAAAGCTATTCATCTGCCGCCCAGACATATAGAGATCAATCCAGATCCAATCCAGACGATCCGGCCCCATGGAACAATCTGGGCAATTGCTTTTTCAAACAGCACAATTACGCCTCCGCCGAGGAATGCTATCGCCGTTCCCTGACCGTCTCGCCGGGATTCGCCATGGGATATCGGAACCTGGCCGTATGTCTACTGAAACGGAATAACCCTGAAGAATCAGCTGCATATTTTGAGAAATACCTTGAGGCCATCCCGGATGACGTTGACGCGCATGCCACGCTGGGGGATATATACTACAACGCCAAGGATTACTGGAAGGCGATCTCGCAGTATGAGTTGTTCATTCGCAAAAGACCCGATCAGTATAACGCTATTCTTCGACTTGCCGACTGCTATTTCAACCTCGGTAAGCTCGATTCAGCGAAAGCGGGATATGGAGTCGTTCTTCGGAAAGATCCTGAGAATCCAATTGCAGCCAGGCGCCTGAACGAAATCGAGAGATTTACGGATCCCGTTGCCATTCAATAAGATAGATGTTTCAAAAAAATAACCCATAAGCTAAAGCCACCCCCTATAGGTGTCGAATATATAGCAGAGAAATATGAATATTGAACTCTCTACTTTATAAATTTGATAGCAAGGAGGTGAATAACCAAGAACCAACCAAACCAAGGAGGAACGAAAAGCTGACATAGGGAAAGTTAGCAATTATTCAAGGAGGAAGTAAATGGCATTAAGAATCAACCACAACATTACCGCATTGGACGCCTGGCGGAACCTGACGGTTACCACTCGCAGGATGGCCTCTTCGATGGAGAAGCTATCCTCAGGTTTCCGCATAAACAAGGCTGCCGATGATCCAGCCGGGTTGGTGATTTCCGAACAGTTCCGCGCCCAGATCGCCGGGTTGAACCGAGCGGTCCAGAACTCAGAGGCATCTATCAATATGATCCAGACTGCTGAGGGTGCACTTAACGAGATCAACAACCTGCTGATCGGTATGAGAGAACTGGCCATTCACGCCGCCAACGAAGGCGTCAACGATGAGAACCAGTTAGCTGCCGACCAGGCAGAAATCACTAACGCGATCCGCACCATCGACAGGATCGCCGCCAACACCCAGTTCGGAACCAAGAAGCTGCTCGATGGCTCCGCTGCCAACATAGCCGCCATCACCACCGCCAACGTCTCCGGAGTGTTTATCTCGGAGTCGGGCCTTTCCGACGGCAGGCACAGTATTTCATCGGTGCTGCTGACCGATTCCTCGGCGACACTTGACATCGAGAGCCTGGGTCTCAGCAATCCGACAGGTTCCTACAACCTGTCCGATGGCGTCCATAACCTCGACGTCATCCAGGCATCGTCCGGCGCCGTCAAGGTCGGCACCGGAATCAGCGCCCTTGATGCCTGGGGCAACGCTATATCCGTCACCGGTACGGCCGCTGAGATACGCGAAGCGTTCGTCAGGTCAACCACCAATTTCACGACTCTGGCCAATAACAACCAGTATACCATCACCTTCCAGCTCAACTTCCAGGAAGCCGGCGTCAACGCTGTTGGTATGCAGACGCTTTCTGTCAGAACCGACGCTGTCGCCTCCGGTGACTTGGCCAGCAATATCGTGACCAAGATGAACGACGCCATCAACTCCAACACCTATCTGGCCGGTAAATTGCAGGCCACGGTTACCGCCGGCGCTCCTGATGCCATCCGGATTAGATCGACCGGTACCGGCACGAATTACTCTCTGGCAGTTGGTACCATTACCACCACCAATGCCACTGTTACCTCCGGTCTGACAGGTCTGGAAAACAATAACGACCGCGGTCGTTCCAACAACCAGTTATCGATTACGGCCCAGTTCGCTTCCAGCTCCACTTTAGTCGCCGCCTACGCTAAGACCGCGACATTCAACATCGGAAGCGGCTCGTTCTCAACGCTGTCGGCATTGGCTGCCACCATATCGGCCAAGATGGCCTGGGCGGCCAACTTCGGTACCTTCAATGATACCGCCGTGGGTCAGACAAGCAAGGTCTATGCCACGGTAATGACTCAAGGTGGTATGAACAAGCTGAAATTCGTGACCATGGATGAGGGCTCGAAATTCTCGTTGAAGCTCAACATGACCGGCACCGGCGCGTCGACCGCCCTCTACAACGCGCTGGGCCTGACAGTTGACCAGATTGCCAATACCGGTCTGGATGCCATCGTCCGGTTCGACGGTTACAACAACAACATAAACGACGTCCGCTACTTCTACACGGCCGCCTCCTATAGCAACGAGAGCCAGACGTTCTACAGCAGCGCCAATATCGATACGCGCGGCTCCGTAACGATGACCGTGGCTCCTGCCCAGACGAATGGCGGGATTAATATCGGTAACATGCTCCTTTCGGTGAAAGCCCGCACCTATTCTGTCAGGCTGGATGGCGGTTCGGCGGAAGTCGTGACCGGCGGCAAAGAGGCAACCGTCTTCAACGCCCAGAGAGATGAGTGGTTGAAGCTCCGCTACTCGCTGAAATCCGACGGCGGAACCGAGCAGATGTTCGTCACCGACAGAAGCCTGGTCTTCCAGATCGGCGCCAACGTCGGCCAGACTGCAAAGATCGCCATCGATAACCTGTCGGCTACCTACATTAGCCGCGATCTCCCTGCCAACATGTTCGCCAACCTCTCGGAGATCGACGTCACCACGGCTGCCGGCGCTCAGGATTCCCAGTCGGTTATCGATGCGGCCATCGATCAGGTCACCAATATCCGGGGTAGCCTGGGATCGTTCCAGAAGAACACTCTGGAGTCGAACCTGACTAACCTCCGGATCGCGGCACAGAACCTGACCGCTGCCGAATCCTCCATCCGCGACACCGACATGGCCAAAGAGATGTCCGAGTTCGTCAAGCAGCAGATACTGATGCAGGCCGGCATTGCCATGCTGGCTCAGGGCAACCAGCTTCCACAGGTGGTTCTCCAACTATTCGGTTAATGGACAAATTCCGTCTTCTAAGGGGGGTGGGTCTTTCCATCCCCCTTTTCTTAGATCAGAAACTTTGCCTGTTTCACACACTCATAATCCAGGTCTGAAAAGGATCAGAAAAGCCGATTTCGGGCGTTTTATACCCTAATTAGATTTACATTCAATCCGATAATAAAAGTGGGGAAAAGAAGCGGCTATATTCGCCGCCTTAGAACCGGTAGATTTGCAGTGGAAGATGACAGGGTTTCGCTTTGCATAGGAGGTAAATAAGATGGCCGGTTTCGGATCCATAGATGGAATTATCTCCGGCATGGATACATCCAGCATTATAGAAAATATCATCAAATTCGAGCACAGGCAGGTCGACATCTACCTTGCTCGCCAGGCCGAATACGCTCAGAAGCTAACCACCTGGCAAACGATCAACAGTTTTCTTCTGGCTTTTAAGACACAGGCCGATATCCTTTCAAAACCCACGCTCTGGGGTTCCAAAACAGTTACATCCTCCGATGAGGATAAGATAGTAGCCACGGCGAGCAACAGCTCGGCCATCGGTACATACTTTATCTCGGTCGATCAGCTGGCTCAGAATCAGCAGATCGCCAGCCAGGGGTTTTACTCCGGCTCGGCGATACTCGGCATCGGCACCGTAGATATATCCGTTGCCGGTGGAACTCCCACGACTATCACGCTTGAAGCGGGTCAAAATTCCCTTGAGTCGTTAAAGAATGCCATAAACGACGCCAACGCCGGAGTTACCGCGGCTATCGTCAATGACGGATCCTCCAACGACCCTTACAGGCTGATAATTACATCAAGTCAAACGGGCGCCGATAATATTATAACCGTAACATCGAGTCTTACCGGCGGCGAGGCCCCCGATTTTACAACCAGCTATTTCGATGTAGCCGAAAAAATAGACTGGTCGTCGGAAGCGACGTCGAATCCCTTTTTGGGCGCTACGGCAAGCTACACGGGAAACACTAATAAGGCATATACATTCACGGTGCAGGGGACAGGTACGCAAACCATCGGTAGCGGCCCGATTACAATTGACTGGACGGACGGAACCAACTCCGGCACTATTACGGTGAACAACGCTGATGAGGAGATCGCCCTTACCGGCGATGGCGCTGATGGTCTCACGGTATCATTCTCAGCCGGCGATCTTGTCGGCCGGGATACCTTCCAGATTCAGGCCTTAGCTCCGGTGATACAAGCTGGCCAGGATGCGATCCTGCGGCTCGGCACAAGCGGCTCTGGCGGCTCACCCATCATCGTAACATCACCGGGTAATACGATAACCACGCTCATCGATGGAGTAACGCTGGAAATTAAGGGCGCTACAACCGAGCTGGTCCAGATCACGGTTGAACAAAATAATTCGAGTATCATTTCGACAATTCAGGAATTCGTCAACAAGTATAACGAATTCGCAGATTTTGTCGATAAACAACTCGATTACAACCCGGATACCGGGACTGCAGGAGTCCTTCTTGGTGAGTCATCTCTGATAAACCTGCTGACCGACGTGAGATCGAGTATCCTGGGAAGGGTCTCCGGTCTCGTGGGAGATTTAACGAAGTTATCGGATATAGGAATTAAGTATAACTTTCAGGGTGAACTGCAATTCGACTCCTCGATCTTGACTGCTAAACTGGAAAACGATCCCGATGAGGTCAGAAGGCTCCTGCAGGCATCCGGTTCAACCGATAACGGGTATATTACATATCTGTCGTCGGGATTTAAGGCGGTTCCGACCTCGGCCGGGTACAGCGTCGATATTACGCGGGCTCCGCTCCAGGGCATGCTTGAGGCGGGTGTCATCGCCGATCCCGAGGATACCAACCTCGTTTTGACCTCCAGCAACAATAATATCCAGATCAAAATAAACGGCCTCTTGTCGTCGGTTATCATGCTCGAGGCAAAGACCTATACCAGCGGCGATGAACTTGCGCAGGAGATTGAGGATAAAATCAACGCCGACGAAGCGCTGGGATCGAACGATGTCGAAGTCACCTGGGTCGATCAGGGAACCAGCGGTTATCTGCAAATAACATCCGCTACCTGGGGGGCCAATTCAAAAGTCGAAATAGAAACAACTCCATCATCCAGCGCCCACGACATCCTCGGCTTTTCCAATGGCGTCTCGACAGACGGCCAGGATATTCAGGGAACGATTAACGGAGAAACCGCTGCCGGTGTCGGCCAGATTCTGACAGGCGATGACGATAACGAAAACACTGCCGGACTCAGGTTGAAAATCAGCCTTACTCCGGATCAGGTGATTGACGGCCCCGAGGGAAAGGTGTTCTTAACGAAGGGAATCGCCGCCATATTATCCGAAAAAATAGACAATTATACGGATGCCAGCGTCGGTATCCTGAGTTCCAGAACGAAATCAATCACCAAGCAAATAGATAATCTAAAGGAGCAGATTGATAGAATGGAAGAACAACTCGAAAGAAAGAGGGCCAGCCTCTATCGGGAGTTTATGGCCATGGAGGAGGCCCTGGGCAAATTGCAGAGCCAGCAAATGTATTTATCCGCTGCGATTGCCAGTATGGCCCAGCTTTCAACAGGTTATAATACGGGCGGCGATTCTCTCTTTTAGAACGGAAACGAATCGGAAGGATCAGGATGTGACAAAAAAGGACATCAATAAATATCTGGAAATGAAAATTTCCAGCATGAGCCAGAAAGAACTTATCGTATTCTTATATGAATCGGCCGTCAACCTGATGGAGGGGGCCAGGGTTACTATAAATGACGGCGATGTGCCAGGAACCCACCAGCATCTTAACCGTGCCAGAAATATATTCCTGCATCTTCTGTCGACTCTCAATCTGGAGGCCGGCGGCGATTTCGCCAAAAAACTGTCGGCTCTTTATTCTTACTTCGTCGAAAAAATAACCATGGCCAATACCACCAAGGACGTTCAGGAACTCGATGATATCATTCCAATCGTCAACGATATTAAAGAGGCCTGGCAGCATCTAAAACCGGATACCGTCGAACAAAATCCTCCCCGAAATAGCAACTCCAAGAACCATCGGCTTGTTTCCATGGAGGCATAATGAAAAGCCCTGTCGA
>CBEWDL010000027.1:0-26375 GCA_965555375.1 uncultured bacterium
GGCCCGAAGGGGAAGATAAGCGATGAGACTTTCAGTGAAGCCGTCGTTAAATACCGAGAGAGGATTTTTCTGGTGATTTTGAAATACGTTAGAAATAGAGAGGATGCCAAAGATTTGACTCAGGAGGCCTTTATAAGGGCCTATCGCTCCCGAGAATCCTTTCGTGGAAAAGCGAGTCTATATACGTGGATTTTCAGAATAGCGGTAAACCTGGCTCTCAACTATAATGCCAGAAGCCGCATTTCCCTGCATTCTTCGCTTGAGGATACTCCGGAGCTATACGGTAACAGCGACACATCCGGAAGTATAATGAACAGAGAGCTCAATCAAAAGATCGATGAAGCGGTCAGCGAGCTTCCCAACAGGCAGAGGATGGCCTTTGTCCTCAGATATTATGAGGAGCTACCATTCGCCGGGGTGGCGGAAACCCTGAATATCACCGAAGGAGCCGCCAAGGCCAATTATCACCAGGCGATAAGAAAGCTTCGGGGGAAACTCACCCATTACTTGAGAGGTGAAAGCTGATGAATTGCAGGGAGTTTCGAGAAAAGATCGATCTCGAATTCCGATTCGGTGCACTTGAGATACTGTCGGAATTAAGGCAGCATATACAAAGTTGCGATTCCTGCAGCGCCTATTTTGGCCAGCTTTCCAGGTTGAGGGAATCTTTAAACGAGCAGAAATTCGAGATTTTTCCCGGCGAACTCGACGATATAACTTTCGAAAAGATAGCTCAATCGGAACACCGTCAACCGGCAAAATCGGGCATTTTCGAAATCGTTTTCGCTGGATTCCGCCGGTGGATATGGGCGCCGGCCGCTGTTGTTGCCGTGATCATAATACTGGCCATAATGCCTCAATTCATTGATAGAAACGGTGCCATCTACCCGTTGGATGAGTCCTCCGGCGGTGTGGGAATTGTAGATGATTACGCCGTAATCGAGTCCTATGATGACTTAGCCCTTGTGGTCGTGTCCTTGCTTGAAGACGATGCCGATTTCGACTGGGCCGCTGAGGAACTGATGCTTGATATGGATTATGACGACCTGATTGGTGATCTAACCGATGATGAATTGAGGGCCTTATACGATAAAATCGAAATGATAAACGGGAGTGCAGGATGAGAACCATTAAATATCTCATAGCGATATTAATTCTGGCCTCGCCGCCGGTGCTGAGCCAGCCAGGGCCTGGTCAGGGACCGGGGCCAATGAGGGAGAAAATCCGCCAGAGGATTAAAACGATCAAAATCTGGCAATTGACTGAGGCTGTGGGATTAACCCCTGAGCAGTCGGAGAGGTTCTTCCCCATCTATAATAAGCATCAGGACGTCTTGCAGAGTCTGGAAAAAGAAGAACAGGAAGCCTTCAGGCGTTTGAATTTATTGGCGGATGATCCTGACGCCTCCGATGAAGATATCAGCGAAGCCATGATGCGAATCGGCGAGCTCGCTCGCCGGTCTATGGAAATGCGGCAAGACTACATGGAGGAAGTATCGAAAGTATTGTCACTTCGGCAACAAAGCAAGTTGCTTGTGTTCGAGGAGATGTTTAAGAAAAGATTGCGAGAAACGATAGAAGATATCCGCCGCGATTTTCGCGGCCGGCGGATGCGGAATTAAGAATCTGTGAAGGGCCATGCGGCCCGTATGGGAGGTTTGAGATGTTTAAGGTAATCTTAGCGCTGTCGATGTCATCGCTTCTGTTCATATCCGTGGCCAATGCACAGCCGAAAGGCGGCATGATGATGGCCGCCGATGAGCTCGGCCTTACTGAAGATCAGATGGATAAGCTGTCTGATCTGCGGTTTGCGCATCAAAAGGAGATGATAAAGAAAAAGGCGGCGTTGCAAGAGGCCAAACTGGAACTCCGCCAGCTAATGAGAAAGGCTGAGGTGGATAAGAAGACTGCTCTATCCAGGCAGGAGAAGATCTCCGCTGTTAAGGCTGATATGGCAAGAATGAAGCTCGATCATCGACTTGAGATGAGAAAAGTCCTATCCGCCGAACAGCTTGATAAATGGATAAAGATGTGCCGCCAGCATGGTTTCCGGAAAGGGATGCACCATAAAGGTGAGCGCGGACACCGCGACTTCGGGCCGCACGGCGGAAAAGGCTCCGGAAAGGGCATGGGACCAGGACCTGGCCACGATTTCTGGGATTGATATAGATCTTGGATACATCCGAATGAAAAGCCCCGGTTTACGCCGGGGCTTTCTTGTAGCCTGTTAGCGAATACGCATTCCCTAATATCTGTTTCGTGCCCGGCCCCGCCCGGGGCGGGGTCCCCGTCTGCCGGCAAGCCGCGGGGCAGGCCGGGAGGTCTCCCGCCCACGGATTTGTAGGGGCTGAACATTGTTCAGCCCAAATGCTATTGCGAAGACTTTCTTACGGTCTTAGCCTTCAAGCTTGGCATCACCAGCGGTTGATTTTCGTCGCCGGCAAGGAGTCTGCCTGATCCCGGACAATCCTCGCAGCCCGAGGCGGTGCCCGAACCCCTGTAGGCGGCAATCTCGGTGACAACATCGCCAAGCTCTAACGCAACGCAGTTGCCGTTGGGATCGGCCGTCGGGGTAAAGTTGTCTCCATGCGGCGGACAGGAGCATTCGTATGGCGGCACCACCGAACCCCGGTACATGCCGATCATAGCAATAACGTCGCCAAGCTCTAAAGCGATGCCGTTGTGGTTGCAGTCGCCCGGAATGTAGTCGCAGTCGTCGCCGCGAAAACCAACCCAGAAACCGGCTTCTATGATGTAATTTTCCGATGACGATTGCCCGACTATCGCCTGCCCGATTGTCCCATCGACTAAGTAATCCGCTGATTCCGAATGACCTCCTCCCGAGGCAATGACATACCAGTCGATCTGGTAGTTCTGGGCGAGGGCTATTGATGTAATTAACAACATCATGATTAGTATTTTTAAGCTATTCATATAAATCTCTCCTTAAACCAATTTTTAGTAGTGGCGCCTTTAGTCGACTCCCATAGAGCCTAACCAATTGTGCTTAATACCCAAATGCAATCCAGTTTGCAGATGAATTATAAGTAAAATCATGAATCTCAAATGCCGATCCAGAAAGAATTCTTGTCGTGATTGCTTGCGACACGTAAAATTGCGTCTGCCTTGAAACGATCACCGTGTATGAACTCGCGGAAGAAAATGGAAGCCCGGTAATCGTTGTATAGTTACCGGGGGGGATAAAAGCTGTTCCATAACATATTTTTATTTCAGACATTTGCTTGACAGTACCTGAGTTGTTACTTGTCCCATAATCCAGGATAGTACCTAGCGGGGATGATGCGGTTATTTGGACTGTATTGTCGGGGAATTTAAACCCGCCCGACATCGAATGGATAGTCCCATCGACTTCCAATTTCTCATCCGGAGTCGTCGTCCCAATACCAACATTATCAGTGCTCGTCTCTAACCTGACTACTGCACCATCATCAACCCAGCCTCCGCCACTCAGGGAGCTGAAGGCATAATCGCTGGTATCAGTGCGCGCTGAATATGGCACCATGTGCAACTTCTGCCTCGGTTCCAGAGGTTGTGGATCACCCTCTATCTGGAGTTCAAGATAATAATCCTCATCGAACGGCAGATTCAGATCGCTCAAGGTAGCGGTGAAATTTGCTCTCTGATCTGTTTCTATCTGCACTACTTCTGTCCACAGCTGATTACCTCCCGTATATGCATCGAAAATGCGGAAAGTAACATTGAGGGTAGTATTCCTCACGGGATCGCCATTACTATCGTTCAGGATCCCCTGGTAGGTCATAGTGCGGGGCACCGAGGTAATAAGCCCAGTAGTCGTTCCCCCGCTTTCAGGGCCGGTCGGCAGTTGTGCCTGGCTGCCAGACATCACAACCAGCGTGGCAATAGCAAATACCATTGCCAGCCCCATTACAAACCTCGCTCGTGATAACATAATCACTCCTTTGGTTAAGGTTAAAACATATACATTTTAAATGCTTCGCAACCAGATGCTATCTCAAGAAGTCTTGCCCTGTATTTTGCTATTTAAGAAAAATGGATATTGCTGTCAAGCTAATTCTTCTGCAAATTTCGCCCTTATCAGCGAGTCATTTCGCGCCCGGCCCCGCCCGGGGCGGGGTCCCCGTCTGCCGGGAAGCATGGGGCAGACCGGGAAGTCTGCCGCGCACGGGACAGCCAGAATTTATTTCGGCTTCGAAATAACCTTTCCTGCCATTTTGGCAGTTTTGTCTTGAATTCTCTTAACCGATGCCTTATAATTTCTGCCATGGCAAAAACAACAATCGAAGATATCATCGATTCAATCAATAAGTCTCCGCGGCCCCTCAAGACGAGGGAGCTATCGCGGAAAATGGGGATTGAACAGAACCAATATGGGAGCTTTCGCAGGATGGTAAAAGAAGCTATAGTCGAAGGCAAGCTTGCCAAAATTCGTGGCGGCCGCCTTGTATTGCCCTCCAAAGAGGATTTCATAACCGGTAAGCTTTTCGTCAGCAGGGCCGGACACGGTTTTGTCCTGCCCGATGATGAAGCGGGCGATATATATGTATCCTCGCGCGATCTGGGGGGCGCCATACACGGCGAACAGGTCAAAGTCATTATCAAACCTGCCCGCAGGGGTAAGTCTCGCGAGGGCAAGATCGTGGGAGTGATCGGCCGCGAAAAGGGGCGAGTGGTGGGGCGTCTGCGCATGAAAAAATTCGGCATGTCGCTTATCCCGGATGATCCTCGCATTCAAACCACCATAGAGGTCGAAAACCCGAAAAAGCTGGCCGTCGAAAACGATATGGTGGTGACCGTGCGGCTTCTTCCCTGGGAGGCGGTGTTCCTTCCGCCGCGCGGCCGAATCGAGGAGGTCCTGGGAATGGCCGGTTCCCCCGGTGTCGATATCGATTCATTGATCGTCTCCCACGGATTGCCCAGGGAATTCGACCGACGGGTTAAGCCCGAACTGGCCGCAATCAGATCGGCCATACCGAAATCCGAAATCTCCAGGCGGCTTGACCTGCGGAATGTTTTAAACTTCACGATCGATCCGGCTGACGCTAAAGATCATGATGATGCTATCAGTTTAGAACCTATTGCGGACGGCAGATTCAGGCTGGGGATTCATATAGCTGATGTTTCCCATTACGTTCGTTCCGAACGAGTGCTCGATTCGGAGGCCTTGCTGCGTGGGAATTCGGTTTATCTGGTGGATCGCGTTATACCGATGCTCCCTGAAAAACTCTCCGGTAATGTTTGCAGTTTGCATCAGGATAAGGATCGTCTCACGGTATCGTTTCTGGCGGAGATCGATGAAAAAGGCAAAGTTTATAAGTGGGAGTTTGTAGAAAGCGTTATCCGGAGCGCTGCTTCTCTGACCTATGAGGATGTTCAGGATTATCTCGACGGTCGCGGAAGCAAAAGTGTTGATCGCAAGACGGGCAAAACGCTAAAGCAGATGCATGAGATTTCGTCGGCTTTGCGGTCCGGAAGAATAAAAAAAGGCAGCCTCGATTTCGATCTTCCGGAGCCGCACGTGCTCCTGGACCCCGAAGGCAGAGTCCTGGACATATTCACCAAGGCCAGGATGCCATCCCATCAGATTGTCGAGGAATTTATGCTCCTGGCCAACAAATATGCGGCCAGACTTCTCGAGGCGGCCGGGATTCCGATTCTATTTCGCGTCCACGCCAAACCCGATAAGCAAAAAATAGAAAATTTCATCGAACTGTTACATGAAATGGGATACAGCTTTAGTTTCAGAGGGGAAATCACGCCAAAGAAACTACAACGAGTTCTGGAAAAGGCGCAGGGCAAACCGGAGGAACAGTTCATCGAGGAGATTCTGTTGAGGTCCCTGGCCAAGGCGGCATATCAACCCGAGAACATAGGTCATTTCGGCCTGGCATTTGAGAGCTACACACATTTTACATCTCCAATTCGGCGATACCCGGACCTCCTGGTACACCGCGTATTAAAGCTTATGCTGAATAGGAAACTCACGCCCCCCCTCTTGGCGGAGATAAAATCGTCGTTAAAGAGAATCGGCGCCCATTGCACCGCCACGGAGATCTCGGCCGATGAGGCAGAAAGGGAATCGGTAAAGATAAAGCAACTTGAATACTTAAATGAAAGGGTCGGCGGCGTCTACGACGGTATAATATCCGGGGTCGTGAAATCGGGGTTTTTTGTCAAGCTATTGGGCAGCATGGTCGAGGGTTTCGTGCCTTTCAGCACGCTGGAGGATGATTATTTTGCGCTGGAAGAGGGAAAACACAGGGCTGTGGGCAGAAGGAGCAAACGGGTATTCAAACTCGGCGATAAGGTCAGGATAATAGTCGCCAGGGTTGAACTCGAAAAAAGGAGAGCCGACTTCTCTCTGGTGCAGAGTGAAGTAAAGCGTGAAAAGAAATTCGCCGGAAGGCGGCGGCGGAGATGATTTATATATTTTCGCATGACCTGTCATTTTCGGATCAATTAATGGATTCTTTTTCCGGGCGGGAAACACAGAGCTTCACCGATGAGATCCGGCTGGCCTCAGCATTAAACGAGTTTGATCCGGACGGTATAGTATTCGACCTGCGTTCCGGGATGAGACCATTAAAGCTTATCGAACGTGTTTATCTCGAAAAACCATCGATTATCGTCGTGGCTATACTGCCTGCTATAGGAATTACCGAGGAGCTGAACTCCGACAAAGAATTATTCTGGGCGGTAGAGGCTGCAGACGTAGCGGTAGCTTTTGAAAAGATCGGTCGAGAGAGGAAGCTCTTAGAATCGTGCCGGATTATCGGCCGTTCGAACGAGCTTATTAGGGCGGCGGAGATCGTCAAGAAAGTGGCATCATCCGACGTCAATGTCCTCATTACAGGCCCGTCGGGAGTGGGCAAGGAAATTATCGCCAGGGCTATACATTCAGGTTCTGAGCAGCCTGATGGCCCATTTATTGCCGTGAACGTGGCCGCCCTTGCCCCGGGAATCATCGAGTCTGAGCTATTCGGCCACGAAAGAGGGGCTTTTACAGGGGCGACTGCAAGAAGGATGGGGGCTTTCGAACAGGCCTCGGACGGATTAATATTCTTAGATGAGATCGGCGAAATACCGCTTGAGATTCAAGCCAAGCTCTTGCGGGTTCTTGAACAGCGCAGTTTCACGCGAGTTGGAGGTAACATTCAGATTAAGGCCGACTTTCGATTGCTGGCAGCCACCAATAAGGTATTGCAGGACGAGGTTGCTGCCGGCCGTTTCCGCGAGGACCTCTATTACCGCATAAGCGTCGTTACTATCGATTTGCCTCCTCTGAGCAGCAGAAAACAAGATATCTCTCCTTTAGTGTATCATTTTTTGGCACAGAGGAAAAAAGAACTGAAAACCGATAATCTCTCGATTGAACCTGGAGCGCTGCGTTTATTCCATCGCTATGATTGGCCGGGCAACGTACGAGAATTGAAGAACGTTATCGATTCATTTTCGGTAACCAGCCCGACCGGGCGAATAAGGTCGTCGGATTTCGAACAATATGTTCGTGAGAGACGCTCCAGATCTGAGTTGCTTCCGGTCGTAACGGGGAGAACATCCCAGGCGGCGGAACATCAGATCATGATGCAGGCCATAATGGCTCTTACCGGCGAGATCAGTTCTTTGCGGCGATTGATTGAAAGAGAATTGGAAAGGGTAAGGGTTACGGAAAGTGGCTTCGCCGAATCTGCAAGTTCCAAATTCGGCCCTGTCAAGATAGAAGATGCCGAGAGGGAACTTATGGTAAGAGCGCTTAACGAGGCCGGCGGCAACAGAAAGAAAGCCGCCCGTATCCTGGGCATAGGCGAAAGGACATTATACCGCAAACTGGATAAATACGGTTTGAAGTGAAACGATTGATTTCAATCTCCGAAGCCGTTATCATTTCCTTACTTGTCGCACCGCCCGCAACTGCGCAGTGGTTCGATAAGATTCAGACGGAATCGGATTGGGAATTTTCCTTTCGGGATGGATATTTCGATTATAACAGCTATCAACTTTACAGGGAGCTGGCCGAGGGAGCAGCGATCTCCGATACTATTGAATATATCGTCTCCTCAATGGGGGCTGCGCCAACAGAGATAGTCAACAGCCCGATCTATTCCAAAAGCTATGCTCAATCATTCCTGAAACGTAAAACCGCAGTCTCCACCGCATTTAAAGTGCCCGTGCGGGTCAGATTCGGTCGAAAGATATTTGAAAATAAAAATAAAGGATACATTTTACTTACGGGCTCATCCAGCAATATAAATTTGGCCTTCAAGGGCCGCGAGGAGAACGGCTCCTGGAGCACCGAACGTAGATCGATCAGTTTTGCCAGTGATGATTTCAGGTTTAAGCTTGGTAATTTCACCAGCCGAATAGGATGTGGTCTCGGAATCGGAAGGTTCGATTACAGGCCGGTCTCCTATGAATCCGATTTGGGGCGGGGAAAGGAATTTTTGTTCCCGGATAACAGCTATTATAATGGCTTTCTTTTTTCGTACAGAGATAACTTTAACCTGATATATTCTATCAAAGAGTATTATGATGTTAAGAAGAATTTCGCGGGCGCTTCTGTATCGATCGGTGTTGCGGATTTTATGGTTGGCGCAACCGCCGCAGGCACGGTATTATCATCCGAGAACGTTTCGAGAACACTGGGAACCGGATCCATTTTTATTTTAAAAAACGATGGGGAATTACGATCCGAGATCGGCTACGGAGAGTCAGGGATTGGGTTTTGCGCGCAGGCTCTAAGAAGCGATTATGATATCAGATTCTGGCATTATGATGATTCTTTCATCAATTTGCAATCGTCGGGATTTGCCCATCCGGATTATGAATCTTTCGGCGATGATCGATTCGAGCTATCTTTCAGACAGCCCCAGAAAGGCGAAACGGGTCTTTTCCTGAAACGACGCTTCATGGCTGAACGCATCGAGTTTACAGCGGCCACCGAGGTATGGAAGAAATCGCCGGCCCACGTAATCGCCGTAGAGAATTCTATTCAAGCGCGCTGCCCTGTAGTATCGGATCTGGTGGTCATAGCCCGATATGCCGATCGACATAACAGACAGAACGATCGTTCCCTGGTTGAGCTCGGGGCCAGTTTGCAAAGACATATCGAGTATGGTGTTTTAATATCGCTATGGGTGGAGCGGGAGCGAATCGAAAAGGATAAATCGAAATATCTTCTTTACATCTCGATGCCTGCTACGTCTCGCTTTTCCATAGGCGGAAGGGCGCGGTGGAATCTTTCGGGAGATTTCGATTATTTTATCGAGGAAAGAACGAGAATAGATAAGTTTCTTTCAATAAAGGCCACTTATAGATGGGACGATTCTTACGCTGGCGATCTCGGGCCGTTGTATCTGGTCGTTGAAAGCTTATGGTGAAGATATTTGTTGTATTCTTCTCGTTGAGTGCAAATATCTACGGGCAGGTTGTGCTCTCGGAAATCTTATCCAATGAGCCATCCGGCAGGGTCAGGCTCGAATGGGTGGAGATTTATAACCCGGTCGATATGCAGGTGGATCTGCACAATTATTTGCTGATTGCTGGTTCTGATACCACTCGTTTGCCGATTGGTTCTTATGTGGATGGCGGCGCTTACGCAATACTCGCCCGTCAGCTATTGCCCGAAGATGGCTCGGATTCCTTTGAGGGATACTGGGGCGATTCCTCAGGCGTATGGGGGGATTCGGAGATCGAAAACTACGTTGCTTTCGATGTTAAAATAGGTCTTAATAATAATCAGGGATCAGTCGCGCTGGCTGATACTTCAGGCAATCAACTCGATTATTTTGCCTGGGACTCCGCCTCTGATGATGGCCGCTCTATCGAAAGAGATGATCTTCTCGATGTCTTTTCCGGGTGGCATGACTGTTACGATCCCGACGGTTCCACGCCGGGACGCGCCAATTCACCTATCCCCGTCGGTGGTGAAGGCGCTCTCAGCATTTCGGTGTCGCCACGTTTGATCACCCCCGATGGAGATGGTATCGATGATAATTTTGCGATTGATGTTATCATTCCTGCCGGTACTGAGATCACGGTCGATGTTTTCGATGATTCAGCTATGAAGGTTAGAAATCTGCTTTTTGAATCTGATGCTGCGGTCAGCAGTTTCCAGTGGAACGGTCTTGACCATAACGGCGGGCGGCTGCCTCCGGGTCTTTATATCATAGGGTTTTTTCTGACAGGTCAAAAAAACGAAAGCAAATTTTTACCTGTGGTCGTAGCGCCATGATACGTATTGCGTTTCTAATCGCTTTGATAAACTCTACAAACCTGCTGGCCTCAGGTTTCGATGAGATGATATTATGGCAGTACGATATTCCCGGGGATTCCTCGAGGGTCATTAATCTGGAGCCGTCCAGGCTCTGCCGAAGAGGACTGGAGACTGCTTTTTTACATGCCAATCCATACGGAATCCGATCATTAGACTGGAACTATGCCATAATCAGGTATGGATTTGGCCGAACAGGCTTATTCGGTCAATTTGGATCATACGGGCTGGATGGTTATTATGCGAGATACACGTATTCCCTTGGCGCCGCCGCTCGAATAACCGAATCCTTTTCTTCGGCCGTAAGCGGAAATTTTCAAACGGAGGATTTCAATCGGGCGGGGAATTATTCCAGGGCAAATCTAAATATCAGAGTCTCCCATAGATATCGGGGGTTCAGAGGCATTCTGGGCTTATCCGAGATTAATCTCAAGAGCGATTATGGAACCTCGAATAGCAAAGGTTCCGGGCCATGGGCATGTATATCCTATCTCTTCAAAGACGGCATCCAGCTCAACGCAAGTGTCAAGAGAACTCAATACAACAGGACCAGGTGGCTCATCGGGCAGGATATCGACATCTCCGATGCGATCGATATTCATATCGGTCTTCTGAATCGTCCCGATGTCTTCTTTGGACGGCTTGATTTATCCTATAAATCGGTTACATTGATGTTGACATATAATTCGGTGAGCAGGCTTAACGATACAATCGTATTGGGTTTTGCCTTTGGGGGCTAAGCGTTAATGTTGAGGGAAGAATTAGAAAAAAGAGAAATGGAGATATTAGCCCCTTACGCCATAAAATCGGGGGAGTCGAAAGGTCGCCGCTATCCGGAACCGAAACATCCCTATAGAACGGAATTCCAGCGAGATCGGGACCGAATCGTGCATTCCACAGCTTTTCGCAGACTTGAATATAAAACCCAGGTATTTGTGAATCACGAGGGAGACCATTATCGCACTCGGCTAACGCATAGCCTCGAGGTTGCCATTATCGCTCGCTCGATTACCAGAGCGCTACGCCTGAACGAGGATCTGACCGAAGCCATCTCCCTGGCCCACGACCTGGGCCATACACCGTTCGGTCATTCGGGGGAGGAGGCCTTAGACGAACTCCTCCGGGATAACGGGGGATTCGAGCACAACCGTCAATGTATCAGGGTCGTGGACGTGATCGAAAAAAGATACCATGATTTCCCCGGCTTGAACCTTACTTATGAACTCCGGGACGGAATATTCAAACATCATTCCCAATATGACAATCCGGAGATGCAGTCGGATCTGCCCATCAGCGGGGGGCCGTCCCTGGAATGCCAGGTGGTCAATATGGCCGACGAGATCGCCTATAACTGCCACGATGTTGACGATGGCCTATCATCCGGAATTATCCAGGAGGAACAGCTTGAAAGTGTATCGATCTGGAAACGTCATATAGACCGGGTTAAGAAAGACTATACTGATGCCGGCCAGAAAATGCGACGTCATATTATAGTGCGCATGCTGATTAACGAATTGGTGACAGACCTGCTGAATCAATCCAGTTTGAATATCGCGGCCGGTAATCCCCGGAATGCAGATGATATTCGCAATAATCCTGAGCCGTTGCTGGAATTCTCACACTCGATGGAAAAAGAAAACCAAAAGCTGAAAGAGTTTCTTCAGGATAATATGTACCGGCATTCTAAAATGGTGCGGATGGCCGAAAAGGCTAAAAAAATAATCTCAGAGATTTTCAACATCTACATAAACAACCCACATACTCTCCCGCCGCACGTAAAAGCCCTGCTGAAAAGTGAACCTGCATATCAGGTAGTCGCCGATTATATCGCCGGGATGACCGACAGATTCGCCGCCGCTGAATACAGAAAGCTCATCGATCCCTACGAAAAAATGTAGCCTGGCAGGGAGCGTGCTATGCTTCATTTTTTGCAAAAACCTGCATATTTGATCATATGGGAAAATGATCATTGAATGAATAATAGCCTTGACAGCGATTTGAAAAGGGTTATATTGCAATGGATAGAAAATACTTGGGCAAAGTTTTGCCAATTTAACATCGTGCGGTTGGTATGGTTCCGCTGGATTTGTCTTAGAGGAATATTATAATCTGGAGAGAAGAGTTGGCTTTTAACAATCTGTAAGGGAGGATCTATTACCAAAAATCGATCAAGATTAGTTGTATTAACCAAAAATCGTGGAGAAAAATAGCATGAAGAATCTACTTGCAGTTCTAACGCTTGGTCTTTTAGTGGGTTATCTGAGCGCTCCGGCATTCGGCGGACAGTACAGCTCGGATTTCGATCTGTATCTGGAAGATCATCAGGCGGAGGAAATGATCGGCGCAGTTATTACTATGGCCGATCAGGTGGACTTGGATGCCTTGAAGCAGGAGCTTTACGCCAGGCGCGCCGACCGCCGCGAATGGCATGAAACTGTGGTCTTAGCGCTACAGGAGAAGGCGACCGTTTCACAGGCGGGCATTATGTCCCAATTGGCGAATCTGGCCAACCAGGGACTGGTCAGAGATTATCGGGGCGTCTGGATCGGCAACGTTGTTCTGGTTGATGCCCGCCGCGAGGCTCTCGACATCCTGGTACAGCGCGATGACGTATTGCAGATCAATCCCGACTATGAAATTGAAAACATCGAGCCGGTAAGCAAAGGTGATGATGGTCCCCCCCTGATTGCCGGTGTGGAACTTGGCCTGGGGGCGATCCGGGCCGACGAGGTCTGGGCCATGGGTTATACTGGCGCCGGACGGCTGGTCAGCCATCTCGATACAGGTGTCGACGGCACCCATCCGGCGCTAAGCGCTCGCTGGAGAGGCCTCGATCCCCGCTACGCTGACAACCCTGGGTGGGCATGGTTTGATCCCATAACCGATACCCAATTCCCGCAAGAATGGTTCTGGTCTCACGGAACCCACACTATGGGCACTATCTGCGGTCTGGGCGAGAGCACCGGCGATACCATCGGCGTCGCTTTCGGCGCAGAGTGGATTTCCGCCGGTGTGATAGACAGAATCAATATCCCTCGCACGGTTGCAGATGCAATACTGGCGTTTGAATGGATAGCAGATCCCGATGAGGACCCCGGGACCGTCTGGGATGTTCCGGATGTTTGCTCCAATTCCTGGGGCTTAACCACTGGGCATGGCTATCCTCACTGCCATGAGGTATTCTGGGAAGTTCTCGACGGCTGTGAAGCCGCCGGGGTCTTTGTGCTCTTTGCGGCAGGTAACGAGGGACCCGGGGCGCGCACTTTGAGGAATCCGGCTACCAGGGCGACAACGGATATTCAAAGCTTTGCCATCGGCGCTCTCGACGGAAACAATCCTAACTTTCCGATTGCAGATTTCTCCTCTCGGGGGCCTTCAGAATGCACGCCCGACGGAAACGATGTCATCAAGCCGGAAGTCTCGGCTCCCGGCGTAAATGTCAGAAGCTCAGTTCCGGGCGGTGGCTACCAGGGCAACTGGAGCGGCACCTCAATGGCCTGTCCGCACGTGGCCGGCGTCGTCGCCCTGATGAGGGAAGCAAACCCTAACCTGACAACCGATCAGATAGGGGGGATTCTGCTCGAAACGGCTGCCGATCTCGGCCAGGAGGGCGAGGATAACGCTTATGGAATGGGTATCGTCGATGCCTACGAGGCCGTAACCATGGCATTGGCTTACCTCGAGGGATGGGGTATGATGGCAGGTCATATTACCGACCAGGCATCCGGAGATCCAATTCAGGGTGCCCGGGTAAGCGTGATCGATCGTCCCTGGAGCGCTACGTCAAATAGTCTCGGTTATTACAGAGTTTTCATGCACGCTGACACGCTCTGGGATCTCAGGGTTGAGAATCCACCGACCCATCTGCCGATCTTCGATCAGCAGATGGTTGCGCAAAACGAAACCCTGTGGGTCGATTACGAGCTTGAGGGCAAGGTTACAGTCACTCTCAAAGCCTCGTTTGCCAACCCGGAGGATGCTTCCTATCGCGCCTTCTATATCAAGGGCAGCTGGGATAACGATGGTTTCTACGACGAAAACTGGTCCGGTGATTACATTGCTATTTATGACGATGGTGCGGCGCCCGACGAAATTGCCGAAGACGGCGTATTTACAGGCACCGTCATGCTCGCCCGCGATCTGGTCAATACCTATAGCTGGGCGATTTATAGCGAGAATTACGGCGGCGAGGATGCCCTTCTCGATAACGGCGCCGATTTCGATATACCAGATCTGAACCCGCCGGATGTGCCGACCCTGGTGGTCGACCCCTCAGGTTCCGACAACAACTGGATCATCTCGGTAGAAGGCGACCATGATCTTTCTCTCGATTTGATGCAGGGCATCGAAAACACTCCGGCCAAATGGGGAGCCGCCACGGCGCTGGTTGAGGGCGTTACCTATACTTTCCGGTTGCGTGTCATGCACTCCGATGTGGCCAGCTACGGCTCCGGCGGTATCGGAGGTCCCGATCTGCAGTTCACCTGTGAATACGAGGGCTCCTACGATTTCATTTTCGATGATCGTGACGACAGCTATCTGGTCCAGCTAGCTGGAACCGAAGGTCCCCCTACCTTCCTTTCGGCTCGGTCGGGTCTCGACGGCCACATACCGGTTGCCTGGATGCCTCCCGGCACCGTCGAATACCGGGAGATGGCTTACGACGACGGCCAGCTGGTGAATGGCTGGTACTACTACGACTCTTATAATCTGATGGCCACCATGTTTGTGCCTGAAAGCCAGCCGCTTTCGATTGACTCGGTTATGGTTCACGTTCTGACCGAGGGTGATCCGTACTGGCCATGGCCGGACGGTACCCACGATCCTGTCGGCGTCTGGATATTTTTAGATAACGGCTCGGGTTTCCCTGAGAACGATCCGGTTTTCTACGAAGAGGTCGTCTGCACGCCCGGTGAATGGATCAGGGTCGATGTTGACGAAATATTGGTGGCTCAGGGTAATTTCTGGGTTGCCATGAACAACCTGGCCGGCGGCGGTGACGATGGTATGGGGCTGGATGCCAATACCGATTACCCTGCCAATAAATGGGCCCGCTTTGAGGGCGTTTGGGGGATGCAGGATTACTATCCCGGCGATCATATGATCCGGGCTAAGGTCTTCGGCGGTGGCAGGCTGGCATGGATGGGCTACGATGCCTCGCCGGCCGGGGAAGTGGCCGGCAATACACCGGTATTCATAGATCCTGAGGGGACAGCCGGTCTGTCCAGTCCTGATGAAATCAAAGCGGCTACTGATTCGAGGCGTTCGTTCGACCTGATGGCCTACCATCCAAACGTCTCGCCAACGCATCCACCGGCCGGATTGGACATTCAGGTTCTGGCCGGGTACAATTTATATCGCGATACTTCTCCCAGCCCTTATGATCGCCAATTGATGATCAATGCCGAGCTTATTACCGACACCAACTATGATGACTGGGGTGATGATCCTTACGGCCCGATAGTCAACGGTGTTACATACTACTATCAGACCTCGGCTTTTTACGATGTCGGCGGCGGGGAGTTCGTCGAGGTCGGGCCTTCGAACGAGGCGACCGGCATGGCTGTGAATCACCCGCCAGCCAATCCGCAAAATCTGGTTGGCTCTTCGCTTGCCGATACTGTGTATCTATCATGGGACGCTAACACCGACTACGATATAGCCCGGTACAGAATCTTCCGCCGCAATTACGGTGAGAACGAATACAACCTCGTCGCGACGACAGATCATCCGGATACGTCCTTCAGCGAAATTCTTGCACTTGACGGTATTTACAGGTATAAGGTGGCCGCCGTGGATGCCGAGGGCATGCAGTCTGAAGGGTATTCCAACCGCGTTGACATTCCGATTGGCGCAATCCCCCCACGTCAGCTTACCGCCACAACGATGCTGGATTCCAAAATTGAGCTGAACTGGCGAAATCCCAGCTTGAGGCCTCTCGATCCGCTTCAGAATCTGAGTGTCGCGGTATTAATCTCGGATTTCCCTGGGGCTGAGCAGGAAATCGAAGAGTTCCTTCTGGCCAGCGGTGAGGTGGAAACGGCCGACTTTATCGATGCGCAGTACTCGACTCCGACTCTGGATGACCTCGAGCCTTACGATGTTGTAGTGACCTGGTCGAATGCGCCCTACGCCGACCCTGCAGGCATCGGTGATTTGCTGGCCGATTATATCGAAACCGGCAAGGGAGTGGTCGCTTTAGAATTCGCTTTTTTAAGCGGCTGGGCCATGCAGGGAAGATTCATGACGGAATACAGCCCGTTTACTCAGGCCAACTCGGGTTACGTTGATGTCAGCCTGGGCGATTACGATCCCGGTCATCCCTTGATGGAAAATGTCTCGAACGTGACCGAGCTTTATGCCTATGATGTCAGCCTGACAGGCGTTGGTGAGGCGGTGGCCTGGTGGAACAACGGCTGGCCGTTCGTCGCGTTCAATACTGACAACCAGCTGGTGGTCAGTATTAATGGCTACGTGGGAACGCCATTTCGCGAATGGACAGGCGACATGCTTGAGGTACTCTTAAACAGCGTGATCTTTGTAACAGCCGGTCCGAGAATAGAACCTGATAATTACAGGATTTACAGATCCGAAAACCCGGACAGCCTATTTGAACGGATTGCGGAGATAGAGGGAACCGAGCGAACTTATACCGATGAGCCCGTACCGAACTACGTGGATTTCTATTACTACGTGACCGCCTTCTACGAGCCCGACCAGGAGTCCGATCCGACCAACGTAGCTATGGGCCGAGCGGTTGAAGGCGCCCATATGGATCTCGATCCGACCTCCTTTGAGGTAACCGGCGCCCCGGGGGAGATAACCATAGAGCAGTTGAATATCTCCAACTCTGGAGGTTTTGATCTCGACTTCACGATAGTGGCTGAAACCGAAAACCGCATTCTCAGGATTCCGGTCGATCCATATCCCAACAGGACCGGGGAGATAGCAGAGTTTACGAGATATTCGGTGGAGTACGATAAATCAAATCCTCCTGACGAGGAAACAAACCCGCCCATGATCCTCGATCGTGGCGGCCCGGATGAATTTGGATATATCTGGATAGACTCCGACGAGCCCGGCGGTCCGACTTTCGATTGGATCGATATTACCGCTATCGGGGATCCAATCTACATGTCGGACGATGACAACCAGGGTCCATATCCGATGGCTTTCGATTTCCCATTCTACGGCCTGTTCTTCAACTCAATCAGAATCTGCTCGAACGGATTCCTCTCATTCACAAGCACAAGCACGGCTTGGAGCAACGATCCCATTCCCGGTTTCGATGCTCCCGAGAATCTTATCGCCCCCTTCTGGGACGATATATATCCTCCCCGCGGCGGGATGATCTACTGGTATACCGACGAGGCGATGACGGTCTTTTCCTGGATAGAAGTTCCCGCTTTTCCCGGGGGAGAAGACGACGGTCCGTTTACCTTTGAGGTGATACTCTATCCCAGCGGCGCCATAAAATACCAGTACCTCGAAATGTACCCGCCGCTTGAGAGTGCTACCATCGGTATTCAGAACGGCGATCGCACAATAGGACTGCAGGTTGCCTACAACCAGCCATATGTTCACGATGATCTGGCTGTTATGATAACCAGCTGGCTGTCCGCTGATCCGAGTTCGGGCACGGTACCGGCCGGCGCCGAAATGGACGTTGACATCATATTCGACGCCAGTTTCCTGGACGAGGGAACCTATACCGGCCAGCTGATTGTTACCGGCTACGACATCAACCATATGATTGATCAGATTATTGTTCCCTGCACCTTCATCGTCGGTCCGACGGCCGTCGATGGAGAAGAGATCGATCTCCCGACTGAATTCGCTCTCTCACAGAACTATCCGAACCCGTTCAATCCTGCAACCGAGATCAAATTCGCGCTTCCTGAGAACGCGCACGTCAAGATCGAGATCTTTAACGTGCTCGGGCAGAAGGTGCGGACGCTGGTCGATGCCGATATGGATGCCGGATATAAATCCATCGTCTGGAACGGCACCGACGCAAGCGGACAGACCCTATCCACCGGAGTTTACCTCTACAGGATGCAAGCTGGAGATAAGACGTTCAACAAGAAGATGCTGATGCTGAAATAAGCGTCAAATCTGAACGCCCATGCGAAGCCCCCGTTCTTTCCGAGCGGGGGCTTTTCTTATTGCTGTGTATTCCAGATGTTTGGATAATACGGGTATCAGGCCAGATTGTGAGATAGATAATCCGGACATTCTGGGATTTTGAATACTAACAAACCGGCAGAATACCGCTGCACAGGTTATGAAGCCTTATGCACAAAAAAGTCAAGAAAAGTGGGGAACAACTCGTCGGTTGGATTGTAATTATATCGGAAATGAGAGACCGGGAAAAGACGAGCGCCTGGAGCCAACCCGCAGTCCCGCAAGGAGATAGGGTCGTCTTATCTCTGTCCATTAAGCGATGACAGGTGTTTGGCCCATGCGGCATCCTGCGGGCATGGCATTTGCTCATTAAGCTTACGAACGCAAGTTTAAGGAGGCAAGCAAATGAAGTGCTTCTATCAGGGCCGACAGAGAGAGTCGGAGGGCATCACCGGCGGCAACGGTTTCGTGAGCTTCGCCATTCCGGATATCGGCATCACCTTTAGAGCCCAGTTTACGGGCACGAAAGATGAGTGCGATTATGCGAGTCTCCTTGCCCTTCTGGAGTTTGTAGAGTTGAATCCGCATCTTTTCAAAAACAAGCGGATCGAAATATTCGGCGATAATTTCAAAATCATCAGCCAGGTTAATCAGAAAATCAGGCCCTCGAAAGATCTCGAGCCGTATCTGAACATGGCGGTCGGATACAAGCGCAAGATCCCATTTATCCTGAAATGGATTCCCGATTCTGAAAACCTGGCGCAGGATGGCATGACCGCATAGAGTTTAACAGCTATGATAAAGGCGGAAAAGGGGTCGTGTCTGCATACCGGCCCCTTTTCCTTTAACCTGACATGCTGATTGACAAAATGCAAATCTGGACTTATCTTGATCCCGTGCAAGAATTGGAACCGGCAGGCTTCAATTGCCGGTTCTAAATAGAAAAAGGAGTGTGTGATGCGAAGAGTTATTTGGTTCGTAGCTGTTTTACTCATTATATGGAATCTATCCTCTCTGGCCGCCACGGAAGAGCGCCCCATGCTTCTGCGGGTAAATCTGCACGAAAGGGGAACAATCGATTTTTTACATAAGGGCGGCTTTGATGTCGCCTTCGTATCCAGGGGAGAATTCGCAGAGATAGTTGCTGACGACAACGACTATATGAGACTTCAAACGGCCGGATTGAACCCGGAGATAATTCACGAGGATCTGGTAGCCTTCTATCAGTCGCGATTCCCCGTCGGAACGGATATGGGGGGATTCCCGACGTTGGATGAGGCTCTGGCATTTATGGACTCGCTTCATGAAGCCCATCCCGATATCACCACGGCTCGAGAATCAATTGGCTATTCCATTGAAAGCAGAGCGATCTGGATGATGAAGATCTCCGATAATCCCGAGCAGGACGAAGACGAGCCGGAATTCTTCATAAATGCGCTGATCCACGCCCGCGAGCCGATCGGTCTTGAGGCCACATTGAGGTTCATGGCGCACCTCTGCTCGAACTATGGCACCGATCCGGAAATCACCGCTCTCGTTGACAACCGCGAGTTCTATTTCGTGCCGGTTGCTAACCCCGATGGTTACGAATACAACCGCCAGACCGATCCCAACGGTGGAGGTATGTGGCGTAAGAACAGGAACCCCACCGGTTATGTTGATCTCAACCGCAACTGGGGATACATGTGGGGCTACGATGATTACGGCTCTTCACCTGATCCCAATGACGAAACATACAGGGGCATGGCTCCTTTTTCGGAGCCTGAAACATCGTCTTTGCGGCAGTTCATCAATTCCCGCAATTTTAATCTGGTGATGAACCTCCATACCTACGGAAATTATATGCTGTACCCCTGGGGATATTACAATGGTTACACTCCCGATCAGGATATATTCCACACCTTATCCGATTCGGCCTGCGCTCAAAATGACTATGAGATCGGCACGCCCTGGGAGCTGATGTACAATACAAATGGCGATGCCAACGATTGGCAGTACGGTGAGCAGATTGAAAAGCCGAAGATTCTTGGCTTCGTTATGGAAATCGGGAGCGGGTACGATGGTTTCTGGCCGGAACCCTCGAGAATCCCCGAACTCTGGAATGATGTATTGCCGGCATTGATGTATCTCTCCAGAGTCGCGGATAATCCTTATATCCCGGCGGCCCCTCGGGCACCGATCTTAAATCCTATCGGCGATGTTTATGCCGACTCGTTTACCGTTAGCTGGGAGTTTTCCGATACCTTGAATCCTGCGATCGCATTTGAATTGAAAGAGCTCATAGGCCTGGAAAGAGTCGAGGATGATTTTGAGGATGGCACGTCGAGCTGGGATCTCAACGGTTTCTATCGCAGCAGCGCCCGCCGGCATTCCGGATCCTATTCTCTTTACTCCGGATCGGACAACAGCTATAACGGATCTGCGATCCTTGTCAATCCAATTTCGGTAGGTGAGGATGAGATGCTCAGATTCTGGACTTGGTACAATATAGAAACGAACTGGGATTACGCCTATGTTCAGCTTTCGACCGACGGCGGCAATAGTTTTGTAAATCTCGAGGGCAATATTACAACTAATTACAACCCTCACGGTAACAATCAGGGCAATGGAATTACCGGCAATTCGGGTGGATGGGTACTGGCAGAGTTTCCTCTGGATGATTATGCCGGCCAATCAGTATTGCTGGGGATGAGATACGTTACTGACGGCTGGACTACATATGACGGTTTCTACGCTGACGAATTCTATCCGGTTGAGACATTCGATGAAGAGAACATCCTGTCCTCCGACATAATTGATACCTTCTACCTGGTCAGCGATCGCGAGCCCGGGGATTATTACTATCAGGTTCGAGCGAAAGATGCGGAGGATCAATGGTCGGCCTTTTCCAACAGGGAAGTGGCCCACGTTCATCCGCAGACCAGTATTGATAATGACCCGTTGCCAGTTTTGCTTACACTGGATCAGAACTACCCCAATCCGTTCAATCCTCAAACGGCCATATCATTTTCGATCCCGCAGCGAGGATTGGTGGAGTTGACGATATACAATATTCTCGGATCTAAGGTGCGGACCCTCGTCAACTCTGAATTCGAGGCCGGCGAGCATGTGATAATATTCGATGGTTTGGACGACCGGGATAAACCGGTAGCTGCCGGTGTCTATTTCTACAGGCTTAAGACAGAATCTGGCACCTTGACCAGGAAAATGGTTCTGATAAAATAGTATTACGCTTAAAGCCTTACTGATACCACTGAGGGGGATCGCCACGATGTGATCCCCCATTATTCGTGTATTGCCAGCGGCCGGTGCGAGATGCTAAAATACTTGACCGTCAGAATACTTCGAGGTATGTTAAAAGCGGGTAGCCGATAAATGCCGAGCCCGCTTTGTAAGTTCTGGTTGTCCGGAGGGCTAGTCCTAACTGGTAAGGCAGCGGTCTTGAAAACCGCCGGCCGTAAGGCCATGGGGGTTCGAATCCCTCGCCCTCCGCTTTGTTATTCTTCAGCCTAAACCATCGTTCTGCCAATGGTCGCAGCCATGGGATAATTTGAATTAAATCTCATATATTATTTTAGATGACGATCAAACTGATGAATCATATATATTGTTTAGCTGCCAAATAAAATAAATTCGTTTTTCTCTTGACACCAATTCAGCATAGCATTTGATTCTTATGTAGTCTTCTCCCTGAATCCCCCCGGGAGGTATAGCTCTCTTTCAACTTGTAATCGTAAGGTTGAAGGAGAAGTAATGTGAATAGTACTCCTAACGGCCAATTAGGAAGTAATACTATTAAGAGTTACCGGCGCTTACATAATGCCGTATGCGAAGGAATGTCCATGTCTTTATGAGCAAAATGCTGTCATAAAGAAAAAAAGCAAAAAATGAAAAAATCAAAACGTGGCGCATGTGGCGTCAGGTCTCCGAACCTGACGCCACCTGGATTCGCAGGCGTAAAGCTGTAACGTGGGAGGCGTGATTAGATGGCACCTATCACCATATTATTTCAAGGAGGTGATATCTACCTGTAGAAAGGATAACTATGTGAGGAGAAAAATTGAAGTTTTTGCAGTTTCTTAGGCCTCAGCACGACATTACATTTTGCTGCTGAGGCATAGAATAAGGAGGTCGATTGATATGAAAAGAGGATTGTTGGCAAAGCTGTTGGGCATCATATTGCTATTTTGGACAAGCCCTCTGCTGGCAGACGTCGACGTCAGCATAACTGATGCCTACTTGGTGGACCGGGACACCGGCCTGCCTATGGAAACGCTGGTGATGTCCCAGTTAGATTCTGTCATGTTGATGTACGAAGTTGTTTGTAATACTACGGTGTATGATGGTGAGGAATCGGTCACTAAGAAGATCGAGATTAATAGGGAGCTTAAACCGGGGTCATTGATGAAAAGCGACCTTGGGCTTTTGATGGAGCCCGGTGAAGTAGAGAAACAGGACGGAACCATAGTAAATGCCCATCATCCGGACATAATAGATGGGGAGCTTCCCGCGCTTGCCAATTCGGTAGGCACCCGCGTGGCGGCTGCTAATAACTGCCCGGACCCGCCGTCGGACCAAGTGGGTTTACCCCACCCTTATACGGCGCAACGCGTTGTCGGCGCTAATAAGTTTTGCAAGCACTTCGTTGGTCATGAAACGACGCTACAGGTCTTGGTTGGCAATACAGGGTTGGTACAGGAGCCTGGATTCCCTGATCCTGATAACGTGCGCACATACACATTTGACGGTCCGGTGATTTGGGACAAAATCGAAAAAAAAGTTAACGAGCCTGGAACCGCATATGATGTAATAGACGACGATGGCTGGTTTAGTGTGCCGGATGTAGCGCCAGGCACGTATCCGATTGATGTGGCTGTGGATATCGAAGTAGAGGACGCCATAGACATTGACCCCAGTAATAATGTATATACTTTCACTTTTTACTTGGTTGTGGAGGCCGAAGAGATCCCCACCCTTCACGAATGGGGCATGATCATCCTGGCGCTATTACTTCTGGCCATTGGAACAGTGGCTGTTGTGAGGAGGCGGAAGGCTTTTCTTAGTAGAAGCGTCTAACCGCTAATTAAAGATCAGCATTTCTCCGTGAATATCAGGGGCTGTTTCAGCGACAGCCCCTTTTCATAGCTGGCTGGTGGCTTTGTCGATGGCCGCCTTAACGGCGTGTGCCGTTTCCGGCGCCTCGCAATTCAGTCTATCAATCGTCCTCGCCGGATCGTCTTCCATAGTGAATCCACAGGTGGACGATGTATGCGATAATTATTGCGCTTATGAAAGTGCCGGCCAGATCCAACGTGGTGATGTGGCCGGATATGAGAATAGCGACGAAGATTCCTGCCACTGCAATCGGGAAAACGACGGCCAGAACCTTGAAAAAAAGCGATGCTATGAATACAGGGTTTCCCATCATCTTGCTCCGGCAGCTACAGCTTTTCGCCGGCGAATTATACCCACGGTTCCGGAAGCCAGCAACAACAAGCCCATTATGATCATGCTCCATTCTGAAAGCGTGGGGACATCTAGTGGAGCGCCGACGATAATATCGAAATGAAGATCGGTGGTATATCCAAGATCTGTGTTGAGATCCAGGTCGAATGTTATTGGTTCTCCGATCGGACACTGCGCATCGACAGAAACCGAGAAAACGTCTCCAGCATTATCTCCGGTTCCGCCGTCGGAATAAATATCACCGAAAAAGCCATTCGCATCGTCAACTGTAACGAAGACGTTATCCTCTGACAATACTCCGTTTACAGAGTTTGCTTGGCCCGAACCGTTGTTTGCAAGAGTTACTACAAGCTCGGCGCTTTCACCCGGATCTAAGATGCCATCAGCGTTGCCCATGGCGTCGTCGATTGTAACTTCAACGAATTCCAGTATCGGTGCGTGAACCGGCACCGTGAAATCGCTTATCCAGGTATCCAGGGCGGTTCCGGTTATCTCCAGCTGAAATGATATCGAATGGCCATCCGGGGCATCGCTCGAAACATCGAAGGAGAACGCGTCATCAACGTAAGCCGTTCCGTTGTTCCCGGGAATCGTTCCGTAGTATTCAGAGTTGTCGAATATCGTTACGTAGGGATCGGTGGAGCTCAGGATGGCGGCAACGTTATGGGCATCCTCAGGACCGACATTTTGAAGCTGAACTCCTAATATGATACTTTCACCAGCGTCGGCCAATCCATTATTGTTGCCGGAAATATCGTTGATGTTATAGCTGTTGAATACGACATGTGGTCCCCCCGGGGCAACTATCTCGATAGTTGAAACATACGGTATTCGGTTTTGAGCGCTGATGACGATGTCGGCGGTGCCGGGCTGATCGAACGGTATCAACTGGATATCAACCGTCCCGGATTCATCGACATGACCGGCGCCATGCAAAACAGCTTCAACCGAAATTCCAACATAGGAACCGGGATCAGCCGAGACGGTTAGCGAGGTGGCGGACATCAAGATGGTCTGGTCATGCTGGACATTATTGGGCGACGGCAGGCCCAGGTAGGTCATGACCGAGGGGTCGCCCATGAGATGGTAGATCTCCCAGTAGTAGTCGTTCATGCCGCTGCCGGATTCCTCAACCGCCATGTTGCCGCAGAAGATCAAAGCGTCGTTGACCACGTAATGCAGGCTTACCGGCTCGCCATGGTCATGGAAAACACCGTCATAAACACCGAGACCGGTTTGCTCATAGGTCGGGCCGTCCCCGATGAGGGGGCCGTAGCCGACCCCCCACCAGTAGTCCTCGTCCCAGTAGGTGGAAGCGGAGCCGCCGATATAGCCGATGGCACCTTTATTCTCCACCTGAAGCCAGACCTCACCCACGCAGGGGGTGGAATAGTCGTCGCCGAATGTATTCGTCAGGCAACAGTTGCCGATGGCCAGAGGATACTTATGAGCGTTGGTCAAACCGTTGACATCGCCGGAGGAGAACGACGGATTGGACCAGCCGCCGTGCGACCCGTGAGCCGTGTAGTTGATAAAACCGACACCTTCATCGACCGTCTGGATGATGGCCGCCGCCGCCCCCGGATCGGCCGAGGCCGGATACAGCCAGGTATTGGAGTAGATGCCATGGTCGGAATTGAAATAAAGATTGACCCCGTAGTTTATCTGGCCGTTACCATAAGTCGGGGCATTCCAGGCGTCTACTCCGGCGATCATGGTTACCTCGCCCAAAAAACCCGGATCGGGCATGAGATACCGTTCATACTCCAGCGTCTTGTCGATCTGGGGCTGCAAAAGAGAAGGATTCTGAGCCGAAAATCGTCCATAGTAGATCTCCGGAATGTGGTCGTTGGTATACTCGCAGAAATCGAGATCGGAGATATGCCCGCCATGAGAAAAGGCCGGTATCTGCTGGTCATCACCCACCAGCAACACAAACGACGGCGCCGGGTCCTCCGGAGGATCGCTGTCATTGTAAAGACCCTGGATATAGCTCCTTATGGCCGAGTTGGAATAGCCGATCTCATCGGTATAAGCGGTGATGACGTTAAATCCTTTCCGGGTCTTCCATTCAATAAACGGCTGGAGCTGCGACTCGAACATCCGGTCGGATACTATCACATACTTGACCGGATAGCTGACCAGATCGTCTAAAAGCTGCAGCGGCTGATAATTGATGATCTGAGCGTAAACCGGCTCATAGAAAGGCGAATAATAATCCCGGCGCATCCGATCGGTCAGCGACCAGTCCGGATGAAGATAATCGACCCGAACCACTAAACGCTTGTAGACCCGGATGGAGTTGGCAACCGGATCATACTCCACCGGAGCCATGGAGACCATCCCCAGATGCAAGGCCCGCATGATGCCGACATCGGATGTCTCCGTCAAAGGCAGGCTGTAATAGCCGCTCCTTGTGTAAAGCTGCCGGTCATACTCGAAAGGAACCGTGGCCGGATCCTGAGACTTCGACAGCGACGGCTGAACCGGCATGATCGGAACCGTCAGGCCGTAGT
>CBEWDL010000028.1:0-24976 GCA_965555375.1 uncultured bacterium
ATTCTATATATATCCGGCTCCAGATAATCAGCCCGGAACGTCAAATCCCCACGGTTCATCTTCAGCGCGCCCAATGCTAAATCAAGACCCGAATTCAGACTGTCCAGAGGAGCATAAATCGTATCTACCGAATCAGGAACGATCTCCTGAGCCGACAAAGAAAGGAAAGCGCATAAGATCAAGATAGAAACCGCAAAGAACCTCATATCAATATTATATTATTGCCAGAAATAACCGTCAACGAATATCTAAAAATTTGTGCAGATCAGGATTGCCTCTTCCGACCAATCGGTCGGAAGAGCAATGACAATTGCCGGTCGGGCGTTCGCGGCCGACCGCCTGTGCCGTCAGACCGCAGAGCACGCTTCATATGGCTATCTGACGGCACAGGTATGGCAATTGTCATTGCCAGTCCGCTGCAGGCGGACTGGGCAATCGCACTACGCAAAAAAATAGGCGGATCCCGGTTCCACCCTGCCCTTTGTCATAATATGGGTAATTTTCAATACAAACCGTATTTGCTGATTCTATCCCTGAGAGTGTTACGCGAGATCCCTAATAGCTCCGCTGCTTTTACCTGATTCGAGCCGGTGTATTTCAGAGCGGCCGAAATCAACGCTTTCTCAAAACCTGACTGCAGGTGAGAATAGACGTAGTTATTAGATACGGCCACTAACTTATCGAAATTAGGTGAAATCAACTGAGCAAACATCTGGGCGTAGTCCTCCTCTATCTCTTCGAGATCGATATGAACTGTCTCCGATTTATCCGATAGAACCGGGAAATGCTCCGGCAGGAGAACTTCTCCTTTGGCCATAACGACCGCAGTATGAACGTTATTTTCAAGTTCACGGATATTGCCCGGCCAGGGGTATTTCTTCAATTCGTCGAGAGCCTCTTTGGAGATGCCCTCGATTCTTTTACCAGTTTCTTCGGAGTACATCTTGATAAAATGGTCGATCAGAAGCGGGACATCGGTGCGCCTTTCTCTCAACGGTGGTAAATAGATCGATACAACTTTCAGCCGGTAGAACAAATCAACCCTGAACTTTCCATCTTTTATCAGATTCACCAGCGATTTGTTTGTCGCGGCGATGATGCGGACATCGACTTTTATGGTGTCAGTTCCGCCAACCCTCTCGAACTCTTGCTCCTGAAGTATTCGCAAAACCTTGGACTGGGTAAGAGAGGACATATCGGCAATCTCATCAAGCAATATGGTGCCTCCGTTACAGACCTCAAATTTCCCCAGCTTGCGGGTATAGGCACCGGTAAATGCCCCTTTCTCATGCCCGAACAGCTCAGACTCCAGGAGCGTATCCGGGAGGGCAGCGCAGTTGACCGAAAGAAACGGTTTATCTTTTCTTAGAGAATTCTTATATATGGATCTCGCAATCATTTCCTTTCCAGTTCCAGATTCGCCCTGAATCAGCACGGTGGCGTCGCTGGAAGCTACCTGCCCAATCACCTTGGCGATTTCCACCATTTCCGGAGAATGTCCGATGATATCTCCGGGAATAAGATCCTTTTCTTTGGAAAACGTCTCCAGACCCTGCAGATGCGATGATTCCTGCAAGACTCGGTTTACCAGGCTCACTACTTTGTCAACATCGAACGGTTTAGTGATGAATTCATAAGCCCCCATCTTCATAGCCTCGATGGCGGCCTCAGTGGAAATAAAGCCGGTCATGATAACAACCGGGATCGATGAATCCATCTCCTTGATTTTGCTTAGAATATCGAATCCCGAGAAATCCGGCAGATTGATATCGAGCATGACCAGGGCGATATCCGATTCTTTTACTTTCGCCAGGGCTTCGGCACCGGTGCCGGCGACTTTGAGATCATATTTGAAACTCTCCAGGCACTCGCCAAGGGCGCTCGTTACCTCCGAGTCATCATCGACAACCAGAACAGATTTTCTATTCATGTTTTCCCAAAATCTCGCAAATAATCCATCTCAGTGGGGGCAAGAGCGCCCCTTCCAACTGAAGCAACCCTCGGATAAACCGCTCGGGGCAGTTTATTCCTCATTTCATAAATCGGCAGATTGATTGAACTTATTAATGAAATACGGGATCATCCATTACGAACGTGGCCAACCGGCGCTCTTCCGTCATAAAATCGGTTATAGTCGAGCCAGATGAATTTATCTCAAGAAACGGCAAAAAAATCCAACGGATTGATATCTATAAGTCCGGATTCAGCCAGTTTCTTATCACACTGGTTATTTCTTCGGGAGATTTACACTTGAACTTCGTCCCCTCTACCGATCTGAGAAACACCGAACCGAACGAGCTTTTTTCTATTCTGCTGTCCAGGGCTACGACGCACCCCCTATCAGCGGCGGTTCGGATCAACCTTCCGAACCCCTGCCTGAATTTCACTACGGCATCCGGCAGGGACAATTGCGAAAATGAATTCTGGCCATTTTGCTCTATTTTCTCAAGATTTGCTTTGAACCAGGGCCTATCCGGAACGGTGAAGGGGAGTTTAAATAGAATCAACAGTTCAAGCAGATCCCCCGGCAGATCGACTCCCTCCCAGAAGGTGTCGGTGCCAAACAGAACCGCCTTTTTGGATGATTTGAACCGTCTCAATATCCTCTCGGCGTTATAGAAACCCTCCTGGGAAAATAAATCTATTCCATTCGAACTCAACCGGTCACCTAATTGTTCAACGGCTGCTTTCAATGAACGATGAGACGTAAAAAGCACCATCGACTTTTTCGCGCCGGAGGCGAGGATTTCTGAAAGCGTCTGGAATGCCGCCTGTTCAAAGGGGGGTTGTTTAGGCGATGGCAGAAAGCCGGCAGTCACAACTGCCACCTCGGCATCAATATTAAAGGGGGAGTCAAGGCATATCGATAGAGTCCTATCACTCGATCCCAGATCCAATCCGAGCCTTTGAATGAAAAAATCGAAATTCCGATTCACTGTCATGGTGGCTGATGTAAATACAGCCGTCTTCAAGTGATCATAGAGCTTTCTATCCAGAAGTTTACCCACCTCAAGCGGCGCCGACAAGAGCCTCGGAGAGTATTTTGTAGATGATGGCGCTTCAATCCAGTAAACATAATCGGGGTCCTCTGCATAAAGCAGATCGGATATCATCTCTCTGAAGCCTCTAAGATCGGTCGCAAAGGCCTCCAGTCTTATGACCGATTCTCGCTTTTTCGGCAGGCTTTCGGCCTCCCGCACCAATTCAATCAAATGGTCAAGACGATCGGCTAAATTCTTAAGGGCGGAGATAAGCTCTTCCCGTGCGGGCAGGTCGCAAAGGTTGGCATCGGATTTATAGGGTATTTCGCGGGCATCGTTGCCGCCGACTCTGGCGCGCAGGTTTTCGGAAAGCTCCGCAAAGAAATCACCTGAACTATGGTTCAATGATGTCACAGAATCGATCACCGAATTAATCGCCCCCTCCAGGTCACCGTTCGATTCGTCCAGGGATGCTGAAAATCTCAAACCGACCAGAAAACCGGATTGAGCGGGACGGGAAGTGTACATATCCGCCAGAAAGTTATCCAGGGAACGTTTGTCCAGCTTGTACCCAAGATATGATGCGGCAACTTTTTCTAGATTGTGAGCCTCGTCGAATATTACGTGGCCAGCGTCACGAGCGAGGTCGCCCCCCGAGGCAAAATCTGCAAAAGTCAGATAATGGTTGACCACCACCACCTGGGCCTTTTGAGATTCTCGTCTTATCTTAAGAAGAAAGCATTCATCGGCAAACTGGCATGCCTGCCCCAGACAAAAACTCCCCTCGCAGGATATACGGCTCCAGATGTAATAATTCGCGGCCGGATTAAATCCGTGACATTCCGAGATATCACCGGTCCTGGTATGCTTCGCCCAGAGTATCAGAGAACCCAGAGCCTCCCTGTCATGTTTACTGAATGAGATCTCGGCCTCCGCCAAAAGCTCGCGATATTTCAAAAGGCACAGATAGTTGCCACGGCCTTTCAACAACGTAGCCTTGAATTCGAAACCAACCGCCTTCTGAATCTGGGGAATATCTTTATAAAAAAGTTGAGATTGCAGATTCTTAGTCTGAGTGGAGATAATTAAGCGTTCGTGGTTTAACGACGTCCACCAGCTGGCCGGCAGAAGATAGGCTAATGATTTCCCGATCCCCGTTGGCGCCTCGGCCAATAAGAATTCAGACCGGTTAAAAGCCCCGGCGATCTCAACGGCCATCCGGGCCTGCTGGGGACGATATTCATATGAGGAGATCGCATTTGAGAGAACGCCCCCGGGAAGGAAATGATTCTCAACCGCAGCAGTATCCACTTCGACGTAGTCTTCATAGGAATCCGGAGGAGATATTCCGATTACATTATCCGGATATTCCTCTAAAGGCTCGCCGGTCTCCACTGATTTTTTCACCGGATATTCAGCTTGGGCATACCTATCCGGGGATACCGGCTCAACTGGCTGCAGCGACCTGCGGAAAAGGTCGATATCCCGGTTGCCGACCAGCATCCGCCCGATGGATTCTCTCGCTGATACAGGCAAAGATGCCAGATGCCATATCAGCTTGAGATAGACCTGACCCGTCGCCAGACAATCATCTAAAGCCCGATGAGCATTGACGCGGTCAATACTGAAATATTTGGCGAGAGTTCCCAGGCTGTAACGTGGCAATCGGGGAAAGAGTATCCTGGCCAGAACACCGGTATCCAGAACCCGTTGCTCCAGTTTGGCAGCGACCTTACTATTTTGATGGAGCCTTAAGAAACCCAAGTCGAAGGAAATGTTATGCCCCACAATCCAGGCCGAACTATCTATACGCTTTTGAAAACCCTCGAATACCGCATTAATAGACGGCGCAGCCTTAACCATGTCATCATCTATCCCCGTAAGGCGGGTTATCTCATCCGGTATCGGGGTTGACGGTTTAACAAGCTGGGAGAATTTTTCTTTCAGCTTGCCGTTTTCATAACGGGCAGCGCCAAGCTCTATGATTTCGCAATTTCGAGGGTCCAGCCCGGTAGTTTCGAGATCTATGACCGTGAAGCTGTCAAATCTGCTCATAGCATAATGATTTTCATGCTTATTAAAGTAACGTGATCCATATTTCCTTATCCATTCAATAATTATATCGGTGTGCAATTCCGATAGCAAGCGCATTTGGATTTTTTATGTGAGGTCGGGCCTGCGGCTCGCAAAGTGGCCCGACACCAGGCGCGCACTCAAGTGCTATGGGGACTTCGCCCGTAGCCTGAAATAATATTCCTTGAGGGATTCATTCAACGATATCCTCAAGGCGGCAGCCTTCACCAGACGGGTTACGTCCTTGCGCGAAAGTTTGACCGGTGGGCCGGCCATGGATTGCAAAGGATTGCTTTTAATCAGATTCAACGTCTCCATGGCCAGAAATATCGGGACCGTTAGAAACATCCGCACCCCACGGTACCGGCGGGGTATGAGAGTGGTGTAGCGGATGGCATCATCGAGATGAACAGTGGTCATACCTGACAATTCCCTTACAAAATTCGTAACTGCCAGAGCATTTTCCGTATTTCCAAGTGCGGACGGCCTCAAGCTATGCTTCTTCATTATATCTAAAGGCAAGTAACACACTCCCCTTTCCCGATCGACCGGAACGTCTTTTATAACATTGACCTTCTGCAGGGCGAGCCCGAAAGAGTTGCCCAGCTTTAGCAATTCCGATGCTATATCTCCATCGAGGCTATAATGCTGGATAAACAACTCCGTCAGCATATGCCCGACGGTACCGGCCACATAATAGCAGTACCGGTTCCAATCCTCTACATCTCTCAGAGCCGCAATCGTTTCATTATTGGCGGATTTAAGGCGCGAATACTCCGCCATCCCTTTGGCCATCTCCCCCGCCCAGCGATAGATAATCGGTTTGTGAGCGGCCGGGAGCGAGGCCAGTATTTCAAAAAGCTTTGATGATTCTGCAAGCAGCCTGTGATCGTCGCCGTATCCGGGGTCTATGGAATCATATAAAGATGCAGTCTCCGCATCTGAGATGCGTTCTCCTCGATATGCTCTTTCGAGTATATTTTGAAAGAAAGATAAGCGTTTATATTTCTCATCCCTATCTAGATACGGCGAATCCTCTAACGTATCGGCAACCCGGCATAGCAGGTATGATGTGTACACCGAATCCCTCAGGCCCCGTGGCAAGAAGCTGATCGTAAGGGCGAACGTTCGGCTGACTTTAGGGATAAAATCCTTTATGAAAAGATCGTTTTTTGCAGATCCTGATGTCATAGATTCAATCTAATTATCAGCAACGTCCAAATCCACAACATTATGGGCTCTCTGGGGAATGAAAGCATAATATAGATGTGGACTGGAATCTAAAACTACCGGCGAAACTCGTGACCGCCTCAGCAAATCTGATAAAATATACCCGGGATAAGGCTTAAGCG
The DNA here is from genome assembly GCA_965555375.1 of uncultured bacterium. GTDB lineage: Bacteria > Zixibacteria > MSB-5A5 > UBA10806 > UBA10806 > CBDVBL01. Next base: position 6,407 of record CBEWDL010000028.1, read on the forward strand.
ATATCCCGGGAAATCTGTCAACGGAGGAGCAGAGGAGCCGTTCCCGGCTAACGATTCAAATCAATCCCTCTTATACTACTGCTTCCCTGTTCTAAGCCACTCACCAGGCGGATATTCTTCAGGACTCCTACCGTCATCATGACAGCTCGCGCAGTCGGGTTTATTCTGAAATTGCCGGTCTATATGACAATCGCCGCACTCAAGCTCATAGTGGATTTCATCCAGCTTCAAACCGGTGACCGCATGGTCAAATGTTTCCTGGTTCCATCCGCCGTGGCAATTTAGACAATCCCTGTTTAGCCGGGAAATCCTCTTCCCGGTAGGATGACAGGCGCGGCAGTCCAGGCGAACGTGGAATCCACTGAGCGGCCAACCGGTATCGGCATGCGAGAACGCCGGCTTTTCCTTGGTATCGTGGCATTTCGAGCACTTGTGCTTCCCATGGCAGCCGGTGCAGATAGCATGAATCTCCTCATCGGTCTTTTGCAGATTGGCCGGCTTTTGAAGATCGTGGCAATAGGAACAGTTTTCTTCTTGATGGCAATCCACACAGCGAAGGTGGAATAAATCGATATGCTCCTTATGATAAAATGTCACCACAGGGCCGGTTTCGTACGGAGTATAATAAACTTTCTTGGCCGGTTCGGTAATTATGGGATGCTCGATACCGATTATATCGGTTTGATCGCCCACGTCTTCTCCCAGGGGCTGCCCTTCAAAAGGCAGGTGGCAAACCACACATGCCGTGCTGTGACTCCATTCACGATGGCATCCCATGCACTGGCGGTGAAACGCCCCTTTCAGCCCCGGCTTTCTGAGATCCTGTGTTTCAGAGGCAATCCGGCCGTGGCATTCGCGACAGGGAGAGATTTTCCCGGCTGGGCTGTAATGATGGCAATGAACGCATCCTTCTCCCATTCCGACCATTTCAGCGTGAAGCTTATGGTTGAATCGAACTGGCTGATATAGATCCTCGAGTTGATCCAGGATTGCTACATCCGGCCCCTCCGCGGGAGTGTGGACGGAGCCAGCCTTCCTCAAATCCCTCACACATTGCTTCAAGCACGGATCTTTGGCAATGGGAACTCTGCAAATGTGGCAATCGCTGCAAGGCGGCCGGTCGGCATCTTGGAAGGGCGCTTGCTGAGCCCGGCCGATGACAACCAAGCTGATTAAAAATATCGCCAGGTACCATATCGACCGGCAAGAAATATCATCTTTTTTCATAACAAAATCTCCTGACATTGAAAAAATCAATCAAACAAGCAGCGATTTCAGTGATGCATTCTTACTTGTCCTCTTTTCGCTTACGGTCGAGAAACAGCCAGAAGATGGCGAACAAAATCATCGCAACCACCGCGAGCAAATATTCGTTGCCTTTAGTAAGCATCATAAAATCATGTAACGTATGCATTTAATCCTCCCTAATGCTCGTAATCAAAATTGGGATGCCGGTATAGAATCGGCATTCTATTGACAATGAACCGGAATGTTAATAGCCCCACTGTTATGATGGTGATCGTTACCGCGAATTCCATCCAGCTCGGGGAGTAACGATCCGTCTGATTCCAGTTCATGGCTATCATCGAGACATTAACACGGTTAAATATGATACCTAAAACCGTCCAGATCGCCCCCATCCGCACAAGCTGGACATTACGTTGTCGAGTCGCCCAGTAAAAGAGCAGGCAGGGAGCCAGGACAAAGCCAAAAACCTCCAGCAAAAACCAATGCCCCAGGGAGGTATCGAGCAGAGCCCAGTGGTTATCATGTGCCACTCCTACCCATTTCAGGCAAAAATAGGTAAACAGAACCGCTGCAGCAACCTTGCCTAACCCGAGTGTCAGACCATCGAAGTTTTCATGATCTTCATGGCTAATCTGGCGGCCAAAGATTCGATGCGATAGCATGCTTTCAAAGATGACCATCGTAATTCCAGCGGCGATAGCCGAAATAAAGAAAAACACCGGGAGAAATGGAGAATACCAGAGCGGATGCAGGTTATGCGGGGCCAGCAGGAAAAGCGCTCCCAACGCCGATTGATGGAGAGTGGAAAGAATAGCACCGAATACGGTGGCGATCACAGTCAGACGCATGGCCCATTTTCGAATCCTTTTCAATCCCAGCCACTCAAAAAGAGCCGGACTGTATTCGACGAATTGGACAGAAAGGTATAGAGCAACATGCCATCCCACAAGAAACATCACCGAGGTTACACCATAGGAAACGACCATGGGGTATGGCAACCGCCAGGGGCGTCCGAGATCGTAACAAAGGCCGACAACGACGAAAAAGTAGCCTAAAAATCCGGTTAAAACCGCCGGGCGGACGATCGGATAATATTTCTTCATCCCCATAAGGTGGACGGCTGTTCCAATTACAAATCCCCCGGCCGCCAACGCTACTCCACAGAGAACATCCACCCCAATCCACAATCCCCAGGGATTCGTATTGCTGAGGTTAGTTGCCGCACCGATGCCCTGGGTAAAACGAATCCAGGTTATGGGCAGGCCAACAGCCAGGATCGCCGCCGCAATTATGTTAAAGGGAGTAACAAGACCTCGAACATATTCACCCGGTGAATTTCCCAGCAAGATTTTTTCTGAAAACCAATTTTTCACTCGTAGCTCTCTTATACTAACACGTGCCATTATTCGTCCCTTCCTGCCCCGCTGCTTCGTATGTTTTTCTCAACCTCTTCTCGGTGTTGCGAGAATTTGTACAAACCTATCAGAAAGACAGGCCAGATGGTCAAGACCAGGGGAACCGCGCCCAAAAAACCGCGCGTAAGCGACGGGTAAGGTGTCTCCCCTAATTCCGAAGGAAAACCAACATTCTCAAAGCCAACTCCAGCCAGATACAGCCAGCTGGTGCCGCCCGCCTCATGCTCTCCAAAAATATGGCGAATATAGCTATCTGGATGATTCCTGATCCTTTCATGCGCAAGATCGATGAGATCGCTCCTCTTGCCGAAAGTAATAGCCTCCTTGGGGCAGATTTCTGCACATGCCGGGATCTTGCCTTCCTTAATCCGGTCATAGCACATGGTGCACTTACGAACCTGCGGATCAAAAGGCCTTAAATAATCGTAAGTAGGGATATTAAAGGGGCAGGCGATCATGCAATAACGGCAGCCGATGCAGAGGTCCTTGTTGTATATTACAGGCCCCTCCGAGGTTTTTGTAAACGCCTTAACAAGACAGGCAGATGCACAGGCGGGTTCATTACAATGCATGCACTGGCTTTTCACATAAATCGGTTTCTCCGGATCTTCAACATTCGGGAAACGATTAACGACAGTGTAATTCTCAGGATCGGTTCGCCTTTGCCGGTCGAAAACCGTATTATCGCTCAACGGAACATCATGGGGCGGCAATTCGTTGACTTTCTTACAGGCTTCCTCGCACTTTCGACAATTGGTGCCGATGCAGAGAGTCGTGTCTGTCAACATGCCATAGCGATCGGGCCAGCCGGCAAAATACTCCTGGCTTTTAGCGGATGAAGCGCTGCCGACACATGCTGCGGCTGTGGCCAGCTTCAGGAAGTTTCTACGATTGATGCTCATAACCCATCACCTTATTCCCTTCCAAATCTATAGTGGAAATATATGTGAACTATTTCACATGCCATATCAGTAACCATTGTCGATTTTGCTCCCATTTCTAATCTCACCCAAAACCCATCGGAATAATAGACTTTTCGCCTTATCTGTCAAGAGAAATGTTTCACAAAGTTGACCCTCGTACAGGAGGAATATAATAGCCTAATATGTTGAATCATATAGGATTAAGATTCAACCCCATTTCAGTATAAATAATATTTCTTATTAGTGCCAACATAATAATCCTAAAAATAACTATTGGGCTTTTCGTTTCTCGCTCAATCACGAACGGGTCTGGAATCAGCCAAATACGTCAACAGGTTTCCATCATCGGTAAGAAAAAGGCGACCCCGAATCGGGGAATCGCCTGTATCATATACAATCAAGACCGTTTTCAATCGATAAGCACCCTCTCCAGCCGCTCCGCAAGGTAATCTATTTCGTTATCGTTTATAATCAACGGCGGTGAAATTCTGATTGTGTGGCCGTGACTGTCGTTGGCCAGTATTCCCAGATCGAGCAACTTGCGGCAGTAGGAGATAGCATCGCCGCCTTTCATCTCGATGCCTATGAACAGGCCGCACCCTCGCACCTCTTTGACGTGCGGTGAATGAGCGGCTATCTCCATGATCTTCTTTTTCAAGATTTCTCCCTTCTCGGCCGACTTGGCAGGCAGCTTTTCTTCTACGATGACATCCAGGGCGGCGATGCCGGCTACACAGGCGAGGGGATATCCGCCGAAAGTCGAGCCATCGGAGCCGGGCTGGAATGCTATATCCATCAACGCGGAGTTAGTAACAAAAACCGACAAAGGGAGCACTCCCCCCGATATAGCCTTGCCCAATACAACGCCGTCCGGGATTACGTTCTCGTGCTCGAAACAGAACATCTTGCCGGTGCGCCCCAGCCCTACCTGGATCTCATCGAATATGAGCAGAAGATTATGCCTGTCTGCAATCTCCCTTAATTGCTTGAGAAAACCATCCGGCGGGATATACATGCCGCCCTCTCCCTGCATCGGCTCCACCAGTATGCCGCAGGTATTCTTATTAATTGCCTTCTCGACCGCGTCCGAATCGCCGTAATCCACCGTAACGAACCCCGGGGTGAGCGGCCCGAAGCCCGTTTTATATTTAGGCGTGCTGGAGAACGATACAACGGTTATCATCCGCCCGTGAAAATTGTTCCTAAATACGATGATCTCCTGCTTGCCGTCGGGGATACCTTTTTCCTTATACCCGTAGAAACGCATCATCTTGATAGCCGTCTCGACCGACTCCACGCCACCGTTTTTCGGCAGGACTTTGTTCCCGTTCTCACCGAAACGAGGCCCCAGCTGAGGCACAAGCGTGGCTATCTTCTTCGAAAAAATGCCCAGAGGATCGGAATAAACCATATTGGAGACGACCGAGCCGCAGCCGCCCAGCAGGGCCTCCACAACGGCTCTAACGATTCTCGGATGGTGATGCCCCTGGTTGGCCGCCGAATAGGCGGCCAGGCAATCGAGGTATTTTTTATCCTTGATATCTGTAAGCCAGACGCCCTCCGCTTTACGAACCACGAGGTTCAAACGCTTATAGTGGTGCGCCCCGTAGGCTTTGACGAAATTCAAGATCTCATCATCGGTGACCTGTGAGAAACCGATCATATTTATATCTTTAATGCTGATCTCAGCCATAGTCAACTCCTTATTTTAACGCCATCATCGATGACCGGTTGTCTTTTTTAGAAAAACCATAATATGAGAAACCGGGGGTTAAAGCCGGCCTTTCAGGTAGATCCGCCGGAGTATCGGGCGAACCAGCCTATTGTAGGCCTCTCTATTTACGCTGAAGTTGCTCACGCACGGAAGCTAATATTTTTATAATTGTTGTCAAGGGGGAAAGGGCTCTTTCGGGCTGAACAATGTTCAGCCCCTGCAATTTTTACCGTTATTACTATGTGGTTTGTGTAGGTTCTCGTGCACCAAGCGGGTTAATAGATAAGCAACACACAAGTACGCTCAAACGTTTCATAGCAACTCCCCTTCCTTGCGACGGGTGGCATGCTCTTCCCGACCTTGTGTCGGGATGAGCATGATTTTTTAATATGCAAAAAAACATGCCACGGGGCGTAGCCCCTATCTTGTGGGAAATATTATTGCTTTTTACCGCTCAGACGCTTTTGCTCAGAACCACCTTACGCCTGCGGATAACTGCAATCGTCCCGACGGCCAGAAGCAACAACGCCAATATCAGCATTCCCCATTCACCCAGAGTGGGTATCAACTGCCCCGGCAGAGTCGTTTCCGTGCTTTGAGGACCAAACTCGGTTTCTATATAATTTTCGTTTCGAGCCTTGACCTGGAAAGAGTACTCTGTTGCGGGGCTGAGTCCTCGTACCGTGATCGTGCCCCACTGGCCGTCCGTCTGCCATTCCTCTGAGACAGCGGGATCTCCCGAAGCATTTACGAACATGCCGTCCCATACCGGGTCGGAGGTCGCACACACAATGGCGAAGGTTGTGTAGCTCGGGTTGGCGTTGGGATCGACGTTCAAATCGATTGTGGTGGTCGTTACATTCGTGAGCTCCGGGGCTCCCGGTACGTTTGCCAGCGTATAGGCGCTTGCGATAGCCGAATACGCAGTTTCGTTAAGATCTTCATTTCGAGCCTTGACCTGGAACGAATACTCGGTATTGAGGCTGAGCCCCTGTATCGTGATCGTGCCCCATTGGTCGTCCGTCTGCCATTCCTCGGAGACAGCGGGATCTCCCGAAGCATTTACGAACATGCCGTCCCATACCGGGTCGGAGGTCGCACATACTATGGCGAAGGTTGTGTAGGTTGGGTTGCCGTTAGGATCGACATTCAGATCGATTGTGGTGGTCGTTACATTTGTGAGCTCCGGGGCTCCCGGTACATTTGCCAGCGTATAAGTGCTCGCAACGGGCGAATAGGCAGTTTCGTTGGGAGGCGAGGCGCTATCGCGCGCCTTGCAGCGGTAGCTGTACTCGGTGTTTGGAGTAAGACTATAATCCGTATAGGTTCGCGATGTCCCCCAGTACCTATCGTTGCCTCCCGGACCGCCAGAATAGAAATCGAAGTAGTACTGAACCGGGGGTGTCTCGTCGGTCGCTAATGTGGCCGTCATGGTGATAGCCACGTTGCTCACTGGTGACGGCGGCGATTCGAACGTCATCGGGTCCGGCCTCGGCGGGATCATGTCTTCTGTACCGTATATGGCGATGATACCGTTGATATCGTCCGAAAGCAGGCTCCGCTTGTAGGTCTCACAATAATCCACATATGCATACATTGTGGCATAGTAATAGTTGCTATGGCCGAGGCAGAGAAAGTGGCCGAACTCATGGGCGGCAACATTCCAGATGTCAAAGTAGCTGTAGCAACCGCCGCTCCCGTTCCACCAGGTGTAATTGAGATCATTGAAGACCAGGTCGCATTCTAACATGTCATTCCCGTTATACCACATGTATGTGGCGGCTACGTAACCGCCTCCGTCAGGTGGCGTAGTGTCGAAGTAAACCAGATTCGTGCCGTTGTACTGGACGTAAGTCTGACTGCTGGTGCCGCCATAGGTGAACTCGAAGTCGGCTCCGGCCCCATTCCAGGCATTGGCCCCATTCTGTATCTGAGTGCGCTGTGAGCTGGCGTCTCCAGCCGGACTGTCCTGACAGTTGGCGTTTATTCTATAGTCTTCCCCCATCGGATTGGACTGATACGTCCAGTCGTACCCGCACAAGGAGTATAGCGGGGCTCCGAGCGGAAGCTCGAAAGCGCCCTCATACGGAGTAACCTCAGGCAGAGATTCGCCGGAGGGAAGGGCCTGTTCTATTTCATCCAATAAGCCGCGCAACGGCCTGAGAGTCTCAGAAAAGATCTGTCTGCAGCCGGGCGCCATCCGGGCAACCTGCTCTCCATCGGTCAGGTAAGCTCCCTGGAAACAGCCGACAAGGCCGATTTCGCTATTGCCCAGAAACAATAGCACACGATCTCCGGGTTCAAAAACTGGCAGCACCGACACATGGAGCGACAGATCATCGATTGTCCCCCCGCTCATCTCCAACGTTTCAGCGCCGGTGCCCTCACCGATCAGGTAATCGTCAACGTCAACGAGAATACGACTTTTGATCAGCGTGCGCTCCTGGTTCCAGAAGCTGGTAACCTCAATAACGTCACCGATAACAATGCGGTTGGACTGTGCGGTTAGCTCGCCGACATCTTTATAAACAACTGCGCCTTGGGCAAGGACGAGGCCGAGCAAGACCGCAGCAACGCAGACAATCATCTCTCGCGTAAACCGACCTTTCATATTTCAATCCTTTCCATTTAGGTTTTGGAGAAGGTGATAACGACCGTCCGAGAGACAAGCGAGTGTGAAAAAAGCAAGAAAAGCTGCCCCTTCATCGCCTATCCCGAGATTTTAATTATTTTCGATTTATTTTGTTCCCTCAGGCAATTGCAGCACCCACTATGGCGCGAGGCTAGAAGCCAAACATACATTTAAGATTATATTAAAATATGCCCAGGAGTCAAGCGTATTTTTATGGCATAAACAGGGCCAATTCGACAGAATCACAGTGGGATTCTGCGTACTTAATATTGCTGCTTTCGGGATCGTTCAAGAATTTGAAATAAGCAGCGGTTTTGGTTATCCTGGCAATAATATTCTCAGCCCCGGACTGCTTCCGACTCATCTTAACTTCCTTTCATGGTTCAACATTATACTGATATAAGACTGAGCCGATCTAAGAGGGGCTGGTCATCATCCGGCCCTCGCCAGATGAAAACTGAACTCCGTTGTAACGCCCGGAGATAATCATATTGCCTTTTTTAGAGCGACAGCAGTATATAAGCGTGAGACTACGGACCGAGTATCGGCCCGGGATATTATCGTACTTGTGTCAGAGCATGACATGATCTACATTGATTCCAGATACAGCAGGTATTGAAGACGTAATTCTGTGACAGGTGTTGTGGCTTTGAATGTCCGAAGATTTTCGAAAAACCCGATCATTTATCCTCAACTGGATAATCGTATTGGCGCCAATATTAACGGCCCTTCTCTGATTCGGGTACCGGACTGGGTATCCTGTCCTTTGGGTCGCTATTATCTATACTTTGCCCACCACAGGGGAACTTACATTCGGTTAGCGTACGCCGACGACCTTCGTGGACCCTGGCAGGTTTACAGTAAGGGCGTACTCGATCTGAAAGACTCATATTTCGATGATCATATTGCGTCGCCAGACGTCAGGGTTAGACCCGGGCGCCAGGAGATCTGGATTTACTATCACGGTTGTTGCATGCCAAGACAACCGCTTCAAGTGACACGCTTAGCCATTTCAAGAGATGGACTTGTATTTAGCGCGCGCGAAGAGATTCTCGGCGGCGCCTATTGGCGAACCTTTGACCGGGATGGTTACTACTATACCCTGGAAATGCCGGGCATGTTTCGTCGATCGCGCAATGGGATAACAAACTTCGAGGAAGGACCAACGCTCTTTACGCCTGAAATGAGGCATGCTGCGGTGCTGGTGAGAGACAATACCCTTTGCGTATTTTATTCCAACGCTGGCAACTGCCCTGAACGAATTCTGCTGTCAACTGTCGATCTCACTCCTGACTGGAACAGTTGGAAGAACTCACCGCCGGTAACCATACTCAAGCCTGAAACAGAGTACGAAGGTGCGGCGTATCCGCTGGTACCTTCAGTGAGGGGTGCTGCTTTTGAGCGTGTCAATCAGTTGCGCGATCCATGCATATTTGAGGAGGACGGCAGCATGTACTTACTTTACTCCGTCGCTGGCGAGTCGGGCATAGCCATTGCCCGGCTATTCGTTGAGTAAAATGTCCGGAAAAGTCTTGACGGGCCTCACAATAACAGCCACTGGATAGTTTACATGTGAAAACCCCGATGATAATCATCACCGGGGTTATGAGTCAACCAACCAGCAGAAAACAATTATTGACAAAGTCGCTGCAAAACAATAACCGTTGCTGCCCCGGTTGACAGAGAATAAATTGCAGTCAGCTTCACTTTAATTATTAAGGATTTCCTCAACCTCCGTTCTATCCTGATCCATTACATACTGAATTCCGCTTATCTCAGCGGCTTGATGAGTCAAAGCGGTTATATCATCCCGCGAAATGTGCTCAAGAGAAAACTTCCGACTGCCACACATCAGCTGACGCAATCCTTGCCCCAGACGCTCGTAATAGGTATACAGCCCGATTGCTCCGGTTGGAAGTCTTTCAAATTCGTCATCACCTAATTCTTTGCGCAATTCGCCTGAGGTAACAAAAATCTCGTCTTTCGTATTGCCGAATCGTTCGATATACACGGGAATCTGGTTTTCCTCGATGCTACGACCGATTGTTTTGCCGACCATGGCCGCGGCGATAGGACTTCTGGCCATTCCGATCAGTTTTACAAAGGGAGCCCCGAGAGCGAGACCCTTGAATATCAGATCCTCAAACGTAAAACCGCCGGCCAGCGCTAAGGCAGGGACATGTTCGCCTCTGTCAGCAAGCTGTTTTGTATATTTATATAAGAGTGAGTGCAATTCCACCGGAGGCATGCCCCATTCATTCATCATCCTCCAGGGGCTCATGCCGGTTCCTCCGCCGGCGCCGTCAACGGTGAGAAGATCAATATTATATTTTGAGGAGAATTTTATGGCCCTGGCGAGATCGGCCGGCCGGTAGGCTCCGGTTTTCAGGAAAATATATCTGGCTCCCGCTTTGCGCAGCTCGGCTACTCTACTGGCGAACGACTCCTCCGAAACCATACCCACTCGCGAGTGCCTTTCGAATTCCTTGAACGCTCCACGTTCGAAAGCTTTGATAACATCGGGATCGGCTGGATTCGGCAATACAACATAGCCGCGTTCATACAGCATCTGGGCTTTTTTGAGGTTCTTTATTTTTACCTCGCCACCGATATTCTTGGCACCCTGTCCCCACTTCAGCTCGACACATTGGACGCCAAGCTCACTTATGACGTACTCCTGAACGCCCAGACGAGTGTCCTCGACATTAGCCTGAACGATAATGGCGCCATATCCGTCCCGCTGATGGTCCTGATAGAGTTTGATGCGCCGTTTCAAATCCACGGTATCGATAACCTTGCCGTTCTTGATTACCGATTCGGGATCCATGCCGGATACGTTTTCTCCAATGGTCAGGCCGGTTCCGGCCAGGGCGGAGCCTATAGCGAGTCCCTCCCAGTTATTCTTGGCTATATCCGTTGAACCTATGCCGGGTATGATCCATGGATACCGGAACCTAATCCCTTTGTCATGCCCGAAGGCAACTTCGAGATCGACCGCCGGGAAAATCGCTTTATCGCTGTCGGCCTCTATGCCGTGAGCGCCAACCGCCGTGCCCATGATATTGAAATGCGAGTAATCGACAGGATATGTTTTTTCAGCGGCGGTAGTAATAACGCCAAATGGTTGAGGGTAGATCACCTCATGACCCCGGTATGATGATTTGCCTATTTCGCACATGCCGATGCAACCATCCACGCATGTTACGCACATTCCCGAAGAAGGTGTAATGGAATCTTCAGTTCTATTTTTGGTCAAAGTTGCCGCAGAGGCGTTTATTCTCGAGAGCGTTATCGACATCTTCTACTCCTCCGTTACTATCATCAATCTTTCTTTATCTCACATGCAACACATGGTTCCATGTAGCACATCATATCATCAAACTTTTCCTCTTCGATACACGGCGGACTCAAATTTGCACAGCCCCCGCAGATTGCCTTTTCCGGTTCATTGTATGTGCATCTGAGTTGACAGGCCGGACATACATACATACATCCGCCACACAGACGGCAGACTTCCGATTTGATATCGAAAGGCGTGCCGATGCTTCGCTTTTCCCCTCGCTCACGGAAGCCGATCGCCTTTGCCATCATCTGCTCTTCGCACATGCGAACGCACAGCCCGCACAGGATGCAATCTTCGTATTCCTGCCTGAAACGTTGCTGCCTGACGTCATGAGCCGCCGCCAGATCCTGAATGGTTTTCGATTGAGGGCATGTGGCCAGCAGAAGTTCCAGGATCATTTTGCGGGCCTTAACCACTCTCGACGAAGCCGTTCTGACTTTAAGCCCCTCCTCCGCAGGATATGTACACGATGTTACCAGTTTGGCTCCGGGGCCCTCCCCGATCTCCACAACGCAGAGCCGGCAGGCGCCGTAGGGCGAAAGCCCCTCCATATGGCAAAGCGTGGGAATGGGAAAACCAAGGCATTTAGCCGCTTCAAGAAGCGTTGTACCCTCCTCCACAGAAACGTTGAGACCGTTTATGTTCAGACTGATCATGCTATATTTTCTCCTGCTGGAATGCATTCTTCTTCGCTAATATCCGGTTTTGTAAATTCCAGATCGCATCTCAAACACCGGCTGGCTTCGAAAACCGCCTCTTCAAGCGAGAATGCCATTTCAACCTCGGCAAAACAGCGTCTGCGTTCATTGATCGAAAGCATCGGCGGATTGATGCGCTCCGCCGGGCCAGGTATTGCCTGCTCTTCACTTACCGGTTCAACATAGATTTTTGGCAAGTTCACCACCGGCGTTATGGTCATTTCTTCACCCTTCAGATACCGGTCGATCATATAAGCCGCTTTCCGGGCCGCCGCTATAGCGTTGATGACGCTGTTGGGACCGGTCACAGCGTCGCCGGCGGCGAAAACGCCGGGCCGGCTGGTTTCGAGAGTATTCTCATTTACCACAAGGGTTCCCCGATCACTAATTTCAATACCCGCGGAACCGTCGAGAGCGAACGGATACATCTGCTCTCCGATGGCCACAATCAAAGTATCCAGGGGAATAGTAAACTCGGTGCCGGGTTTCTTCCTGAAACTGCGGCGACCGCTGGCATCCGGTTTACCCAGTTCGTTTCGGATAAGCTCAATCCCTGTAAGCCGGCCGTTCTCTGTAATTATTCGAGTCGGGGAAACAAGCGTTTCAAGATTCACGCTCTCTTCAAGAGCCGCATCTATCTCCAACTGGAACGCTGGCATCTCCTGGCGCGAACGACGGTAAAATATGGTCACGTTTTTTACCTCGAGTTGACGAAGGGCAACCCGGCCGGCGTCGACCGCTGAATTGCCTCCGCCTATGACTCCGACACGGCCTTTTGCAAGCTTTTCGCCGTTAAGGTTAAAGGCGCGCAAGAACCTAATTGACGGATAGATACCCTCCGATTCTTCACCGTCCAGATTCAGGCGGCGGCTGCGATGGGCGCCCAACCCCATTAAAACCGCTTTATAACCGCTACTGAAAAGATCGTCCACTGTGAAATCCCTGCCCAGAGCTTTACGGCATTCGACCGTTATGTTCTCATCAATTAAGGAGCGTATCTCTTTGCGCAGGATATCCCCCGGCAGACGATACTCCGGGACACCTGCCAGCAGCATACCGCCCGGTTCGGCATCAGCCTCGAATACCGTCACTTTATAGCTTCTTAAAGAAAGATAGTGGGCGGTTGTGAGCCCGGCCGGACCGGACCCGACCACGGCTACCCTCTTCGAGGCATTCTCCGGAATAATCTCCCTGACCGGCTTGTAACTGGATGGGTCGACATGGTCGGTGATAAAACGTTTAAGAGCCCTTATCGCCACCGGCCTGTTGCCAGTGGTTCCCAGCTTGCATTTACTTTCGCAATTATGATCGCAGACCCTGGCGCAGATCGACGGGAACGGATTCGTCTCTCTGATAGCGCGATATGCTTCTTCAAATTCACCCCGCGCCAGATGAGCCACATACCTCCAGGCCTCGGTCCCTATAGGACAGGCCGACTGACAGGGCGCCCCCACCAGGTCCTTGCAGACAAAGGCATCACACCTTTTATCGATAATATGTCTTTCATATTCCTCACGGAAATAGCGCAAAGTGCTGAGTATGGGATTGGGAGCCGATTGCCCCAGTCCGCACATGGTGGTGTCCTTTACCGCCAGCACAAGTTCCTCGAGGAGATCAAGATCCTGTAGTTTAGCGACCCCCCTGGTAACATCATCCAGTATCTCATACATCCTCTGGGTGCCTTTCCGGCAGGTGAAACATTTGCCGCAAGACTCTTCTTTCAGAAAATTCATGAAATATTTGGCCACGTCAACCATGCATGTGTTCTCGTCCATTACGATCATTCCGCCGGAACCCATGATCGATCCTGCCATTACCAGACTGTCATAATCTATCGGCAAGTCGAACATACTGGCGGGAATGCAACCTCCCGACGGTCCGCCCGTTTGGACCGCTTTGATCTTTGCCTCGCCGACCGGGCCGCCGCCGATATCGTAGACGACCTCGCCGATTTTTGTTCCCAGCGGTACCTCGACAAGTCCTGTGTTCCTGATCTTACCAACAAGGGAGAATATTTTCGTGCCGGTATTTCCCGGAACTCCGACCTTGGCGTATTCCTCACCCCCTCTGCTTATCATGACAGGGATATTGGCCAACGTCTCTACATTATTGATACATGTGGGGCGTCCCCGGATCCCTTTTTCGATGGGATAAGGAGGCCTCTGTCGCGGCTCGCCCATTTTGCCCTCTACGGATCTGATCAGGGCTGTCTCCTCTCCGCACACGAATGCCCCGGCACCCCTTACCAAGCTAATCTCGAAAGCAAAACCGCTTCCAAGAATATTTTCCCCAAGGACTCCAAGTTCGCAAGCCTGACGAAGAGCGATGATTAGATGCTTGATTGCCAGGGGGTACTCATTGCGGACATAAATAACACCCTCTGTTGCGCCGGTGGCATAAGCTCCGATTATCATACCTTCGATAATGCTATGAGGGTTGCCCTCGAGGACGCTGCGATCCATATAAGCGCCGGGGTCACCCTCGTCGGCGTTACATACGAGGAATTTACGAGTACCGTTTTTTTGGTTTGCCAGCATTTCCCACTTAACACCGGTAGGGAAGCCCGCGCCCCCGCGACCTCTAAGCCCGGAACTCTTGACTTCTTCAATTACCCATTTGGAATCGCCGCGTTTCAGCGCCATGGCTAACGCAGAATAGCCGTCATTTTCTATGTAGTTGAAGACGCGAATCGGGTCTACCTTCTCGTTGCGGGATAGTATCGTCCGAACCTGCTTCTTATAGAAAGGTAAATCCTTCTGCTTCTCGACTGTTTTGTCCGTGTTGGGATCGACATACAATAAATCCTCAATTACTCTGCCCTGATCCACAGCTTCAATAATATCAGCCATCTCCTCAAGTCCCACTTTTGGATATATGGTTCCGCGCGGCTCAATCAGCACCGAGGGTTCAATTTCACAATACCCGTGGCAACCGGTAATACGCAGATGAATTCTTTCGGTCAATCCTTTGAAGAGAAGTTCTCGTTTGGCAACACGGATCAAGTCATTGGCGCCACTGGCCTGCCCGCAGGTACCGGCAGATATAACAACAGTGGGAATTTTCGAATCCCGATCCCTTCCTATCCTTTCTTGTAATTCCCGGAAATCCTCTATTGATTCTAATCTTTGCATGATCCAACCCTATCTATGAGCAGACTAATATTTACCGTTTCATCTCTTTGCCGCCTTCGGTTGTCAAATATTTACACCGTTTAAATCCAGCATATGGCCTTTACATCCTCGGCGGGAACAGATCTGTACTACACCCCCTCCGCGGACTATCATGGATACCATGGGAGCGCCACACTCGGTGCAACCTGACGCCCCCAGGAGTTCTGCATGACAATTCGGACAGAACAAATTAACAATTGTATCTCCGGGAATATCGTATTCCGACGAAACATTGTAGCTGCCGTAAAGGCTGGACAACGCCAGCCAGCCGTGAATATCCCCGAAAGACATTGTTACACGGATCGAAGGGTATCCATCGATAAGATGGCTCGAATTCATCAGGCTGTGGTTGCATCTGACGCAGCTGACCTCCATGGGGAAAACCCTTTGATCAGTATCTATTTCAACAACGTCAAGTCCCTTTCTCGATTTTTCTAAAATTTGCCTAACCATGTAAGTCTTCACATTCGGAAAATAGTGGCCATCCACGACGACCACGGGGCCCAGAGCACAGGCGCCGAGGCAGTTCACGGTTTCAAGAGTGAACTCTTTATCCGATGTAGTCTCCCCCGATTTTATCCCCAGCTGTTTTTCGATTTCCCTGGCAATGATCGGGCCCCCGCGCACATGACAGGCAGTCCCCAGGCAGGCCGATATCAGGTGTTTTCCCCTCGGCTTCAGGCTGAAAGCCTTGTAAAATGTAGCAACTCCATATATGTCGACTAACGAACGACCCGTTTTCTCAGCCACTGATTCCAGCGCATCTTTCGGAAGATAACCGTACTTGGCTTGAATATCTTCGAGGATTGAGATTAAACCAGCCTTTTCATCATCATATTTTTCCAGAATTTTAAAAACACCTGTTGAATTCATGGCATCTTTTCCTTGCAGTTTTTTGGGTTGCGAATAATGTATGGGATATCCTACCGGTACTCCTCGTAATGCCAGATACCAGAATGCGGCCTGGGATAAGTGCATCTGTCGCAATCGGCCCAATTATAGCACAAATCCTTATAACCACCTGAGACCTCCGTATCGACCCCGAATATGGATTCCGTCAAATCCGGCTACATCTTCTCCTTTGTTTAGAATTCACTGAAATATGGTCCTCAAAATCCTCGCAAAACCATACAGGTTGATTGTGATGCTTATGTCTGCCACGGCTCGAATCGTGGATACAGATCGAACGCAGGTCTAGATATCGCATGTCATTCAATATTGGAATCTCCTCTTAAGCTTCTTACAGGCGTCATCCCGGTTAACAAACCATTAATCCCCATTTGAGTTTGCCGATACGGCGCAGATCCACGGGCCACAGAAACGCATCAACCTAGAACAGGTAATGCCGGATCTCAAGATGGACTCTCCGGCAATTCCTTTTGCTGCTCTTTCTTACGGGAAAATCCCTCGCTCTTTATACACCTTCTCCAACCTGGCTAATGCTACGATATACGCGGCGGTGCGCCAATCGGTCTCATATTGTTGAGCGGCTTGACGCACTTTGGCATAGGATTGCCCTATTCTTTTGCGAAGTTTCCTATCGACTTCCTCGATATCCCAGAATTCGCTACGCTTATTCTGAAGCCACTCGAAATAACTAACGCATACCCCCCCGGAGTTACAGAGAATATCCGGTATAACGTCGATTCCCCTGCTTCTTAAAACCCTATCTCCGCCGGGATCCGTGGGGCCATTGGCACCCTCGGCCACTAATTGTACATTTAGCCGAGGGGCGGTTTCTTCTGTAATCTGGTTTTCCATAGCCGCCGGTATAAAAATATCAGCTTTGGTTTTCATGAACGATTCATGGTCTACAACCTCGGCCTTGGAGTAACCTTTGACGCCACCATGTTTTCCGACATAGGCGGCGAGATCCTCCGGATCAATTCCTTTAAGATCCGCAATTGCCCCGGTGATATCCTCCACCGCCAGAAGCCTGGGGCCGAGCCGGCCCAGCAGTCGGGCAGCCCATGAACCGACATTGCCATATCCCTGAACGATGAACGTTGCCTTGCCTAAATCGAAATTTCGATCTTTGGCCCATTCTTCGATAGTGAATACGACGCCCTGTCCGGTCGCTTTGTCACGGCCCAGGCTCCCCCCTGACTCGATCGGTTTACCGGTCACCACATGCGTGCAACGCTGCCTTTCATGAGGTGGCATGGTCGATAAATATGTATCAAGAAGCCAGGCCATTATCTGAGCATTTGTGTTGACGTCGGGCGCGGGGATATCATACTCAGGGCCGATGTTATTACCAAGGGCGAAGGTGAAACGACGGGTGATGCGTTCCAGTTCATTCATTGAATATATAAATGGATCGAACTGGATACCTCCCTTGGCACCCCCGAAAGGAATATCCGCGATCGCGCTTTTCCATGTCATCCAGGCGGCCAGTGCCCTCACTTCGTCAATCTTCACGTCCGGGTGAAAGCGCAGGCCACCCTTGTAAGGACCCAGTGCGTCATTATGCTGGACACGATAGCCTATGAACATTTCGATCCGACCGTCGTCCATCCTTACCGGGAAATGGACCACGATCTCGTTTTTGGTGGCCTGCAGAATCTTGCGGATATCGTCATCCAGATGCATTAGATCGGCAGCCTTGTTGAACTGCTCGATCACTGCACCATATAAACTGGTCTTCCGAACTTCCCCGGCCTGAGGGGGCTTTTTGCTTTTTTCTTTCACTACCATACCATCACGACTCCTCGCCAGATTCGATCTCTCGAATCGATCCTCATTTGTGTATTTCCCATAAGAGTCAACGACAATCACCGTTTAAACGGTTTGGGCAACAAACTCTTACGGCAGTAACATCTATCTTTAAGAGTCCTCACCGATGAGGTCCCTTTTTCGTGCGTATTCATGGCGTTCCAGAGCATCTGTCGAGTTCATCGCGTCCATTCCCTGCTGTTTCTATTCGGCCGCTATAAGCGCAAGGGGTATGTCAACGATACTCCTCGCAATGCCAGATGCCCCCCTCGGATTTCGGAATCACGCAGGTTTCTCTATTCTCACAATTACAGCATAATCCGTTAAAACGAGGCGATGTATCCTCGGCCATTTCCGATTCCTCCGCCAGGTCTGTAATCGCGAAAGTTTTAGCGGATTTTTCAGAGGGAGGCTGATAATCGTCAAACTCCTCGCAATACCACACCGGTTTGCCGTGATGTTTGCGCCGGACGCAGGTGGCAGCATAGTTGCAGGTGACACACAGGTCATTATATTCCGCCGCATTTGCCATCTCAATCTCCTCCTCGGTGCATTCGTCTGGACCAATCCCTTCATCGCGGTCAACTCAAACCCATCGGCCGCTTTCACCCGCTTATATGGCAATTGTCGTGCCATAATAATGGCCATAGGTTTGGCAGCCGGCGAAAAGATTATGCTTGTGCTAACCGCCAATGGATCAACAAGATCTAAA